>NZ_JBQCEE010000114.1:0-10383 GCF_051960575.1 Jatrophihabitans sp.
GCGAAAGACCGGCATAGACAAGTTGGTGTTGTTGTTGTGGTTCGGGCCGTGCTTGTGCCGCCTCTCCTGGGTGCTCCCCCTTGCTCTCCACGCCGCCGCCCCCCCCCCCCCCCACGGCGCTGCGGGCTCTTTGCGCCGCCAGCTGTCGGTTCGACGAGCCGGAACCGCTCACTGGCGGCGCAAACAGAGCCGAGTCAGTGGGCCAGCGAGCGGTAGAGGTCGACGGTGCGGTGGGCGATGGTGTCCCAGCCGAACTCGTGGACGGCCCGCTCGCGTCCGGCGCGGCCCATCGCGGCGGCGCGGGCCGGATCGGCACAGAGCTCGTTGATCGCGTGCGCGAGGCCCGCCTCGAAGGCCTCGACCTCGACCGAGTGGTAGGGCACGAGACAGCCGGTGAGGTTGTCGGCCACCACCTCGGGGATGCCGCCGACCGCCGACGCGACCACGGCGGTCTCGCAGGCCATCGCCTCGAGGTTGACGATGCCCAGCGGCTCGTAGACCGAGGGGCAGACGAAGACGGTCGCCGCGGTGAGCAGCTGCGCGAGCTCGTCGCGGGGCAGCATCTCCTCGATCCAGATCACGCCGGTGCGCGACGAGGACAGTTCGGCGACGGCCTTGCCCGTCTCGTCCGCGATCTCGGGGGTGTCGGGCGCGCCCGCGCAGAGCACCAGCTGGATGTCCGGGTGCAGCTGGCGCGCCGCCCGCAACAGGTGGGCGAGCCCCTTCTGCCGGGTGATGCGTCCGACGAAGATCGCGGTCGGACGCGCGGGGTCGACACCGAAGCGGTCGAGCACGTCCGTGCGCTCGGACGGCTGGTACAGGTTCGTGTCGATGCCGTTGTGGATGACGTGCACCTTCGCCGGGTCGACGAACGGGTAGGCCGTCAGCACGTCGGCCCGCATGCCGTACGAGACGGCGATGATCGCGTCGGCCGTCTCGTAGGCCTGCCGCTCGGCCCAGGACGAGACGCGGTAGCCGCCGCCGAGCTGCTCGGCCTTCCACGGGCGTTGTGGTTCGAGCGAGTGCGCGCTCAGCACGTGCGGCACGCCGCGCAGCATGCCGCCGACCGTGCCCGCGAGGTTCGCGTACCAGGTGTGCGAGTGCAGCACGTCGACGTCGCCGAGCGCCGCGACCATCGACAGGTCGACGCCGAGGGTCTGCAGCGCCTGGTTCGCGTCGACCAGATCGACCGGGACGGGGTGGGCGCGCACGCCGCCCTCGGGTCGGGTGCCGCCGAAGCAGTGCACCTCGACGTCGACAAGGTTGCGCAGTTCGCGGACGAGGAATTCGACGTGCACCCCCGCCCCGCCGTACACCTCGGGCGGATATTCACGGGAGAGCACGGCGACGCGCATGGGCCCAACGCTATCCGGCGCCGCCACCGCCGCAACGGTGCTTCGGCAACGAGGTGCGCGCAGATGGGGCGGGCGTGGCTAGGGTGAGGGGTATGGCGCGGCGGGAGCCCCGAGTGCTCGGCATGGTCCTGGCCGGTGGCGAGGGCAAGAGGTTGTACCCCCTGACGGCCGACCGGGCGAAACCGGCGGTGCCGTTCGGCGGCAGCTACCGGCTGATCGACTTCGTGCTGTCCAACCTCGTGAACGCGGGCTACCTGCGCATCTGCGTGCTGACGCAGTACAAGTCGCACTCGCTCGACCGGCACATCACCCAGACGTGGCGGATGTCGGCGATCACCGGCAACTACGTGACGCCGGTGCCGGCGCAGCAGCGGCTCGGCCCGCGCTGGTACACCGGCAGCGCCGACGCGATCCTGCAGTCTGCCAACCTCATCTACGACGACAAGCCCGACTACATCATCGTGTTCGGTGCCGACCACGTGTACCGGATGGATCCGCGCCAGATGGTGGCGCAGCACATCGAGTCGGGCGCGGGCGCGACGGTCGCCGGCATCCGCGTGCCGCGGTCGGAGGCGAGCGCGTTCGGTGTCATCGACGCCGACAGCGAGGGCAAGGTCGTCGACTTCCTCGAGAAGCCGGCGCATCCGCCGGGACTGCCGGACGACCCCGAGGCGACCTACGCGTCGATGGGCAACTACGTGTTCACCACCTCGACGCTGCTCGAGGCGCTGCGCGAGGACGCCGACAACGAGGACTCGAACCACGACATGGGCGGCGACATCATGCCCATGATGGTCAAGCGGGGCGAGGCCTACGTCTACGACTTCAAGGACAACGACGTCCCCGGCAGCGAGGACCGCGACCACGGCTACTGGCGCGACGTCGGGACGATCGACGCCTACTACGAGGCCCACATGGACCTCATCGCGGTGCACCCGATCTTCAACCTGTACAACCAGCAGTGGCCGATCTACACCCATCACCCGCAACTGCCGCCGGCCAAGTTCGTCGAGGGCGGCATCGCCCAGGAGTCGATGGTCGGCGCCGGCGTGATCGTCGCGGGCGCGACGGTGCGGCACAGCGTGCTGTCGACGAACGTGCGGCTCAATGCCGGCGCGTACGTCGAGGGGTCGGTGCTCATGGACGGCGTGCAGATCGGGCGCGGTGCCGTCGTCCGGCGGGCGATCCTCGACAAGGACGTCGTCGTGCCGGACGGCGCGCACATCGGCGTGGAGCCCGAGCTCGACCGCACCCGCTACCACGTGTCGAGCGGCGGCATCGTCGTGCTGGGCAAGTCGCAGCTCGCGCTGCCGTGACGCGTCGGTGAGAGCCCGCTTGTCCCCGGCCCCAGTCATTCTGGACGTCCGCAGGTGACTGGGGCGGGGGACAAGGCGGCCTCGCCGGTCGGGTGGGACGTCGACGCGGTCGTGGCCGGCTGGACCGGTCCGGGGCCGCTCGACGGCGACCGGACCGTCGACGTCTGCGTCGTCGGGCTCGGCGCGTCGGGGCTCGCGGCGGTCGAGGAGTGCGTGGCCCGCGGGATGTCGGTGCTCGGTGTCGACGCCTGACGCCTCGCCGCCGGCGCCGCCGGACGCAACGGCGGGTTCCTGCTCGCCGGGCCGGCCGAGCCGCTGCACACGGCCATCGCGGCGTGGGGTGTCGGGCCGGCCGTCGAGCTGTACCGCGCCACCGTCGCCGAGATCGACCGCACCGTCGAGCGGCTCGGGCCGGACGTCGTGCGCCGCGTCGGCTCGCTGCGCATCGCCGGCCTGCCCGACCCGCGGGGCGAGGCCGAGGAGCTCGACCGCGAGCGCGAGCAGGCCGACTGCCTCGCCCAGGCCGCGGCGATGCTCGAGCACGGGTTCGCCGTCGAGCCGCACGAGGGCGGCCTGTTCTTCCCGGGCGACGCGGCCACGAACCCGGCGCGCCGGGCGATCGTGGTGGCGCGTCCGCTCGTCGACCGGTTGGTACAGCACACCCTCGTCACCGGTGTCGCGCCCGGGCGGGTGACGACCGCGAGCGGGACGATCCACTGCGGCGCCGTCGTCGTCGCGGTCGACGGCCGGCTCGACGTGCTGCTGCCCGGCGTGCCGGTGCGCACCGCCCGCTTGCAGATGCTCTCGACCGCGCCGATCGCGCCCCGGTACGACTGCCCGGTGTACCGCCGCTGGGGCTACGACTACGCCCAGCAGGACGCGTCCGGGCGGCTGTTCGTCGGCGGGGGTCGCGACCGCTTCGCCGCCGACGAGTGGACGACCGACGCCGAGCCGACCGCGCCGGTGCAGGGCTACCTCGACGAGCTCGCCTTCCGGCTCGCCGGCGGCCCGGTCGAGGTGACGCACAGGTGGGCGGCGTCGGTCGGGTTCACCGACGACGCCAGGCCGCTGTGCCTGCTGGCCGACGACGGTGTGGTGGCCGTCGGCGGCTACAGCGGCACCGGCAACCTGGTCGGCCCGGTGACCGCCCGCGCCGCCGTCGCCCGCGTGCTCGACGGCGCGCCGGCCCCGGCGTGGGCCACGGGCGAGGCGACCGGCTGACGGACCGGTCACGTCGGCGCTCGACCCGGCAGGACCGGTGGGGCCGATGTCGCACAATGGTCCGATGGCGGACGATCCCCACGGCCTGCTCGCCGCGCTGCGGCGCGAGGGCGTGGCCGACGTCGATGCGGCACGGCGCCGCCGAGCCGAGTACTCGACCGACGCGTCGAACTACCGCGTCGTGCCCGAGGTCGTCGTCTTCCCCCGGCATGTCGACGAGGTGCTCGCCACCGTCGCGGTCGCGAGCCGCCTCGGTGTGCCGATCACGTCCCGCGGGGGCGGCACCTCGACCGCGGGCAACGCCGTCGGCCCGGGCATCGTGCTCGAGTTCTCGCGGCACCTGAACCACGTGCTGTCGGTCGACCCCGACACCCGCACCGCGGTCGCCGAGCCCGGCACCGTCCTCGACACCATCACCGCCGCGGCGGCGCCGTTCGGGCTGCGCTACGGCCCCGACCCGTCGACGCACGCCCGCGCCACGATCGGCGGCTCGATCGGCAACAACGCCTGCGGGGCGCGCGCGCTGCGCTACGGACGCACCGTCGACAACGTGCGGGCGCTCGACCTCGTGCTCGCGGACGGCACCCGCTTCACCGCGGGGCAGCACCCGCGCGACGCGGCGCCGCTGCCGGGGCGCGCCGGCGAGGTGATCGCCGGGTTGCGACAGCTCGCCAACGACAATCTCGCGGTCGTGCGCACCGAGTTCGGCCGCTTCGTCCGGCAGGTGTCGGGCTACTCGCTCGAGCACCTGCTGCCAGAGCGGGGCACCGACGTCGCGAAGTTCCTCACCGGCACCGAGGGCACGCTCGCCGTCCTGCTCGGCGCGACCGTGCGGCTGGTCGAGGCGCCGAAGGCTGTCGCGCTCGCGGTGCTCGGCTACCCCGACATGCCCGCCGCTGCGGAGGCGGTGCCTGCGCTGCTCGTGCACGAACCGGTCGCGGTCGAGGGCATGGACGCCCGGCTGGTCGACGTCGTGCGTCGCCGCCGTGGCGAGGCCGCCGTGCCCGCGCTGCCCGGCGGTGCGGGCTGGCTGTTCGTCGAGACCGCCGGCGCCACCGAGGCCGAGGCGATCGCGGCGGCCGAGAAGATCGTCGCCGACGCCGGCTGCCTCGACAGCGCGATCGTCACCGGCGCTCCCGCCCGCGCCCTCTGGCGCATCCGCGAGGACGGCGCCGGTCTCGGCGGCCGCACCCCCGACGGCGCGCCGGCCTGGCCGGGCTGGGAGGACGCCGCCGTGCCGGTCGCGCAGCTCGGGCCGTACCTGCGCGAGTTCGACGCGCTCATGGCCGAGCACCGCGTCGACGGCCTGGCCTACGGCCACTTCGGCGACGGCTGCGTGCACGCCCGGATCGACTTCCCGCTCAGCACCGAGCCGGCCCGCTTCCGCGAGTTCATCGTCGCCGCGGCCGAGCTGGTCGGTCGGCACGGCGGTTCGATGTCCGGCGAGCACGGCGACGGCCGTGCCCGCGGCGAGCTGCTGCCGCACATGTACTCGCCCGCGGCCATCTCGCTGTTCGGCGCGGTGAAGCAGCTCTTCGACCCGGCGAACGTGTTGAACCCGGGCGTGCTCGTCGACCCGCGGCCCTTCGACGCCGACCTGCGCGTGCCGGCCGCCCTGCCGCTGACCCGCGGGGCGAAGGGCGGCTTCGCGTTCACGCACGACGGCGGCGACCTCTCGATCGCCGCACACCGCTGTGTCGGCGTCGGCAAGTGCCGGGCGGACACCACCCTCGGCGGCGGCGTCATGTGCCCGTCGTACCTCGCCACCCGCGACGAGAAGGACTCGACCCGCGCCCGCTCGCGGGTGCTGCAGGAGCTCGCCAACGGCTCGCTGATCAAGGACGTGAAGGCCAAGGAGCTGCACGAGTCGCTCGACCTGTGCCTGTCGTGCAAGGGCTGCTCGTCCGACTGTCCGGCCGGGGTCGACATGGCGACGTACAAGGCCGAGGTGCTGCACCGCCGCTACAAGCGCCGCCTGCGTCCGCCGACGCACTACTCGCTCGGCTGGCTGCCGCGCTGGACGAAGCTGGCGAGGCGCGCCCCGAAGCTGGTGAACGCGACGCTGCGCAGCGACATGGTCGCGCCGGTGGCGAAGCGGCTCGGCGGCATCGACTCGCGGCGCCCGCTGCCCGAGTTCGCGACCGAGACCTTCCGCGAGTGGTTCGAGCACCACCCGGGCCGCACCGGACGCCCCGTCGTGCTGTTCGTCGACACCTTCACCGACGCGTTCGCGCCGCACGTCGGCATCGCCGCGGTGAAGGTGCTCGAGGACGCCGGCTACCAGGTCGAGATCACCGACAAGGCCGTCTGCTGCGGGCTGACCTGGATCAGCACCGGCCAGCTCGACGGCGCGCGGCGGCAGCTGCGGCGAACGCTGCGGGCGCTCGACCAGACGGTGCGGTTCGGCACGCCGATCGTCGGCCTCGAGCCGTCGTGCGCCGCGGTGCTGCGCCACGACGTGCTCGAACTGCTGCCCGACGACGAGCGCTCGGCGAAGGTCGCAGCCTTGACCCGCACGCTGGCCGAGCTGCTGTCGGCGACCGACGGGTACGAGCCGCCGCCGCTCGACGACGTGCGGGGCGTCGCCCAGCCGCACTGCCACCACCACGCGGTGCTCGGCTGGGACGCCGATGCCGCGCTGCTGGCGTCCGGCGGCGCCGCGGTCGACCCGGTCGGCGGCTGCTGCGGGCTGGCCGGCAACTTCGGCGTCGAGCGCGGGCACTACGAGGTGAGCGAGGCCGTCGCCGAGACCGCGCTGCTGCCCGCGGTGCGCGAGGCGCCGCACGACGCGACGATCCTGGCCGACGGCTTCTCGTGCCGCACGCAGCTCGAGCAGCTGGCGCAGGTGCGCGGGTATCACCTCGCCGAGGTGCTGGCCGAACGGCTGCACCGGCGCGAGACCGAGCCGCTGCCGTGGCACCGGCGACCGGGGGAGGGTCGATGACCGGGTTCGTGCCGCCGCCGTACCCGTACGACCGGCTCAACGAGATCCTCGCGATCGCGGCCGAGCACGACGGCGGGGCGGTCGACCTGTCGATCGGTACCCCGTGCGATGCGCCGCCGCCCGCGGTGATGGCGGCGCTCGCCAACCCCGACGCTGCCCGCGGCTACCCGCCGTCGATCGGCACGTTCGAGTTCCGGCTCGCCGCCGCGCAGTGGATCAGCCGGCGGCTCGGCGCCGCGGTCGACCCGCGCACCGAGGTGGCGGCGTGCGTGGGCACGAAGGAGTTCGTCGCCTCGCTGCCGCAGTACCTCAAGCTGCGTGACCCGTCACGCGACACGGTGCTCTACCCGGCGATCAGCTACCCGACCTACGAGATGGGCGCGACGCTCGCCGGGTGCCGGGCGGTGCCCTACGAGTCGCTGGACGAGATCGTCGACACCGACGCCGAGCGGGCGCTGTGCATCTGGGCGAACTCACCGGCGAACCCGACCGGTGAGGTGCTCGACCTGCAGGAGGCCGCGACCTGGGCGCGGCTGCGCGGCATCCCGCTGATCTCGGACGAGTGCTACGCCGAGTTCTCGTGGACGGACGCGGGGCCGACGACCGTGCTGCGGTCGGGCACCGACGGCGTCATCGCCCTGCACTCGCTGTCGAAGCGCGACAACTTCGCCGGCGCCCGCATCGGCTTCTACGCGGGCGACCCCGCGCTCGTCGGGTACCTGCGCGAGGTGCGCAAGCACGCCGGACTCATGCCGCCCGGCCCGGTGCAGTCGGCCGCGATCGTGGCCCTCGGCGACGACGACCACGTCGAGGTGCAGCGCGAGCGCTACCTGGCCCGGCTGATGCGGCTGCGGCAGGTGCTCGCCGCCGCCGACTACGCCGTCGACCTGCCCCGCGGCGCGTTCTACCTGTGGGCGCCCGCCCCGGACGGCGACGCCTGGGCCGCCGCCCGCGATCTCGCCGAGCGCGCCGGCATCGTCGTGTCGCCCGGCGAGTTCTACGGACCCCGGTCGACCGGCTGGTTCCGCGTGGCCGCGGTGCAGCCGGACGACCGCATCGAGCTCGCTGCGACCCGCGTCGGCGCCTGACCTCGCCGCCTCCGGGCGGCCGGATCGTGATGCCCACACCGGCGCATGCCCGGTCCTGACCATCCAGGTCCGGCAGGCCGTCGGCTCGTCAGGCCTGGCCGTAGTCCGCCGGAAGGCCGAGCTCGGACAGCACGGTCGCGGTGAAGTCGTTGCCGACGAGGGAGGCCGCCGGGTGGCCGGGCGCGCGCACCGTGGCCGTGAAGGCGCACCCGCCGCCAGACCGGTCGAAGGTGAGGTCGCCCGACGGGCGGTGCACCACGACCCGGTCGTCCTCCTGGACGAGCTGGGCCGGGCACGAGTGCGCACCCTCCGGCGCCGCGGACGCCAGCCGGTCCAGCCCCTGCGCCAGTCGCCGGGCGGCAGCACCCGTGAGCGTCCGGGTGACCGTCGGCGCGCCGCCCCGGCCATGGTCGTACGCCTTCCGCACGATCGTCACGTCGATCGAGGTCACGTCGGTGCCGACCAGCGACCAGGCCGGACGCAGCGGCACCCAGTCCAGCTCGACATCGGCGCGCACGGCGACGCCCGACCCGTGCGGCACGATCGCGAACTCGATGTCGGGACGGCCGTCCGCCGCGAAGTCGACCGTCTCGACCGTCGGGCCACCCGGGCCGCCGCCACCGCCGCTGCCGTCCGAGGCGTAGCCCGTCGGCGGGTGGTCGGTGAACCAGGCGGCGGCGTCGTCGAGCGTGCCGGGTGCCGTCCACCATCGCGCGTGATCGATGCGATCCGGGCCGCCCGTCGTCATGAACGGCTCGGTGAGGCCGGCCGGCGCATGGTCGAGCTCCACCGCGCCGGGCAGTACGGGCAGCGTGGCGAGCACCGCGTCGACCTGCCGGATGGCCGCCTGCTCGGGGTCGTCCGACGCGGACCCGCCGGCCACGTGCGGTGTCGACGCCGCCTGCCCGGCGGGGCCCGCTGCCGGCGCGCCGGCGTCCCCCGACGACCGCGACCACACCAGTCCGCCGGCGACCGCCGCGACCAGCGCGGCGGCGACCAGCGCCGATCGCCACGGACGCCGCGCCGGTCGGGCCCGGGCGATCAGCGTGTCCGCGTCCAGCACCGGCGGCGGCCCGCCGGCAGCTGCGCGGACGAGCGCGGCAGCCTGCTCCTCGTCGATCGCCACGTCCACCTCCTGCTCCTGAGGTATTGACGCGGTGGGTGGTCACTTTGGTTGGGTGTCATCGTCGGACGGCAACATCACGCGAGCAACATCCCTGACACAGAGGCGGCATACCGTGCCCTCGATGGCGGACCTCTTCGACGGCTACCCGGTCGGCGCCGCGTGGGACGAGATGATCGCGGCCGACGGGTCGTCGCGCGCGCCCTACCGCCTGCTGCACGAACACCTGCAGCGCAGCGGCACGCAGGAACTCCGCGCCGGCCTCGACACCCTGGCCCGCAGCTACCTCAACCAGGGCGTCACCTTCGACATCGGCGGCGAGGAGCGGCCGTTCCCGCTCGACATCGTGCCGCGGGTGATCGACGAGCAGGACTGGGTGGTGGTCGAGCAGGGCGTGCGCCAGCGGGTCGCCGCGCTCGAGGCCTTCCTCGCCGATGTCTACGGGCCGATGCGCGTGGTCGGTGACGGCGTGGTGCCGCGCTCGGTGATCGCCACCTCCAAGCACTTCCACCGCGCCGCCGCGGGGATCGAGCCGGTGAACGGCGTCCGCGTGCACGTGTCCGGCATCGACCTGATCCGCGACGAGCAGGGGCAGTTCCGCGTGCTCGAGGACAACGTGCGCGTGCCGTCGGGCGTCTCGTACGTGCTCGCGAACCGCAACGCCATGCGCCAGCAGTGGACCGACGTGCTCAGCCGCGTCCGCCTGCGTCCGGTGTCGCACTACCCGCAGCGGCTGCTCGCGGCGCTGCGGGCGGCCGCCCCGCCGGGGGTCGTCGACCCGAACGTCGTCGTGCTCACGCCGGGTGTCTACAACAGCGCCTACTTCGAGCACGCCTGGCTCGCCCGTGCGATGGGCGTCGAGCTGGTCGAGGGACGCGACCTGGTCTGCTCCGGCGGCGTCGTGCGCATGCGTGACACCTCGGGGGAGCGGCGCGTCGACGTGATCTACCGGCGCGTGGACGACGAGTGGCTCGACCCCGTCCAGTTCCGTGCCGACTCGATGCTGGGCTGCCCGGGCCTGCTCACCGCGGCGCGCGCGGGCAACGTCGCGATCGCGAACGCGGTCGGCAACGGCGTCGCCGACGACAAGCTGATCTACACCTACTTGCCCGACCTCGTGCGGTACTACCTCGGCGAGGAGCCGGTGCTGGAGAACGTCTCCACGTGGCGGCTGGAGGACAAGGGCGCGCTGGAGGAGGTGCTCGACCGCCTCGACGAGCTCGTGGTCAAGCCGGTCGACGGCGCGGGCGGCAAGGGGCTGGTCATCGGCCCGCAGGCGAGCCGCGCCGAACTGGACGCGCTGCGCAAGCGCCTGCGCGCCGACCCGCGCGGATGG
>NZ_JBQCEE010000115.1:0-18443 GCF_051960575.1 Jatrophihabitans sp.
CCTTCCTTGCCGACCTTGTCCATCGCCTCGGCGATGATCTCGCCGACGGTGGTGTCAGCGGCGGAGATCGACGCGGTGGCGGCGATCTGCTCCTTGGTCTCGACATCCTTGGCCTGGTTGCCCAGCACCTCGGAGACGGCGGCGACGGCGGCCTCGATGCCCCGCTTCAGGGCCATCGGGTTGGCGCCGGCGGCCACGTTGCGCAGACCCTCGCGCACGAGCGCCTGGGCGAGCACGGTCGCGGTCGTCGTGCCGTCACCGGCGACGTCGTCGGTCTTCTTCGCGACCTCCTTGACCAGCTCGGCGCCGATCTTCTCGTACGGCTCCTCCAGCTCGATCTCCTTGGCGATGGACACACCATCGTTGGTGATCGTGGGGGCGCCCCACTTCTTCTCGAGCACGACGTTGCGGCCCTTGGGGCCGAGCGTCACCTTGACGGCGTCGGCGAGCTGGTTCATGCCGCGCTCCAGGCCGCGACGGGCCTCTTCGTCGAACGCGATCAACTTGGCCATGCGGTTGTCGTCCCTTCGCAATGCAACGCTTGTGGAACCGGCCGACGGTGCCCGCGACGGACGACGCCCTCACTGCGGGCGTCTCACCCCGGCTGGTTGGCACTCGACTGTGCCGAGTGCCAGGTCATTGTTAGCACTCGCGGTGGGCGAGTGCAAGCGGCCTCAGGTCGCGACGTTGGGTGCAACCCGGCGCACGACGGGGGCCAGCGGGCGCACCGCCGCCGGCTCGACCAGCAGGTCGGCCAGCTCGAGTTGCAGGGCCCGGAAGAAGTCGTGCTCGAAGTGCCCGCGCACGCCCTCCTCGTCGGTGAACTCCTCCCACATCCACACCACGTCGTCGTCGTTCAGGTCGGCGGCGACGGCGAACATGACGGTGCCCGGTTCGCCGTCCAGAGTGTGGGCGTAGTTGGTGAGGACGTGCAGCAGGTCGTCGCGGCGACCGGGCCGGGCGGTCAGCTGCAAGACGGCGCCGAAGCGGGCGAGCTCCATGTCGGCGCCAACGCATGCGGCGGCGCGGGTCATTCCCGCAGGATGGGGCGGTGGCGCGACTCGACCCGATGGCCCTGCTGCACTCGCGCGCCGCGATCGACGACCCCTACCCGATCTACGAGCGGCTGCGGGCCGAGGGGCCGATGGTGCGCACCCGGCTCGGCAACTGGGTCGCGACGGGGCATCGCGCGTGCAGCACGGTGCTGCGCGACCGCCACACCGGCCATCCCGAGGGCGGCGGCGACTTCCTCTCCTTCCTCGAGCTGAACCCGCCCGACCACACCCGACTGCGCCGGGTGGCCGCGCCGGCGTTCGGGCTGCGGCGCATCGAGGCGTGGCGCCCGCGGGTCGAGCAGCGGGTGCAGGCCCTGCTCGACGAGCTCCCACCGGACGCGCCGTTCGACCTGGTGGCCGACTTCAGCGCACCCCTGCCGATCGGCGTCATCAGCGACCTGCTCGGCATCCCACCCACGCACACCGACGAGTTCGCGCGGTACGGGACGGTGATCGGCAGCGCGCTGGACGGCATCAGGTCGGCCGCGCACGGGGCCGAGCTGATGCAGGCGCAGGCGGCGCTCGCGTCCATCTTCGGGGGGTTGTTCGAGCAGCGGCGGCGCGACCCGGCCGACGACCTCGTCTCCCTGATCGCGTCGTCGGCCGACGTCGGGCCGGCCGAGCTGGTGCCGCTGTGCACGCTGCTGCTCATCGCCGGGTTCGAGACGACGGTGAACCTGGTGAGCACCGCCGTGGTCACCCTGCTCGCCCACCCCGAGCAGTGGCAGCGATTGGTGGACGATCCGTCGCTCGCGCCGGCCGCCGTCGAGGAGGTGCTGCGCTTCGACCCGCCGGTGCAGCGCACCGGGCGGCTGGCGTTCGCCGACCTCGACGTCGACGGCACCCCGGTGCGCGCGGGCGAGTACGTGGTGACACTGCTGGCCGCGGCCGGACGCGACCCGGCCGTGTACCCGGCGCCGACGGAGTTCGACATCGGGCGCACGCCTGCGGTCGAGCACCTGGCGTTCTCGAGCGGCATCCACTACTGCCTCGGGGCGCCGCTGGCCCGGCTGGAGGCGGCGGTGGCGCTCCGCGCGCTGGCCGAGCGGTTCCCGACCTTGCAGGCCGCCGGACGCGTCGAGCTGCGCGACTCGGCGACGATCCGCGGGCCGTTGCGGGCGCCGACGGCGGTGGCGCGTCCCTGACGCGACGAAGCGGCCCGGACATCTCGTCCGGGCCGCTGTCAGCGCTGGTGGTGGCTCAGGCGACGATGCGCACCGCGTCGGCCTGCGGACCCTTCGGACCCTGCACGACCTCGAACTCGACGCGCTGGTTCTCGTCCAGCGAGCGATAGCCGTCGGCCTGGATGGCGGTGTAGTGGACGAACACGTCCTGCCCACCGTCCTGGGCGATGAAGCCATAGCCCTTTTCGTTGTTGAACCACTTCACGACGCCCTGTGCCACGTGCACTCCTTGCCGATGCTGCCGACCCGCACTGCGCGGGCCGGGGACGGTGCCCTCGGGCGCTCAGGCGTGCCCCAGGTCACTCGACCGGTGCGGACGGTATCGCGCGGTCGTCGTCATTGCCAGCAGCGCGGCGGTGTGCCGATCAGCGTGCTGCGGCGCTGCTGTCGGGCGGTGGCGGGGGCGGGACGTACGTGTGTGACAGGCTCGATCCGCCGCCGGCCGAGGCCGGCGAGCCGGCCGCTGGTCCGGCCGGGTTGCTCGACGGCGGGGGCACCGACGCACTCGCGGGGAGGTCCGACGCGGTGCCGACGCCGCCGCTGCCGGAGGCCGTCGCGACCCGGTCGAACTGCAGTGTGTCGCCGCCCTTGCTGATGCTCAGCCGCCCGCTTTCGAGTGACCAGGTGGAGGTCCCGGTCAGCACGTCGTCGGCCTTCACGTCGTACTCGCTGCCGGCGTTCGACGCGCACGGGACGGCGTCCTTGAGCGTCACGTGCGAGATCACCAGGGTGCGGGCGGTGACGGCGAGGTCGCCGCGGTCGCTGTAGCAGGCGTGCTTGATCGTGATCGTGCCGTCCGTGATCGTGATCGTCGTGCCGAGGCCGTTGTCCGGTGCGGTCCCGCCGGCGCTGCCGGCCGCGACGCCGCTGCCGGTGCCGCTCGTCGCGTCCTCGTGTTCGTAGCCGTTCATGACCCATGTGCCGGGCAGGTCGGCCGGGCCGCTGCCCGCACCGGTCGGACCGCTGGAGGTCGTCGCGTCCGGTGCGGTCGTGTAGATCAGCGTGCCGTGGTCGTTGGCGACCGTCAGCGTGTCGCCCTCACGGACCCACTTCCACTGCGCGCCGAGGATCTGGTCGACCAGCGTCGTGCCGCCGGAGAACCCCTTGTCGAGACAGCCGATGGCCGGCGTCGGGTTCAGCCGGACCGTCGCCGTGTCGCGGTCGATCGTCGCGGTGCCCGAGAGGCCGGCGCAGCCGTCGCCCGCCACGAAGGCGCCCTTCGAGTCGATGTGCAGGGTGACGCCCGGCGGTGCGGCGACCGTCGTGCCCTTCGGGTCGCCGGCGCTCCGCAGGGTCCAGTCGACGTCGGTCAGCCCGTTCGAGGCCGGGGTCGCGACCGCGACGTAGACCAGCGTGCCGTGGTCGCTCGTGATCGTGAGTCGGCCGGCGTCGATCGACCAGTGCACGCTGCCCTGCAGGATCTCGTTGATCGTCGTGATGCTGTCCGGACCGGTGGCACCGGGTGCGGGGAGGCAGCCGTTCGCCGTCTCGGCCAGGTCGCCGATGGTCATGGTGTCGCCGTCGACGGAGACCGTGCCGCCGAAGAAGTTGCAGCCGTTGCTGCCGGAGATCTTGCCGCCGTCGAAGGCGAGCGTCGGCGAGCCGGCGATCGTGGCCCGCCGGCCGTCGACCGTCAGGGTGCTGAGCCGCCAGCTGGTGCCGTCCAGTCCCGAACTGCCGGCTTCGGACGTGGCGACCGGGCGGCCGTGCCCGCCCCCACCCGGGCCGGACACCGCGAAGCCGATGCCCACGGCGGCCGCGGCGACGGCGGCCGCGCTGAGCAACCAGGTGGCACGACGGCGTCCGCGCGGCGTCGCGAGGTCGTGCACGCGGCCGACGTCGAGCAGCTCCTCGTCGCCCGCGGCCGTGGCCGCAGCGACGGCGCTCGCTGCGGTGGAGTCGGTGGAGGCGATGTCGGTGGCCGCGCGCCAGCGCTCGCCCGCGGCGCGCAGCCGGGCGTCCAGGCGCAGGTCGTCGTCGTCAGTGGTCATCGAGGTCTCCCAGCAGGGTGCGCAGCCGGCGGCGCGCGTCGAAGAGGGTGGACTTCACCGTGCCGACCGAGCAGCCCATGACCTGGGCGCAGTCGTCGACGGGGAGTCCGACGAAGTAGTGCAGGTGCACGGCGAGCTGCTGCCGCTCGGCCAGTCCGGTGATGGCGCGTTCGAGGTCGACGTCGGTGCCGCTGTCCGGTGCCGCAGCCCGCTCGGGCGGCTCGGCGGTGTCGTCGACGACGCGCAGATGGCGGGTGTGCGCCCGGCGGGCGGCGCGGGCCTGGTCGGCCACGATGGCCAGCAGCCAGGCCGTCGCCGTCCCCCGCGCGGCGTCGTACTGCGCCCGCTTGCGCCAGGCCTGGGTGAGGGCGTCCTGCACGACGTCGTCGGCCTCGGCGTGCGGCGCGAGCCGCCGGGCGAGCCGGTGCATCGGTACCAGCGACGGCGCCACCCACGCCGCGAACGCCGCCGGCGTCATCGCGACGCCCGACGGTTCGGTCGGCGTCGTCATCGGCGGCGGATCCGCCTCCGTGGGCACGGTCATACCTTGTCTACGCCCGCACCCCACCACAAGGTTGGGTCGCCCCCACCCCGATCTGCACCGCTCGCCCGGCGCGACTCCGCTTTGCGCCGCCAACTGACGGTCCAAGCCGTCCACCCCGTCAGTTCGAGGCGCAGACCCTCGCCGCTGCCCCGCCTTTGCGCCGCCAACTGACGGTTCGTGTCGTCCAACCCGCCAGCTGCAGGCGCAAAGTGCAAACCAGGCGGCATACCGGACGCGGACGGCGCTGCACTCCGGCGTCCACATCCGGCTCGTCGTCCACAGATTCGACGTGGACGGTCCTGGATCTCGCACGATCGGCGTCCACTCGCCGACATGCTTCCCTTCCCCGATGGTCCGCTGTTCCTGCGGGCCGACGCCGTGGCCAGTGGGTGCACCGACGCGTCGCTTCGGCGGGCGAGAAGGTCAGGACGTCTCGTCCGGCCGCGGCGCGGTGTCTATGCGACCGATCCGCACCTGTCGGCAGTGCTGCAGGCCATCGCCGTCCACCGTGTCCTCGTCGCCAGCGTGATCAGTCACGACTTGTCGGCGCTCGGGCAGACGATCCCCCTGCTCGGACCACCGTCGCCGGTGCCGATCCTGACCCTGCCGCCGTACGGCGACGGCAGTTCCGTCCGCGCGCACGTGCATCGAGCCACCCTCCGCGAGCAGGACGTCGTCATGATCGACGGCGCAGCCTTCACATCGCCCGCTCGCACGTGTGTCGACCTAACCCGTCGCAGCGTCAAAGGGGGCGTCGTCGCCATGGATGCAGCCGTGCAGCGGCGAATGACCACCTTCGCCGAGATCGACGAGGTGCTCGCCTTCTGCAGCGGCTGGCCAGGCATCGCCCGCGCTCGCAAGGCACGCGGCCTGTCCGACGGCATCGCCGAGTCTCCGATCGAATCGCTGAGCCGGCTGCTCGTCATCCGGCTCCGGTTGCCGGTCCCCAAGCCGCAGGCACGGATCTATGACCTGCGTGGCCGCTTCATCGCTCGCGGCGACTTCTACTGGGACGAATACGGCGTCCTCGGTGAGGTCGACGGCAAGGTCAAGTACATCGGCAACGACGTGCTCATCTCCGAGAAGCTGCGGCAGGAGGCACTGGAAGACCTTCGCGTGACTATGACGCGCTGGGGGGCCGTCGAACTTGGCCAACCCCGCTCGCTCGAGGCCAAGATCCAGCGGGCCTTCGCGCGGGGACGAGCCCTGGACGAGTCGGGCGCACTCCGTCGTTGGAAGGTCAAGTACGCCCCCGAGCTCGGCTGAGCGCTCGGCGCGGTCTCGGCGACCTGGCCGGACGCGGAGTGCTCTGCCTGCTCGGCCCTTTGCGCCCCCAACTGACGGCTTCGACAGTCCAACCCGACAACTGGCGGCGCAAAGCCGGCCCGCACGCGGCACGTTGCGCCCCCAACTGACGGCCAACCCGACAGCTGGCGGCGCTTAGCCGGCATTCGGGCGAGGGGGCCCCGCGCGTCAGGGGGTGAGCAGGCCGGCGGCGCGCATGCCCTTCAGCGTGGGCGGGATGACGGCGGTCGGGCGGGCGCCGGCCTCGATGGCGTCGATGGTCTTGAGGCCGTCGCCGGTGTTGTAGACGACGGTCTCCTTGGACGTGTCGAGCTGTCCGGACGCGGCGAGCTTCTTCAGCACCGCCACCGTCACGCCGCCCGCGGTCTCGGCGAACACGCCCGTCGTGCGGGCGAGCAGGCTGATGCCCGCGCGGATCTCGTCGTCGGTCACCGAGGTCATGGCACCGCCCGTCGAGCGGACGACGTCGAGCGCGTACGGGCCGTCGGCCGGGTTGCCGATGTTCAGCGACTTGGCGATGCCGGTCGGCTTCACCGGCTGCACGACGTCCCAGCCGTTGGCGAAGGCGGTCGCGATCGGCGAGCAGCCGGCCGACTGCGCACCGAAGACCGTCCAGGACGACGGCGGCACGAGCCCGGCCGCGGTGAGCTCCTTGAACGCCTTGTGCACCTTGGTCAGCAGCGAGCCCGACGCCATCGGCGCGACGACCTGCTCGGGCAGCCGCCAGCCGAGCTGCTCGGCCACCTCGAAGCCGAGCGTCTTCGAGCCCTCGGCGTAGTACGGGCGCACGTTGACGTTGACGAAGCCGGTGTTCTCGAACTCGTCGGTCTCGGCGAGCTCGGAGCAGAGCCGGTTCACGTCGTCGTACGAGCCCTCGATGCCGACGACGGTGCCGCCGTAGATCGCGGTCTGGATGATCTTGGCCGGCTCGAGGTCGCTCGGGATGAACACGATCGACGGCATCCCGACGCGGGCGGCGTGCGCGGCGACAGAGTTTGCCAGGTTGCCCGTGGACGCGCAGGCGATGCGGGTGAAGCCGAGCTCGCGCGCGGCGGTGATGGCGACCGAGACGACACGGTCCTTGAACGAGTGCGTCGGGTTGGCCGAGTCGTCCTTGATCCAGACCGGCGCGGTGAAGCCGAGCTCGTCGGCCAGCCGGTCGGCGCGGATGAGCGGGGTCATGCCGGTGCCCGAGTCGACGCGTGTCGCGGCGTCGTGGCCCACGGGCAGCAGCCCGGCATAGCGCCAGAGCGAGTGCGGGCCGGCCTCGATGTCGGCGCGGGTCACGCGCGCGAGCAGGTCGGCGTCGTAGCCGATCTCGAGCGGGCCGAAGCACTCGAAGCACGCGTGCTGCGCACCGAGCGGGTAGGTGGCCGAACAGTTGCGACAGACCAGGCCCGAGGCGGGCGAGGTGGGACGGTCGACGACAGCAGTCATGGGTACGAGGCCTTTCTCCTCATCTGCCCCGCGTGCGACTGTGCGCAGCACGGGCCGGAGTTGGCACCTGCAGCGCGACGGCCTCGCTCGAACGAGTCGAATGGTCACGCGTGGTTGCCGGGGCTTCGCCGGGCCGGTCCCTCTGCCCCTCTGGATGAGACGTGCTCTTCAGTTGTGCGGCCATTCTCGCACAGGTCAGGAGGCGGAATAGTCCCAGGCCAGCACGACCACCACGGGGCCGGGCGCGAGTTCGGCGAAGCGCGGCACGACGCGCTTGATGGTCGGGAACTGCCGCTGCAGCGCCAGTGCCGCACGGTGTGCGCCGGGCACGGCCGCGTCGTAGTAGGCCGCGGTCGAGAGGATGTTGTTCGACATCGTGCCGATGCTGGTGACCGTCCAGCCCGCCGCCTGGAATTTCGACTCGGCCTGCGCGGCCAGCCCGGTGGTCGTGGTGTTGTTCATGATCACGATGGGCGTCGCCGTCACCGGCGCGGCCGGCGCATGCGAGGCGCTCGACGACGGCGGGGCGGACGACGACAACACCGACGAGGTCGGACGCGACACCGGGGCCGACGGCGACACGGTGCGCGTGTGCGTCACGGTCGGCGGGGCGGCCTGGGACGACGTCGGGCTCTGGAGCGCCGCGACGGCCACCCAGAGCACGACGATGCCGAGCACCAGGATGCCGAGCGGGACGAGCCGGTCGGCGCGCGACGCCGTGCCCACGGTCAGAGGTCGATGCCGAGACGGCGCGCGGAGCGCTGCCGCTGCCGGGCGGCGCGCAGGCGGCGCAGCCGCTTCACCAGCATCGGGTCGGCGGCGAGCGCCTCGGGCGTGTCGATCAGCGCGTTCAGCACCTGGTAGTACCGCGTGGCGGACATGTCGAAGAGCTCGCGGATCGCCTGCTCCTTCGCGCCCGCGTACTTCCACCACTGCCGCTCGAAGGCGAGGATCTCGCGATCGCGGCGGGTGAGCCCGTCGTGGGTCTCGTCGGCACCGGCGTCGGCGGTGTCGTGCCCGACGGCTGCCTGCGCGAACTCCATCGACCGTGCCTCCTGAATTGCACCGTTGTGATTCGGCTCCTCCATTACAACACGCACGGCCCCGCGTCGGCGTCAAGCACGCCCGGCGGGCTGTGGACGGACGGCCCGACGTCCACAGTCGCGTCCGGCCCGACACCCCTGCCGGCCCGTGGCGGACACCCTCGACGCCATGCCGCTGCTCGCCGATCCAGGTCAACTCCGCGCCCATGCCGACCGCATGGCCCGTCACGCCGATGCGACGAGGGCCGTGCGCGACGGCTTGCGGCGCGTGCTCGCGGCGACGCTGTGGCAGGGCCCCGCGGCCCGCAGTTTCGGTGGCGAGGTCGACGGCGCGCTCGCCGGCATCGACCGCAGCGCCGGCCTGGTCGACGACGCCGCGGCGGCGCTGCGCGCGCTGGCCGACGCCTGGGAGACGTTGCTCGCCGACCTCCGGCGCGCCCTGCGCGACGGCCAGCGGCTCGCCGGCGACAGCGTCGAACTGCTGGCCGATCTCGTGGGAGCACCCGCGGACGTCCTCGGCGACGCGGGCGACCTGGCGCGGGACGCGCTGGACACCGCGGGTGATCTCGTCAGTTCCGCCGGCGACCTGCTCGGGCTGTAGCGCCGTGCCTCCCGACCCGATCTCGGTCACCGGCGGGGCCGACGGCATCGCGGCGTCGTGCGAGCGACTGCGCGCCGCGGCGGGCGGTCTCGGCGACGCCGCCGCACACGTCGCCTCGATCAGCTGGACGCTGCACGCCTGCCTGGTCGAACCGGACATCCTCGGCGCCGGCCTCGCCGCCCCGCTGCAGCTCGCCGTGTTCGAGACGACGCTCGGCCTCGCCCTCGACGGCCCGACCGGGCTCACCGCCCTCGCCGTCCGGCTCGGGGAGCTCGACGCCCTGCTGCGCCTCGCCGCCCTGCGCTACGAGGCGGTCGACCACCTCGATGCCTGGCTCGGCGACATCGTGCTGGGCGCGGTCAGGGTGCCGATCGCCCTCGTGGCCGTCGGGTCCCGGCTCGCGCGGGGCGCCGACCCGCTCACCGCGCTCGAGGCGGTGGTGACGGTCGACCCCGAGCTGGCCGACACCGTCGCCACGGCGCTCGGGCTCCCCGCCCTGCTCGCCGCGACGTCCGGGCATCTGCCCGACGGCCGCGCCGTCGTGACGGCGCTCGGCGCCGACCCGGCCGCCGAGGCGACGCGTCCGCCCCGGTCGTTGGCCGACCTCGTCGGCGAGCTCGCGCACCGCGACGACGGCGCGCACGGCGAGATCGACGTCCGCGTCCTCACCGGCGCCGGCCCGCGCCGCGTCGTCGTCGACATCACCGGAACGAAGACGGCGAGCCTGGCACCGACACCGGACGTCACCGGGCTCATCACCGACGGCAAGGCACTGGTCGGCCGCCGCACGACCTACGAGGACGGCGTGCTCGCGGCGCTGCAGCACGCCGGGGTGCGCCCCGACGACGACGTCATGCTCGTCGGCCACAGCGAGGGCGGCATGGTGGCCGTCACCGCGGCGCGCGACGCCGTCCGCTCCGGGCGGTTCCGCGTGACCCATGTCGTCACGGCCGGCTCGCCCGTCGGCCTGACCGCGGACGACCTGCCGCGCGGCGTGCAACTGCTCGCCCTCGAGAACGGCCACGACGTCGTGCCGCATCTCGACGGCCGCCGCAACCCCGACCGCGCCGACGTCACGACGGTCACCGGCGAGATCGACGCCGGCGGCGTCGTCGCCGACCACGGCCTGCGCACCGGGTACGCGCCCATCGCCGCTGCGGCAGACGCGTCCACCGACGGCTCGGTGCGGGCCTTCCTCGCCGGCGCGCGCGGCTTCCTCACCGCCGACGAGGTCACCACGCTGCGCTACGTGGTCACCCGCGGGCCCTGATCAAGCTGTGCACCGCCGTCCGACCCTTGCCCTGGGCAAGCATGCAGCGCCACGATCGCCGCATGCTCGGACTGATGCAGGACGTCCCGCTCACCGTCAACGCGATCCTCGCCCGCGCCGAGCAGTACTGGCCCGAGCGCGAGATCGTCACCCGCACGGTCACCGACGTCGAACGCACCACCATCGGCGCGGTGGCCGAGCAGGCCCACCGCATCGCCGGCGCGCTCGACTCGCTCGGGGTCTCGCCCGACGGCCGCGTCGGCACGTTCGCATGGAACTCCGCCCGTCACCTGGCGCTGTACTTCGGCATCCCCTGCACCGGGCGCGTGATGCACACGCTCAACATCCGCTACTTCGCCGAGCACCTCATCTACACCGTCGACCACGCCGAGGACCAGGTCGTCTTCGTCGACCGCTCGCTGCTGCCCCTGTTCTCGAACTACCTGCCGAAGCTCTCGACCGTGCGCCACGTCGTCGTCATGGACGACGGGGCCGACGCCGAGTGGCCGGACGACCCGCGCCTGGTCGACTTCGACGAACTGGTCGGGGCCGCCGACGCGATCGAGCTCGACGGACGCGTCACCGACGAGCGCACCGCGGCCGCGATCTGCTACACGACCGGCACCACCGGCAACCCGAAGGGCGTGCTGTACAGCCACCGCTCGACGTGGCTGCACTCGCTGGCGACGATGACCAGCCCGGTGTTCTCGATCAACGAGCGCGACCGGATCCTGCCGGTCGTGCCGATGTTCCACGCCAACGCGTGGGGCCTGCCGTACGCCGCGCTCATGGCCGGCGCGACGATGATCATGCCCGGGCCCGACCTGTCGCCGGGCGCCATCATCGACCTGCTCGAACGCGAGCGCGCCACCATCACCGGGGCGGTGCCGACGATCTGGATGGGCATGCTGCCGCTCGTCCAGGGCCGTGACCTGTCGTCCCTGCGCAAGATCATCTGCGGCGGCTCGGCGGTCCCCAGGTCGCTGTCGGAGGCGTGGCGCGAGGCGATCGGCATCCCGATCACGCAGGCGTGGGGCATGACCGAGACCTCGCCGCTCGGCTCGGTCTACTCGCCGCGCGCCGAGGTCGCCGACGCCACCGAGGACGAGCTCGCCGACCTGCGCACGAGCGCGGGCATCGCCCCGCCCGGCGTCGAGATGCGCATCGTCGCGCCGGGCAGCACCGAGCCGCTGCCGTGGGACGGCGAGACCAGCGGCGAGCTCGAGGTGCGTGGCCCTTGGATCGCCAAGCAGTACTACCGCACCGACGAGCCGGGCGAGCAGTTCAGCCCGGACGGCTGGCTGCGCACCGGCGACGTCGCCACGATCAGCCCGCTCGGGTACGTCCGGCTGGTCGACCGGACGAAGGACCTCATCAAGTCCGGCGGCGAGTGGATCAGCTCGGTCGACCTCGAGAACGCGATCATGGCGCACCCCGCGGTCGCCGAGGCGGCGGTCATCGCGGTGCCGCACCCGAAGTGGATGGAGCGGCCGCTGGCCTGCGTCGTGCTCAAGTCCGGCGCCGACCTGTCGAAGGAGGAGGTGCTCGACTTCCTGCGGCAGCGGGTGTCGTCGTGGCAACTACCGGACGACGTCGTCTTCATCGACGAGGTGCCGAAGACGAGCGTCGGCAAGTTCTCGAAGAAGACGCTGCGCGACAAGTTCGCGGGTCACGTCCTGCCGACGGGCTGAGAAACTCCCCGCGTGTCGCAACACGAGCACCACTTGTCACATCAGTAACATCAATGGTTTGATCGTTCTGCTCCCGGGCCGTCCGGGAGCGGACGCGCGGGGGCAGTCGCCGCGTCCGAGACGAGCGACCGGGGCCGACCACCTCTTCGGGTGACGGCCGTACCACCTGTCGCCACGCCATCGGGAAGTCACACATGATCCGCCGCGCCCGCCCCTCGTCGACCCACCGCCCGGCCGCGCGCCGCGGCGCCGTCATCGCCGTCGTCACCGCCCTCGCCACCTTCGCTGCGCTGTTGCTCGGCGTGCCGCAGCAGGCGGACGCTGCCGTCAACCACCCCGTCGTCGGGCGCATCACGATCCTCAAGCAGGCCGGGAACGGCTTCGACGTGCAGGGCTGGGCCTACGAGCCCGACCGCGCCGCCGCCGTGGCGGTGCGCGTGCGGGTCGACGGCCGCACCGTCGGCACGCCGCTCGCCAGGCTCTGGTCGCCGAACCTGGTGAAGGTGCACCCGGGCTGGGGTGACCACCGCCGCTTCAAGCTCGACGTGAACGAGCCTGCCGGACGCCACACCGTCTGCGCCGACGCCGTCGACTACCCGAGCCGCAGGGCCCGCGTGAGCTTCGGCTGCCGCACGATCACGCTGAACTACGACCCGTTCGGCTCCGTCGACACGATGGTCTTCACGCCCGGGCACTTCGCGATCACCGGCTGGACGCTCGACCCGAACGACGAGACGAAGTCGCTCGGCATCGGCGTGCGCGTCGACAACGTCGTCGTGACGAGCACCATCGCCAACCAGCAGCGCGGCGACATCGCGTCGCGGTACCCCGGCGCCGGTGCCGCGCACGGCTTCGCGGCGAGCTTCGCCGTGCCCGAGGGACAGCACACGATCTGCGTGCGGGCCCAGAACATCGGCCTCGGCAGCGCCTCGAGCGTGCCGATCCTCTGCACCACCCGGACCGTCAACGACAGCCCGCTCGGCGAGATCCAGCAGGTCGTGCAGGAGCCCAACGGCCAGGTGCGGGTCGTCGGGCAGGCCTGGGACCCGGACACGTCGGCGCGCATCCCGGTGCAGATCCTCTCGGACGGCGTGCTGCTCGGCAGTGCGGTCACCAGCGGCACCCCCGCCCACCCGTTGCACGGCTTCGACCTCACCTACGCGGTGCCACCGTCGCAGTTCACGCCCGGCGCGCGGAACATCTGCGTGGTCGGCGTCAACGCCGGTGCCTACGGACACGACCGCACGGTGGCCTGCAGCAGCACCACCCTGAACTACAACCCCGTCCAGGCGATCCAGACGACGACACAGGGCAGCGGCGGCGTCAAGGTGACCGGCTGGGCGGTCGACCCCGACACGACCACGCCGATCAACGTCGTGCTGACCGTCGACGGCAGGTCCCCCTCGACGGTCGCCGCCTCGGGTGCGAACAAGGCCCACGCCGGCCACGGCTTCAGCGCGCTGCTGCCCGCCGGCAACGGCTCGCACAAGGTCTGCGCCACCGGTGTGAACGTGCTCGCCGGTGCCGGCCCGGTGACCCCGGCCTGCACGCAGGTCACGCTCAACTTCAACCCGATCGGCTCGTTCGCGCCCGTCACGCGCGCCGATCCGAGCGGCCCGATCACCGTGACGGGCTGGGCCTCCGACCCCGACACCACGGCGCCGATCAGCGTTCGCGTCACGATCGACAACGGCCAGCCGCAGACACTCGTCGCGAACGGCACCGGCACGACCGGGCCCAGCGCCCACCACGCCTTCGCGGCGACGCTGCCGACGACCGACGGCGAGCACACGGTCTGCGTGACCGCCGTCAACGTCGCCGCGGGCTCGGGTGACACCCCGCTCGGCTGCAACCTCATCATCGCCGTGCACCCGGTGGCACCGGCGACGCCGACGAACGTCGTGGCCACCGCCGGGTACGGCGGCGCCGTGGTCACCTGGACGCCGCCCGCCAGCGACGGCGGCGCGCCCTGGACGAAGTACACCGTGACCGCGTCCCCGGGTGGCATCACGGCGACGGCCGGCCCGACCGACACGTCCGCCACCGTCTACGGGCTCAAGCCGAGCACCGCCTACACGTTCACCGTCAGCGCGACCAACGTCGCCGGCACCTCGCTGCCGACGGTGTCGAACTCGGCGACGACCCAGGCCCAGCCCCCCGCGCAGACGACGCCGGCGCCGATCTCGACCAGCCGCTACGTGCGCAACATCAGCAGCGCGAACAGCAGCGACACCGCGAAGATGTACGCCGAGGGCCAGGCCGACGCGAACGCCAACCCGTCCGGGCACGGCTACCTGATCCTGCTCGACATCGGCGGCCAGGACGAGTCGCGCGGCGGTGTCATCCTCAGCGCCTCGATCAAGTTCGTCACGTACTCGGCCCTCGTCGCGAACGTGAAGAGTTACCTGGACGGCTACGCGAGCAAGCAGCGGGCGAGCGCGCCGGTGACGGTCGCGGTCGGGACGAACAACGACGTCGACGTCAGCGCGACGTCGGGCAAGCACTGGGCCGACCTCGTCGTCGACCCGCTGGTCACCTATGCGCGCAAGTACCCGGGCATCACCGTCACCGGCGCGAACGACATCGAGCCGGGCTTCACCGCGGGCTACGCGGCGAGCAAGGCGTGGCTGACCGGCTACCTCGGCGCCAACACCGCGCCGTTCGTGTTCAACGGGTCGGCCGACGGGTGCTCGGGCTACGGCACCGGTTCGGGCTGCAACAACGGTTGGAGCGCCGCCGGCCTGTACTACCTTGCCGGTGGGGCCGCACCCACCCGGATCATCAACCTGCCGCAGATCTACAACACGACGATGGCCCGCCAGTGGCGTTACATCTCACTGACCGGTGTGCTGCAGGGTCACCCGCGGATCAACTTCGGCGGGGCGCTGACCGAGTGGACGGCCTGCCAGCAGGCCGGCGGCTGCGGCAGCCTGACCGGCAACAGTGCATGGACGGAGATGTGGAACCAGTTGCGCGCCGAGCCCGCGTTGAAGATCACCAGCCTGCCGTACTCGACGGACCTGCGGATCGACTGGTGACGGCTGCCCGTCGCACCGCGGTCGTGACCCTGGCCGCGGTCGGGGTGCTCACGACGGCCTGCTCGACCTCGGGATCGGGCGGGGTGGCCGACGACCCGGTCGTCTCGTCGACGCCGGCGCCGTCGTCGACGCCCTCGAGCGCCCCGGCGCCGTCGACGCCCGACACCCCGTCGAGCGCACCGGCGCCGTCGAGCGCGCCCGTCCCGTCGAGCTCGTCGGTGCCGCCGATCGTCTCGCCGCCGCCCTCGAGCAGCGTGGCACCGCCGCCGACCTCCGCTCCCCCGGCCGGGCCGGCGGCGTGCACGTCGACCCAGTTGTCGGTGTCCCTCGTCCGCGGCGGGGCGATCCAGCACCAGCAGTTGGCGGGGATCATCTTCACCAACACGGCCGCCTCGCCGTGCTCACTGCTCGGCTTCCCGACCGCCCAGCTGGTCAAGGGTGGGGCGCTCATCGGTTCGCCGGCGCGGCCTGCGGGCGCGCCGGGTACCGGCGTCGTGCTGGGCAGGAACGCGTCGGCACAGGCGCAGCTCACGGCCTCGACCGACTGCAACGCGCCGCTGTCCGACCACGTGCGGGTGAGGGCGCCCGGCGCCACCGTCAGCACCGACCTCGCGGACACGCTGCGCGCCTGCACCCTGACCATCGGCCCGGTCACCGCCGGCTGATCACCCGCCGTCGACCGGCCCGCCGGCTGGGGCATGATCGCAGGACGTGAGCACCGCCGCCCCGACCGTCACCACGGCCACCCCCCGCACCGCCGGTGCGGTCGTGGTGGTCGGCCTGGCGCTCACCGGCTTCTCGATGCGCACGGCCGTCACGAGCGTCGGGCCGGCGCTGGCCGACCTGCAGCGGGGCCTGCACGCCGGGAACGGGACGGCCGGCGTGCTCACGACGCTGCCCGCCCTGTGCTTCGCGGCGATCGGTGCGCTCGCGCCACGGCTGTCGCGCCGGGTCGGCCCGCACCGAGGGCTGGTGCTCGCGCTGCTCGTCATGACCGCCGGCCTGGTGCTGCGGGTGCTGGTGCACGCCGCCGTGCCGTTCCTCGTCCTCAGCGTGCTCGCGCTGACCGGCGGCGCGATCAGCAACGTGCTGCTGCCGACGCTGGTGAAGCTGCACTTCCCCGACCGCATCGGCCGCATGACCGGCGTCTACGCGACCGCACTGGCCGTGGGCACCGCCCTCGCGTCCGGCCTCACCGTGCCGATCGGGACGGTGCACGGCGGCTCGGACGCATGGCGGCTCGGCCTCGGCAGCTGGGCACTCCCCGCCCTGCTCGCCGCCCTCCCCTGGATCCCGATACTCGCCCACGACCGGCCGGCGGCGACGGCCGCGCCGCGCGTGCGGATCAGCCTGCGGCACAGCCCGACGGCCTGGGCGTTGACGCTCTTCTTCGCCTTCCAGTCGTTGCAGGCCTACGTCGCCTTCGGCTGGTTCGCCAAGCTGCTGCACTCGCACGGCATCGCGAGCACGACCGCAGGGTGGATGGTGGCAATGCTCTCGGCCGTGACCATCCCGCTCTCTGCCGTCGTGCCGGCGGTGCGGCCATCGCGGCACCGGGCGGTGATCGTCCTCCTCAACGGTTGTTACGTCGCGGCCTACCTCGGCCTGGCCCTCGCCCCGGTCGGCGGTGCCTGGGTGTGGATGGTGCTCGCCGGCATCGGCAGCTCGCAGTTCCCGCTCGCCCTCGCGATGATCGGCCAGCACGCCCGTACGCCGCAGACGACCGCGGCGCTGTCGGCCTTCGCCCAGTCGATCGGCTACGTCATCGCCGGTGCGGGGCCCCTGCTGTTCGGTGTGCTGTACAGCGCGACCGGCGGGTGGGGCGTGCCGATCGGGCTGCTCTTCGCCGCGATGGCGATCGATCTCGTCGCCGGCTGGGTCGCCGCACGGCCGACCTACGTCGACGACGAGGTGCGCCCGCCAGGCCCGGGCGCAGGGCTGACACCATCGACGCCGTGACCGATCCCGCCCCGACCGATCCGCGGTCGCTGCGCCGCGCCGACTTCCCCGTCCTGCGTTCGTTGCCCACCCGCTGGTCGGACGACGACACCTACGGACACGTGAACAACGTGGTGCACTACCTGATGTTCGACACGGCGGTGAACGGCTGGCTGATCGAGGCGTCCGGCGTCGACATCCGGCGACTGCCGGCGATCGGCCTCGTCGTCGAGACGTCGTGCCAGTACTTCGCCGAACTGCGGTTCCCCGAGACGGTCACCGCGGGCATCGCGCTCGAGCGTCTCGGCACCTCGAGCGTCGTTTTTCGCCTCGCGCTGTTCGGCGAGCTGAGCGAGGCGCCGGCGGCGGCCGGCCGCTTCGTCCACGTGTACGTCGACGACGAGCACCGGCGGCCGACGCCGGTGCCGCCAGAGATCCGCCGCGCGCTCGCCCGCCTCGATCCCTCGGTCGCGCCGTGACCTGGCACGACCTCGCCCCGGCGGACGCCGACTTCTTCCGCACGGCACCGATCGTGCATCGCTACCCCGTCGAGCTCCCCGTGTCGCCTCAACAGGTGTGGGAGTCGTTGCAGTCGGATGCCTCGCTCGCTGCCTGGGGACTCGGCATCAAGCTGCGCTGGACATCACCGCGTCCCTTCGGTGTCGGCACGACGCGTGAGGTGGTGATGCCCGGCGGTGTCATGACGCTGCGCGAACGCTTCTTCCGCTGGGACGAGGGATCGGGCTTCGCCTTCTTCGTCGAGCAGGCGTCCCGTGCGGTCTTCACCCGCTTCGCCGAGGACTACGTCGTCGAGCCCGCGGCCGGCGGCGCACGGTTCACCTGGACGATCGCCCTCGAGCCCCGCCCGCGGTACGCCCGGCTGTTCCGCGTCGCCGATCCGCTGAGCCGGCGCGCCTTCTCGGCCACCCCACGGGCGGCGAAGCGGTTCTTCGGGCGCAGCACCTAGATCCGGCCAGAGCTGCCTCACTTTGCGCCACGACGCGCAAAAGATCGCGCGTCGAGTCCTAGCATCGGCCCATGCTCGAACTGCGACCGAACTGCGAACGCTGCGACCGCGATCTGCCGCCCGAGAGCCCGGACGCCCGCATCTGCACCTACGAGTGCACGTTCTGCGCCGGGTGCGTCGAGGGTCCGCTCGGCGGCGTCTGCCCGAACTGCGGCGGCAACTTCGACCGGCGCCCGGTCCGACCGGCCGACGCGCTGCTGCGCGACCCCGCCTCGACCGTGCGCGTGCATGCCGAGGCGTAGCGCCGGGCTGCTGCTGTTCCGGCGCTCGTCCGGGGTCGAGGTGCTGCTCGGGCACATGGGCGGGCCGTTCTGGGCGA
>NZ_JBQCEE010000116.1:0-12042 GCF_051960575.1 Jatrophihabitans sp.
CAGAGAACATTGCTTCCGGCGAAATCGGCACGGGGACCGGAATCGGTCTACCCTGATCCTCGGGTCGGCCGGCGGCCAGCGAAAGCTCCGGGGCCGGGGCTCGGTCGGGGGGGACGGGTCTACTCGCTCAGCATCGCGCCCGGTGTTCCCCCTCGAGAGAGCAGGAACATCGGGTCTGATGGCCACAACCCGCTCGTCATCGCGGGCGACCGTTGCCGGCGAACTCCACGCTCCGGTCACCCGGAGCGGGGCGGCGTCGAAGCGGGTTCCTCTGGCGCTGTCCCCGTTCTCACCCGACCCCTCGCCCAGAGCTGAACCAACCGTCGAGCATGTCGATGGCATTGTCGACAAGTCTGGACGCGACGGCTCGCCGTGCGCGTAGCCATGCCTGGTTGGCGTTGGCCAGAGCGGCATTCCGTCGACGGTGACGAAGGCACAATCCCATGCTTCGCAAGCGATGTGCGCGCTGAGTCGTCGCCAGACGCGGCCACAAACCCAGCCGCTCGCACGGCAGGCTGGACGACCGACTGCCCGGCGGGCAGCTCAACGACCAGCGCTGGCCCACAGGGACCAATCACTCCAACGCTTTGGTGGGGCGGGCGGGGCTCGAACCCGCGACCCGGAGATTATGAGTCCCCTGCTCTGACCAGCTGAGCTACCGCCCCGAGACACCCGGTGCCCGCGTGCCGCCGATCAGCCTAGCCACGCGTCCGACGTCAGCCCGGAGGCCGCGGGAACACGGCCGATCCTGCGCACTGCAGGACCACTCACGCACCGGTTCCTGACAATCCGTGCCTCGATTTGCGGCGCCTCCGAGCCAATGGGAACTTCCGGTCGTCATCACTCGAATGGGGGCAGTATGAAGATCCCACCACCACGACCACGCGTCCGCCGATCGCTCCGCATCGGCGTCGCCACCGCCCTGACGCTGACCGCCGCCGCGGTCGTCGCCCCGTCGGCCGAAGCCGCCGTCAACGGGCTGGTGCCCGGACTGTCCGTGAACTGTTCGCCCGGCCAGTTGCTCGAGACGAACACGACGACGTGCACGGTCACCGGCCAGCCGTCGCCGCTCTACACCAACGACACGGCGTCGCCCGTCGTGACACCGTCCGGTGTCGTGACCTTCAGCGGGAACGGCAGCTTCACCCCCGCAAGCTGCACTCTCTCCACGGTCAACAACGTCAGCCAGTGCTCGGTGACGTACGCGCCCGCGGGCGCGGGTTCGGACACGCGCGTCGACACGGTCACGGCCGGCTACGCGGGTGACCAGTACTTCCAGGCCGCGAGCACCTTCACCACCGTCGGCGTGCGGGCCCGCCAGCAGCCCGTCGTGGCCGTGACCTGCACACCGAACCGCGTGTACGAGTCGAACACGACCGCCTGCATCTTCACGGCGCAGACGGCGCAGCTGATCCAGGGCGACACCACCCCGATCGGCGGCACGTTCACCCCGACCGGCACGGTGACGTTCTCCGGCGCGGGCGGCGGCTTCTCCCCCGCGTCCTGCACGCTGACGGCGGCCAACAACGTCGCGCAGTGCACCGTCAGCTACACACCGTCCGGACCTGGATCGGCGAACCGCACCGACTCGATCAGCGCGGCATACTCGGGCGACCACGTCTTCGCGCCGACGACGGCATCGACGACGGTCTCGGTCGTGCCCCGCGAGAACCCGGTCATCGCGGTGACCTGCTCGCCGAACCGGGTGATCACCGGACGCACCACCACCTGCACGTTCACCGGCCAGCCGGGGTCGCTCTGGCCGAACACCACGGGCCCGAGCACGTACTACCCGACCGGCACGGTCACGTTCTCGTCGCCGTCGGGCGTGTTCACCCCGGCGTCGTGCAGCCCGACGCGCGTCAACAACGTCACCCAGTGCGCGGTGAGCTACACCCCGACCGGCCCGGCTCCGCTGGGCCGCAGCGACCGGATCGACGTCGCGTACTCCGGTGACCAGATCTTCGCGCCCGCTTCGGCGTACACGACGATCACGGTCACCAGCGGCGTCCTGGTCTGACCGGTCCGACGCGGACGCCCGGCTCCTGACCGACCCCTGCCAGGAGCCGGGCGTCCCGCTGCCGTCGCGCGCACGGCACGATGGGCGGGTGGCCGACGACCCGTTCGACGCGCTCTACCGGGTGCGTCCAGACGAGTTCACCGCCCTGCGCGCGCAGCTCGCCGCCGAGGCGAAGCAGGCGGGCGACGCGGCGGCCGCGAAGCGGATCGGCGCCGCCCGCAAGCCCACGGTCGCGGCGTGGATCGTCAACCAGCTCGCCGACGGCGACACCCGCGCGCGCCTCACCGATCTCGGCGAGCGGCTGCGCGACGCCCATGCGCAGGTCGACCCGCAGCGCATCCGGGCGCTCTCGGTCGAGCAGCGCGGCCTGGTCGACGAGCTCGCGCGCACCGCGTTCCAACGGGCCGGCATTGCCGATCCGGCCGCGGCGCTGCGCGATGACGTCACCGGCACGGTGCAGGCCGCCATCGCCGACCCGGACGTGACCGCCCAGCTCGGCCGGCTCACCAAGGCCGAGCGCTGGTCGGGCTTCGGCGGCTTCGGGGGCGCCGCGCCGGTGCTCACGGTCGTGCCCGGCGGGCGCGCCATTAAGGCGCCGAGCAGGACGAAGCGGCCACAGCCGGCACCAGAAGCGCCTCCGGATGACGACGAGGAACGCGACCTGCGGGCCGAGGTCATCCGCGCGGCGGAGGCCGATCTGCGCACCGCCGACGCGACGCTCGCCGCCGCCGAGCAGGGGAAGTCGGAGGCCGACGACGAGGTCACCGAGCGACAGGCCTCCCTCGCCGCCGCGCGGCTGCGCCACCGCGACGCCGAGCAGCGGCTGCGCGAGGCACAGCGCCGGTTGGACGAGGCCGAGCAGTCGTTCGCCGACGCCAAGGCGGCGGCCCGCGACGCGGCCGAGCTGGTCAGCGCCGCGAAGCAGCAGCAGAAACAGCGCCGCACCGCCCTCGCGAAGGCCAGACGCTGACCGTCAGTGCACGCCCTCGCGATGCGCCGACCGGTAGGCGCGCGGCGACAGCCCGAACTCCTTGCGGAACGCGCGCGAGAAGTACTCGGCCGAGGTGAAGCCGCAGTCGATCGCGACCTTCTCGACCTGACCGATGCCGGACGCGGCGGTGAGCAGCTCGGCGGCCCGCTCGAGGCGGCGGCGCCGGATGCGGGTGGCCGGGCTGTCCATGCCGCTGAACGCCCGGTAGAGCTGGCGCAGCGAGATCGACAGCTCCGCCGCGATGGTGGCGGGCGTCAGGGTCGGGTCGGCAGCCTGCTCGAAGATGATCGCGTCGGTTCGGGCGCGGATCAGTTCCATCTGCGCGAGTTCCGCCGGTGCGCGGCGCGCGCATGTGCGCAGCAGCAGGCCGGCGAGCGCGGCGAGGTAGCGGTCGATGCCGACCATCGCCGTGCTGGTGCTGAAATCGGTCGTGCCGGGCACCAGCAGGCTGACCGCCGAGTCGAGCAGGTTGATCTGCATGGGGGTGAGGTCGAAGGTCTCGTCCAGCAGGTCGTGCATCGCGGTCTGCTCGAGCCCCAGCGCCGCGGCCGGCACGCTGAGCGTGAACAGGTGCGTGTTGGTCAGGAAGCGCTCGGACAGCTGCGCCTCCGGCTCGAAGAACCGCAGCACGCCGCCGTCGGTCGGGCCGGTCGGCGCGAACACGGTGCCGCCGCGCTCGACCCGCGCCAGCAGGTTGACGTTGTTCTCGAGCGAGGGTGGCGTCGGCTGCCGTGCGGGCCGGTGCAGTTCCGCGCCGCTCACCGTCGACGCCGTCCAGATCGACCGCAATGCCCGAAGTCGGGCGCCCTTAAAGAAGTACGGCGCGTGCACCTGCCGCAGCGGCGCGATCTGCATCCCCAGCGGCCCGGTGCGTGACCGTCCGGACCATGTGTCCGGGTTGTCGCTCGAGAGGTCGAGCCACGCGACCGCGCCCGGAGGCGGAAGGTCGTACCGCAGCGTGGCCTCGGACACGACACCCTCCCGGCACGGATGTTCTGCGGCGAACCTATGGCTCGGTTCGCCCTGCCGCAACCGTGAGCGGCGGGGGTTACAGTGCTGCAACACGTTCCACTTGCGGAGGCAGCGCGTGAAGCTCGGCTACCACACCGGTTACTGGTCGGCAGGCCCGCCGGAGGGCATCACCGAGACGATCGCCCTCTGCGAGTCGCTCGGCTTCGACTCGATCTGGACGGCGGAGGCCTACGGCTCGGACTGCCTCACCCCGCTGGCCTGGTGGGGCTCGCGCACCTCGTCGGTGCGCCTCGGCACCAACATCCTGCAGATGTCGGCCCGCAGCCCGGCCGCCACGGCGATGGCCGCGATGACGCTCGACCACCTCAGTGGCGGACGCTTCGTGCTCGGGCTCGGCGCGTCCGGCCCGCAGGTCGTCGAGGGCTGGTACGGCCAGCCGTATCCCAAGCCGCTGGCCCGCACGCGGGAGTACATCGAGATCGTGCGGAAGATCCTGGCGCGGGACGAACCGGTGACCCACCAGGGCGAGCACTACCCGCTGCCCTATCCCGGCGGCACCGGCCTCGGCAAGCCGTTGAAGTCGATCGTGCACCCGTTGCGGGCCGACCTGCCGATCCTGCTCGCGGCCGAGGGACCGAAGAACGTCGCGCTCGCGGCCGAGATCGCCGACGGCTGGCTGCCAATGTTCTTCTCCCCCGGCATGGACGCGCACTACCGGGCCAACCTGGCCGAGGGCTTCGCCCGTCCGGGGGCCCGGCGCACCGCCGACGACTTCGAGATCTCGAGCTTCGTCCCGGTGATCGTGCACGACGACATCGAGGAGGCCGCCGACTTCGTGCGCCCGTCGCTGGCGCTCTACATCGGCGGCATGGGCGCGAAGACCATGAACTTCCACGCCGACCTGTTCGCCCGCATGGGCTACGAGGCCGAGGTGGCCAAGATCCAGGAGCTCTACCTCGCCGGGCGCAAGGACGAGGCACGGGCGGTGATCCCCACGGCGCTCGTCGAGGACATCGCCCTCATCGGCCCGCTGGCCAAGATCAAGGACGAGAAGCAGCGGTGGGAGCAGACCTGCCTCACCTCACTGCTGATCCAGGCCCACCCGTCGCAGCTGCCGTCGATCGCCGAGGCGCTCGGCTGACCGTCGCCTGAGTGGCTCTGCCACGGAACAGTTCTGTGGCAGAGCTATTCTGGCAGGGTGACGAGCCGACACGGAGACGACGCCTGGCCGCTGGCCGAGATCGTCACGCGGCTGCGCCGGACGCTGCGGTCGAGCGTGCGCAGCGAGATCCCGTGGGAGCGCCTGCCCATGGCGCAGGTCGAACTGCTGCAACGGCTCGCCGACGAGCCCGGTCTGCGGCTCGGCGACCTGGCCGCCCGGCACCGGCTGGCCGCCAACACGGTGAGCACCCTGGTGCAGCAGATGGTGCAGGGCGGCCTGGTCGAGCGCGGTGCCGATCCGGCCGATCGGCGCGCGACCGTGTTGACGCTGACCGATGCCGGACGCGAGCACCTGCAGCACTGGCTCGAGGCGAACAGCCGCCGCATCGCCGGTGCGCTCGACGCGCTGCCGGCGGCCGACCGGCGTGCGATCGGGAACGCGCTGCCCGCACTGCTGCGCCTGGTCGAGCGTCTCGAGGAGCAGGCGAACCCCGACGAGACGCCTCGACGATGACCGGCCGTGGCGCGATCCGCCTGCTGATCGCCGTGATCGGCACCGGCGTCGCGTCCGGGCTCGCCGGTGTCACGCTCACCCTGCTGCTGCACGCCGTCCAGCACGTCGCCTTCGGCTACACCGAGGCCACCTTCCTGACCGGCGTCGAACGGGCGCCGGCATGGCGACGCGTCGTCGCCGTTGCGGCGGGCGGTGCGCTCGCGGGCGCCGGGTGGTGGCTGTATCGGCGGCGCACCCGCGAGAACGTCTCGGTCACGCACGCACTCGGCCTCCGCGACCCGAGGCTCGCGGCGGGTGCCACCACGAGCGACGCCGTGCTGCAGATCGTGGCCGTCGGTGCCGGGGCATCACTGGGACGCGAGGGAGCACCCCGCCAGGTCGGTGCCGCCCTGGCCGACCTGGTCGGACGGCGCACGGGGGTGACCGTCGACCAGCGACGGATGCTGCTGGCCATCGGCGCGGGCGCGGCGCTCGCCGCCGTCTACAACGTTCCTCTCGGCGGGGCGGCCTTCGCCCTCGAGTTGCTGATCACGAGCCGTCGCCGCGCCGCGGTGCTGCCGACCATCGCGGCGTGCGCGCTCGCCACGGTGATCGCTTGGCCGGTGCTCGGCGACTCGCCGACATACCACGTCCCAGGGCTGAGACTCACGGCGAGCGTGCTCGTGGCGGCGGTCCCGCTCGGCATCGTGTCCGCGGTCGTCGGCACCGTGTTCCGGGCGGTCATGACGGCGGCACGCGAACATGCCCCGTCGGGGTGGCGGGCCGCCGTGGTCATGCCGGTGGCCTTCGCCGCACTCGGGGCGACGGCCATCGCCTACCCGCAGTTGCTCGGCAACGGCAAGAACCTCGCCGAGCTCTGCTTCAACGGGTCGGTGTCGCTGGGGCTGGCCTGCGTCCTCGTGCTGCTCAAGCCTGCGGCCACCGCGCTGTGCCTACGCAGCGGCGCGATCGGCGGCCTGCTGACGCCGTCGTTCGCCACCGGCGCGGCGCTCGGCCTCGCGTTCGGAGAGGTCTGGTCGCACCTCTGGCCGGCCGATGCCGCCGCCCTGGCAGTCGCCGGTGCCGCCGGCGTGCTCGCGAGCGCCCAGCGCGCGCCGATCACCGCGGTCGTGCTCACCCTCGACTTCACCCATGCACCGGTGGCCATGGCCGCGCCCATCGTGCTGTGTACCGCGACGGCGGTGGTCGCGGCCCGTCTCATACCGGCCGCGAGGCGATTCCTGTCGGGCAGGCGCGACCGTCGCCACCCGGACGCCCCGGCGGCGGTGGCGTGACCGGAGATGTCACAAAGCCTCTCTAGCATGGGCCGCGACGACGAGGGGGGTGCCGCGATGACCGGGACGGCGGTGCGCGGGCAAGCGAGCAGGCGCGACTGGAAGGTGCGGCGGGCGAAGGCGGCCAGCCGGCTGCGGCGCCGGCTGCTGGGGCTGCTGATGAAGCTGCCCGGCGGCCACTCCGACCCCGCGTCGCTGCTGGCCCGCTTCCCCGACGAGGCACTGCTGCCGCTGCGCCGGAACGGCCTCGACCCTGTGCCTGCACTCAGTGCGCTGCGCGACCGGCAGCCGGTGAGCCGCATGAAGATGCCGCTGGGGCTGCGCGGCTGGCTGGTCACGGGGTACGACGAGAACCGCGCCGTGCTCGCCGCCGACCCGAGCACCTTCAGCAACGACTTCGGCAACATGATCGGCAAGGTCGGCATCGCCGCCGAGGACGACCCCGGCGGCCTCGGCTTCGCCGACCCGCCGCACCACACGAAGCTGCGGCAACTGCTGCAGCCGCACTTCACCACCCGCGCGGTGGCCGCCCGCGAGGCGCGGGTGCGCGAGATCATCGACGAGGCGCTCGACGACATGGCCCGCGAGGGGGCCGGCGGCGCGACCATCGACCTGCAGCGGCTCTTCGCGCTGCAGATCCCGTCGCGCGTGATCATGGAACTGCTCGGCGTGCCCGAGACCGAGCGCGCCGAGTTCCAGCGCCTGTCGGCCGCGCGGTTCCACTTCGAGGACGGCGTCACGCACTCGTTCGACGTCATCCAGGAGGCCATCAAGCTGCTGCAGCGCATCGTCGAGCAGCAACGGGTCGAGCCCGGCACGGGGCTGATCGGGCAGATCCTGCGCGAGCACGGCGACGAGATCGACGACGTCACCCTCGCCGGCCTGGCCGACGGCGTGCTCACCGGCGGGCTCGAGACGACCGTGAGCATGCTCGCCCTCGGCGCCGTGGTGCTGCTGCAGCGCCCCGACCTCGCCCAGCGGCTGCGCGACGACGACGCCGCGGCCGAGCCGTTCGCCGAGGAACTGCTGCGGCACCTCACCGTGGTGCAGGTCGGCTTCCCCCGCTTCGCCGTGCGCGACGTCGAGATCGGCGGTCAGCAACTGTTCGAGGGTGACGTGGTGCTGCCGTCGCTGAGCGCCGCCAACCGCGACCCGCGCAAGCACAGCGGCACCGGGCCCGACTTCGAGGCAGTCGACATCGACCGCCCGGCGATGTCGCATCTCGCCTTCGGGCACGGGCTGCACCGCTGCGTCGGCGCCGAGCTCGCCCGGATGGAGCTGCGCGTCGCCTACCCGGCCCTCGCCCGGCGCTTCCCGGAGCTGAAGCTCGCCGTGCCCGCCGACCAGCTGCGCTACCGCGACCTGTCGTTCGTCTACGGGCTCGAGGAGCTGCCCGTCACGGTCGCCTGACAGCGTCGGCCAGCGCGGCACGACGCTGGACGGGCAGGATGGACGGGTGAGTACCCCCAGCACCGTCCTCGTCACCGGCGCGTCCGGCTTCATCGGGTCGCACCTCGCGACGGCCCTCGACCGCGCCGGGCACGACGTTCGCGCGATGACCCGGCACCCCGAGCGCTACGTCGGTGCGGGCACGGCCGTGCGCGGTGACGTCCTCGACGCCGAGAGCATCGCCGCCGCGCTCGAGGGCTGCGACGCCGCCTACTACCTGGTGCACTCGCTCGCGTCCGCCGACTTCGAGGAGAAGGACGCGAAGGCCGCGCGCATCTTCGCGCAGGCCGCGAAGGCGGCCGGGCTGCAGCAGATCGTGTACCTGGGCGGGCTCGGCGATGACAACACCGAATTGTCGCCGCACCTGCGCTCGCGGCGCGAGGTCGAGCGGCTGCTGCGCGACGGCGGGGTGCCGGTCACCGTGCTGCGCGCGGCCGTCGTCGTGGGGCACGGCGGCATCTCGTGGGAGATCACCCGCCAGCTCGTCGACCACCTGCCGGCGATGGTGACCCCGCGGTGGGTGCAGACCCGCACCCAGCCGATCGCGCTGGACGACGTGGTGCGCTACCTCGTCGGCGTCCTCGGGCACCCGGACGCGCTCGGGCGTACCTTCGACATCGGCGGTCCCGAGGTGCTGCGCTACGTCGACATGCTGCAGCGCGTGGCCCGGCTGCGCGGTCGTCCGCTGCCGATCGTCGGCGTGCCGCTGCTGACCCCCCGGCTGTCGTCGCGCTGGCTCGCGCTGGTCACGAACGTCGACGTGATGACCGCGCGCAACCTCATCGACTCGATGAGCACCGAGGTGATCGCGCACGACGACGCGATCCGCACGATCGTCCCGGGTGCCCCGCTCGGCTACGACGAGGCGGTGCGCCGGGCCCTCGCGGCCCGCGCCGCGCAGTGAACCCGGCAGTGCGGCGCGGCGTCGGCGGTGGCCCGTGACCGACGTCGTCACCCGCGTGCGCCGCGCCTTCCTCGACGCGCTCGTCGAGAAGGTGCCGCGCGACCACACCGAGACCGACGCCGCCTTCCGGCGGCGCCGAATCGTCTCGGCGATCACCCTCGTCGTCGGGGCCGCGCTGCTCGGCATCTCGCTGTCGACGAAGCCCGGCGACGTCGCCTTCTACCCGCTCACCGCCTCGGTGGCCGTGGTCTGGGTGGTCGGCGGGCTGCTGTCCGGCCCGTTGCATCTCGGCTGGATCACCTGGCACGACGGGCGGCTGCGGCGTCCGGTGATGGCGTCACTCATCCTCGGGGCGCTCGCCGCCGCGACCTTCGTCGTCGGCGCGCTGATCGTGCGCCAGATCGGCCCGCTGCGCCGGATCGTCGCCGACGTGCTCCATCACGCCAGCGCCGGCAACACCGCGCTCGTGCTGGTGGTGACGCTCGCCAACGGCCTGGCCGAAGAGGTGTTCTTCCGCGGCGCGCTGTTCGCCGCCATCGGCCGCAAGCACGCCGTCGTCGTCTCGACGGTGATCTACGCGCTCGCCACCATCGCCACGCTGAACCCGATGCTCGTCTTCGCCGCGGTGCTGATGGGCACGCTGTTCGGCCTGCAGCGGCGGGCGTCCGGCGGCATCCTCGGGCCGATGATCACCCACGTGGTGTGGTCGACGGTGATGCTGCTGGTGCTGCCGCCGCTGCTCACCTAGCGAGCCCGAAAGGGGTCAGGGCGTGACCTCGGCCGCCCGTTCGCCCTTGGCCGGCTTGTCCTCCTCGCGCAGCCGTGGCGTGGTCTTGTTCGCCGGCTTGACGCCGCCCTTGTCGGCGTAGAAGGCGCGGATCGCGTCCATGTCGGCGCGCACGTCGCGCGTCGGCCAGATCGTCGGGCCGACGCCCATCGTGCGGGTGTCGTGGTCGACGAAGCCGGGGATGAGCGGCAGCTTGGCCAGCCGCGCGATGCGGTAGAAGCCCGACTTCCAGTACTCCCCCTGCTTGCGGGTGCCCTCGGCGGCGACGACGAGCACGAACGGCTTGTCGCCCTCGCGCGCCTCACGCACCAGGTCGCGCACCAGGCCGGTGGGGTTGTCGCGGTCGACCGGGATGCCGCCGAGGCGACGCATCACCCAGCCGATCGGCCCGACGAACCACTCCTGCTTGACCAGCACGCGGAACGGGAGGTCGTTGTGCCACATGACCATCAGGCCGATGACGAAGTCCCAGTTGGACGTGTGCGGGGCGCCGATGAAGATCCCGACCCGCTCGTCCGTCCGGCCGACCATCTTGTAGCGGCTCACGAACAGCAGCGAACGCACCAGCCAACGCCTCATCGGCCCAGCCTCGCACGTCGGGCGATCGGACAGATCGCGGACAGGGCGCAGACAGCGTGCGGCCGACCGGTCAAGACGTGACGGGTATCACCGATAAGGAGCGCGTTCTCCTCCACCCCGGAAGCACCGGGGCGGCGGGCTCGGCGGGGCCGTCACGTTCTTCGGCGTCGGAGGAGGTCCGACCATGAGCAGGATCAGGCATCACATCGCCGACCGCATCGCGTGGTCGCGCCGCGAGCACCAGTGCCGTCAGCGCGGCCACTCGTGGACCGATCGCAGCGACCCGATCTGCTGCGACCGCTGCGGCTGCACCCGCCTGTACCGCTCGCGCTGACTCACCGCCCGCTGCGCTTCGCGAGCCGCGCCTCCCGCCGGGCGCGGTTGCGCTCGGCGGTGGCGCGCTGGTTGTCCAGCGCACGCTGCTGGCGGATCTCGGTGGCGAGGCCGTAGCGATAGCCGGCCTTCTCGATGCGGCGCTCGGCGCCCTCGACGACGTAGCCGAGCGCGAACAGCGCGGTGCCGACGACGCCCATGAGCGCCACGCCGATCTTGATCGGCCACGAGGCCGGCACCAGCAGCACGGCGAGCACGGCCACCGGCAGCACTTGGACGAGGAAGCGGACGACGTGCCGCAGCCACCACGTGCCCGTACTGGCATCGTGCAGCACCCATCCGGCGTAGCTGGGGGGAAGGCTGCCGGTGAAGGTGTACCGCAGCCAGAGGAGCGGGTTCGGCCGCCGCACGTCGTCCACGCCGTTCACTGTACGCCAATAGTTGGGGCACCAACCATTGGTATGCTCACGCCGTGACCACCACGGACGCGACACCCCGCGCCACGACCGACGACGACCCGCTCGCCCTCGACCGACAGGTCTGCTTCGCCCTCGCCGTCGCCACCCGCGAGGTGGTCGCGCTCTACCGGCCCGTGCTCGAGCCGCTCGGCCTCACCCACCCGCAGTACCTGGTGATGCTGGCGCTCTGGGCCGACGACCCGCGCTCGCTGCGCGACCTCGCGTCGACCCTGGCACTCGATCCGGGCACGCTCTCGCCGCTGCTGAAGCGCCTCGAGGCCGCCGGACTGGTCACCCGCGCGCGGGACGCCGCGGACGAGCGGCTGCTCGCCGTCACGCTCACGCCCGCCGGACGGGCCCTGCGCCGCAAGGCCGAGCGGGTGCCGGCGCAGATCATCGCGAAGCTCGGGCTGCCGGTCAGCGACCTCGAGCACCTCAACGCCGTGCTCCACGCCGTCATCGCGGCCGCCGCTGCCGCTGAGTGAGTCGCGGGTGCACCCCCCCCCCCCCCAAAAAGGGGTGGGGAAAAGGGAGCAAAACAGGGGTGTGGGGCAAAAAAAAAAAAAAGGCGAGCTTCAGGTTTTGTTTGGGGCCGTATGG
>NZ_JBQCEE010000117.1:0-5776 GCF_051960575.1 Jatrophihabitans sp.
CGGCCGAGTCCTTCACGCCGCCGACCTCGGGGGCGACCAGCTTGAGCATCGCCCCCTCGGCCTTCAGCGCCTTCCTCAACGCCGCGAGGACGTCGGCGTCGACCCCGTCGGTGACCAGCGCCCCGACCTTGCGGCCGGCGAAGCTCTTGGGGCCGTTCAACAGGATGCTCAGCTTGGGCGACGGCTTCAGGTCCTTGCGGGTCGGCCTGGCGGCGTCGGCCGGTTTGGGCATCTCCTTCAGCCGCAGCCCCTCGGCCACGTTCCTGGCCAGGCCGTCGTCGATGTTCAGCAGGTGCGACACCAGCCGGGACCGGATCGCGACGGTCTCCACCTTGCTCAGCTCGAAGGTGAGGGCCGCGGCGATGTGGGCCTGCTCGACCTCGGTCTGGCTGATGTAGAACTGGCGGGCCTGGCTGTAGTGGTCGGCGAAGGTCTCGGACCGGATCCGCCGCTTGGGGCCTTCCTCCTGGGCCGGGTACGACTGGTAGCCCTTCTCGGGCGATTCGCGAGGCCCGCCGTCAGCGCCCCACGAGTTGGGCTCGTAGTTGGCCCGCCCCTTGGGGTTGTGCATGGCCATGTGGCCGTCCTGCTGGAAGTGGGCGAACGGGCACTTGGGGGCGTTGATCGGGATGTGGGTGAAGTTGGGGCTCCCCAGCCGCTTGAGCTGGGTGTCGAGGTACGAGAAGTTCCGCCCCTGGAGCAGCGGGTCGTTGCTGAAGTCGATCCCCGGCACGACGTTCAGCGTGCAGAAGGCGACCTGCTCGGTCTCCAGGAAGAAGTTGTCGACGCGGCGGTCGAGCACCAGCCGTCCGACGCGCCGCACCGGCACGTCCTCCTCGGGGATGATCTTGGTGGCGTCGAGGACGTCGAAGGGGAACTTCTCGGCGAAGCCCTCGTCGAACAGCTGCAGCCCCAGCTCCCACTCGGGGAAGTCGCCGGCGCCGATCGCCTCCCACAGGTCGCGGCGGTGGAAGTCGGGGTCGGCCCCGTTGATCTTGACCGCCTCGTTCCAGACGACCGACTGGAGCCCCTGCTTCGGCTTCCAGTGGAACTTCACGAAGGTGGACTTGCCCTGCGCGTTGACCATCCGGAAGGTGTGGACGCCGAAGCCCTCCATGGTGCGGAACGACCGGGGGATGGCCCGGTCGGACATGACCCACATGACCATGTGCATGCTCTCGGGCGAGAGCGAGATGAAGTCCCACGCGTTGTCGTGGGCCGTCTGCGCCTGCGGGAAGGCGCGGTCGGGCTCCGGCTTGAAGGCGTGGACCATGTCCGGGAACTTGATCGGGTCCTGGATGAAGAAGACCGGGATGTTGTTGCCGACGAGGTCCCAGTTGCCCCCGTCGGTGTAGAACTTCGTGGCGAACCCGCGCACGTCGCGGGCGAGGTCGGGTGACCCCTTGTTGCCCGCGACGGTCGAGAAGCGGACGAACACCGGGGTGCGCTTGCCCTGCTCCTGGAACAAGCCCGCGCGGGTGAGGTCGCTCAGCGACTCGGTGGTCTCGAAGTAGCCGCGCGCGCCGTAGCCGCGCGCGTGCACGACCCGCTCGGGGATGCGCTCGTGGTCGAAGTGGAAGATCTTCTCGCGGAGGTGGAAGTCCTCGAGCAGCGTCGGGCCGGTCGTCTCGGGACGAAGGCTGTTCTGGTCGTCGGCGACGACCACGCCCTGCTGCGTCGTGAGCTGCGGGCGCTCGCCCGCGACCTGATGGGTCTCGCCGCCGGCGCCGCGCTGCACGGGCTCGTCGCCGTAGGTGACGTCGTCGAACGGTGGCTCGGTCATGGGATGGGGGCTCCGTCCACTCGGGGTCGGCGCCCGTCCGGCTGACACGGCGCGACGATCACCGCCTACCCGGAACTCCCCCGACGTAACGACCGACTCATCAACCGGACGGCACAGTGAACGGCAGGTGGGTCATGCCGCTCTCGCCGCGCACCCGGGCGACCGTCCCGTCGGCTGCGAACTCGTACCGCATCAGCTCACCCACCGAGTTGCCGCCGCGGCCGCCGACGATCCGCAGCGTCGTCGCGTCCACGGTCTCGAGCGCGACGGCGTCCTCGGCCGGCTGCGCCAGCGTGGGGTCGAGCGCGAACAGCCGGCCGTCCAGCTCGACGACGTCGGTGACGCCCCACAGGTCGGCGAAGCGACCGGTGAACCTGGCCGCGTCGGCGGCCGGGCGGTGGGTCGCCTCGGCGCCGAGCCGGCGCAGGTGGAACCACGCGGCCGCCAGCGGGCTCGCCGGCCCGTCGATCGCGTTGGTCAGGACCGAGACGACGTCGGCGTGGTCGTCGTCGGCGTCGGCGTGGGTGCAGGTGATGTGCCCCGGATACCCGCCGGTGTGGCCGAACAGCGTCGCGCCGGCGACGGTGTCGACGAAGACGCCGAGCCCGTAGCGCCGCTCGCCGGCCTTGATCTCCCACTGCGCGTGCCGCTGTTCGCGCAGCCCGTCGGCGTCGAGCAGCCGCTCGTCGCCGCGGCGCAGCGCGTCGTAGAAGGCGGTGAGGTCGGCGGCGGTGGCGTAGCAGCCGGTGGCCGCCGCGAGCGCGCGCGTGTCGACATGGTCGAGGACGCGCCGCACGAGCCCGGTCGTCAGCGCCGAGTGCCCGGCCGCGAACTCGGCCGCCCGCGCCGGGTCGTACTCGCCGCCGAGATCGGCGAGGCCGAGCGGCCCGGCGACCGCCGTCCGCACGTGCGTGGCGAAGTCGTGACCGGTCACCGCCTCGAGCACGAGGCCGAGCAGCCCGTAGGCGATGTTCGAGTACTTGAACCGCTCGTTGCGCGGCAGCACGGCAGCGCTCGGCGACGACGCGATCCGCAGCAGGTCGCCACGGTCGGGGAAGACGCGTCCGAGCTGCCAGAAGTCACCGTCCTCGCTGTCGCGGATCACCCCGCCGCCGTGGGCGAGCAGCTCCCGCAGCGTCCGCGTGGCCACCGGCGACCCGGCGAGGTCGGGCACGTGGGCAAGCACCGGGTCGTCGAGCCGCAGCCGCCCGTCGCGGGCGAGCTGCAGGACGGCGACGGCCGCCACCGTCTTCGAGTGCGACGCGATCCGGAACAGGTGCCGGGTGGTGAGCGGCACACCGCTGCCGAGGTCGGCGACGCCGTGGGCGGCGTCGACCACGAGCTCCCCCTCGCGCCGCACGGCGACCTGGACCCCCGGTACGCGCAGCACCCACTGCCGGTAGGCAACCCACTCGCCGTAGTAGTCGATCAGCGTCATGGGTCATGTCTAGAGCACCGGCGGCCACGCTCGTCGCCGTGACCCGGCTGTGCCGTCCGACCCTGTGAGGAGACGGATCGGGCCGGAAAGGTTAGCCTTACCTGACCACCTCGACCGGGAGTGTCCTGTGAGCCTGTCCGCCACGCTGGTGCTCGGCCTCATCGCCGGAGGCACCATCCTGCTCGGCATGCCCCTCGGCCGACTCTCGAAGCCGGTGCCCGAGCTGCGGGTCTTCCTCAACGCCGTCGCGGTCGGCGTGCTGCTCTTCCTGGTCTGGGACGTGCTCAGCGCGGCGTGGGAGCCGATCGACTCGGCGCTCGCGGCGGCGCACGCCCACACCGGCGGTCTCGCGCCGGCGTTCGGCTACGGCGCGCTGTTCGTCGGCGGGATCTCGGTCGGCCTGCTCGGCCTGGTGGCGTACGACCGCTGGATGGCCCGTGCCGCTCGCGCCAACCACGGCGGCCCCGGTGCGATGGCGGTCACCGAACGGCCGACCCCGGTGCGCGGGATCGCCGCGTGGTCGCCGGCCCGCCGGCTGTCGCTGCTCATCGCCGTCGGGATCGGGCTGCACAACTTCGCCGAAGGGCTGGCCATCGGCCAGGCCGCCGGGTCGAACGAGATCGGACTGGCCACCCTGCTGGTCGTCGGCTTCGCGCTGCACAACGCGACCGAGGGCTTCGGGATCGTCGCGCCGCTGGCCGCCGAGAACGCGGCCGGCCGGCGCCCCAGCTGGGGCTTCCTGCTCGCGATGGCGGCGATCGGCGGCGGGCCGACGTTCATCGGCACCGCGGTCGGCCACGGCGTCACCAGCGAGCCGATGAGCGTCGTGTTCCTGACCCTCGCGGCAGGCTCGATCCTCTACGTGGTCGTCCAGCTGCTCGGCGTCGCCGCGAAGGCCCGGCGCACCGACCTTGTCGCCTACGGCCTGCTGCTCGGCCTCGTCGCCGGCTTCGCCACCGACGCGATCGTCACCCTCGCGGGCGTGTGACCGCGCCGGCGGTTGCCGCCGTCGTCAGTGCAGGTTTGGGTCGCCCTTGGCCAGCAGCGTCTCGAGGTGCTCGCGCGTGGCCTGGATCGGCTTGCTGAAGTCGCCGTCCTGCGCGTAGGCGCCCGCGTAGGCGGGCTGGTCGCGCTGGAAGCGCCAGCTGTCCGCCAGGCTGCCTGTGTCGAGGACGTCGTAGCCGATCGCGTCGATGAAGGCGCTGACGGCCTGCTTCGCGGACGCGTCGTCGCCGGCGATCATCAGCGTGGTGCGGTCAGAGGCACCGGCCGGACGCTGCAGCGAGCCGAGGTGCTCGAAGTAGATGTTGTTGAACGCCTTGACGATGCGCGCGTCGGCGAGGTGGCGCTGCACCAGCCCGCTGGTGGTGATGCTGCCGGCCTCGAGTTCGTCGATGCGGCCGTCGCGCTGCGGGTAGTAGTTGCAGGTGTCGATCACGACCTTGCCGGCGAGCGCCGAGGCGGGCACCCAGTCGATGTGACCGAGCGGGATGGTGACGACGACGATGTCGCCGGCCTCCGCCGCCTCGGTCGAGGTCGCCGCCCGCGCCGCCGGGCCGAGGGATGCGACGAGGTCGGCGAGGGTCTCCGGCCCGCGCGAGTTCGAGAGGACGACGTCGTAGCCGGCCGCGACCGCGAGCCGCGCAACGGTGCCGCCGATGTTGCCGCTGCCGATGAATCCGATGGTGGTCATGTCCGATCGAAGTCGGATCGGCCTGCCGACATTCCGCCCGCGCGAACACGGCCCGAAACCCGTGGTCGCCGTCAGCACGACGCGAGGTCGCCCAGACCGGCGGCACCGGCCGTCTTGGGTGCCCCCGCAACCTTGTCAGGACGGCATGAGCGCCGGCGTCGGTCTGGGCGACCGGCCCGCAACGGACCTGCTCATCCCCCCTGGGTCGCGCCCTTCGCGTTGTTCGTTGCGGATGCACGGACGATGCCCCGCGGACGACCCGACCACCATGGTCGTGACCGGAAGATGTCAACGGAACACCGGAGAGCCCCGGAAAACCGTGCCGAAACCGCGGTCGAATCGTTTGATTGTCCGGTTACGGACGATCTTGACCTTGCAGGACACCACTCGGCCGGGTCGAGTGCGTGTCGCTCGCATGCAGCTGCGGCGTGCCAGGAGCGGGCGTCAGCCGCGTCGTGACCCGCCCCGCCAGGCCGAGAAGGACCGCACCGAGCCGTGCCCCGGCCGCACGAGCCACGGCCACGGGTGCACCTCGGCCGGACGCAGCACGCGCGCCCGGTCGGCCCAGCCCGGCACCGGCGTCCAGGTCGCGGCGAGCGAGCGCCCGGCCAGTTCGTCGACCACCCGGCCGCGGCACACCTCGAGCGGGCGCTGCGCCGCGAGTTCGCCGAGCGTCTCGGCGAGGAACACCAGCCGCTTGCCGGACAGCCGCAGCCGGCGCAGCAGCGGCTCGTCGAAGACGAACACGGCGGGACGATCCGGGTCGGGCGCGCCCGCGGGGGCGTCGGTGTCGCGCCCGCCGGCGGTGGGCGACACCAACACGCCGTCCCCCCCCCAGCGCCGCGGGGGCCCGCCGGCGGGG
>NZ_JBQCEE010000118.1:0-7370 GCF_051960575.1 Jatrophihabitans sp.
TCAAGATGAGATCTCCCATCCTTCGTGGAGTAAGGCCCCCGGCTAGACCACCGGGTTGATAGGCCGGAAGTGGAAGCGTGGTAACACGTGCAGCTGACCGGTACTAATAGGCCGAGGACTTGCCACAACACAATCTTGTTTCGCGTCCACTGTGCAGTTCTAGGGGTACGGTCCCCGTCGTGTCGGCTTGGTCGCCGGCCTCGACGGTGCGGGCCACAACTCCATAGCGTTTCGGCGACCATAGCGAGAGGGAAACGCCCGGTCCCATCCCGAACCCGGAAGCTAAGCCTCTCAGCGCCGATGGTACTGCGCGGGCGACTGCGTGGGAGAGTAGGACGTCGCCGGACTTACTTTGACGAGGGCCGTTCGCATTGCGCGAACGGCCCTCGTCGCATTTCTCGACGGGATTGAATGCAATGGCAGCACAGCACAACGGATCGTCCAGCAGCGGCTCGGGTCGCGGCGCGAGCGGTCGTGGCGCGCCGAACGGCGCCCGCGGCTCCGGCCGGTCGGACGGCGCTCGCACCGGCGGTGCCGGACGAGCAGACGGCAATCGGACCGGCGGCCCCCGCAGCAGCGGTGGTCGAGGCTTCGGCGCCGGCGGTCGGTCGAGCAACGCTCCCGGCCGAGGCGGCGACGCTGCCGGTCGTGGTGGCGACCCTCGCGGTCGCGGCGGTGACGCACGCGGTCGTGGCGGTGACGCCACGGCGCGAGGTGGGCGTCCGTCAGGTGCGGGCGGCCGTTCGGTCGGCAGCCGCTTCGCTGACGGCGAGCGCGAGCAGCGTCCGCACCGTGGGCCTGCCCGCCCAGCCACCGGCGGCCAGTCGCGGCGCGATGCCGACGGCCGTGCCGCGAGCGGCGGGCACGCCGGTCGGGCCCGATCGACCGACGGGCGACCGCCGGCAGGCGACCGTCCGGCGCATCGCTCCGACCGGAGCGCCGCGGGTCCGCGCACCCCGCAGCGAGCCGATCGATCGGCACGGACGGCCGAACGCGGCACGTCCGACGGTCGCGGCGCGCGCAGCTGGGAGGACCGTCCCGGACGCACGGCCGAACGCGGCACGTCCGGCGGCCGTGCCCCGCGCAGCTGGGACGACCGTCCGGGCCGTGGGGACCGGCCGCGTCGCGACGTCCGACCGGATGTCGGCCGACCGCGGGGTGGGCGCGTCTTCGGCGACGACCGCGACGTGCGGCCGACGCGCGCGGAACGAGCCGTACCCGCGGAGGGCTACCCCGACCCGCCGGAACATGTGGACATCTCCCGTCTCGACCGTGACGTACGCGCCGAGTTGCGGTCACTGACCAAACTCACCGCCGACCTCGTCGCGCGGCATCTGGTCGCGGCCGGCGATGCACTGGACGACGACCCGGAACTCGCGCTGCGGCACGCGCGGGCCGCGCGCGCTCGCGGTGCACGCCTGGCCGTCGTCCGCGAGGCGGTCGGGATCGCCGCGTACCACGCCGGCGAGTGGTCGGAGGCACTGTCGGAGTTGCGCACCGCCCGCCGGATCTCGGGCGACCCGCGCAACCTCCCGCTCATCGCCGACAGCGAGCGCGCGCTCGGTCGCTCGGCCGCGGCACTCAAGTACCTGACCGACCCGGACGTGCGCCGCCTCGACATCGAGTCCCGCATCGAACTGCTCATCGTCGCCGCCGGCGCGCGACGCGACCTCGGGCAGACGGAGGCCGCGCTGGCGGTGCTGGCCCGGGGTGGGATCGACACGGCCAAGCCGCGTCCCGGGTCGGCCCGGCTCTGGTACGCCTACGCCGACGCGCTCGAGGAGCTCGGGCGCCGGGACGAGGCGGCCGTCTACTTCGCCGCCTCGGCCGCACTCGACCCCGAGGGTGAGCTGGACGCCGCCGACCGCGCGGCCGCACTGCTCTGACCCCCGCGCGGGTTGCGGGCCGGTAGCAGCCGCTTCCGACGAGATCCGTGCGGCGTCCACACCTGGGCCGTCGTCCACAGGGCTCGACCGGATCGGGCAGTGGTGTCGGTGGCGTGGCCGAGCATCTGCGGCATGACCACCACTGCGGCCCCGACGGCCGACAACACCATCTTCCTGCGCGGCCGTCTGGCCGACCTGCCGGTCGAGAAGGAACTGCCCACCGGCGACGTCATCAGCTCGTTCCGGCTCACCGTCGCGCGGCCGAAGGAGAGCCGTACCGGCACCACCGCGGGAGGCGTGAAGGTCGACAGCATCGACTGCGCCGCCGACCGCGCCAGGGTGCGCAAGGCGCTCGCCCGGGCCGCGGCCGGCGACGTCATCGAGGTTGAGGGATGGCTGCAGCGACGGTTCTGGCGCGGCCCGGCCGGATTGGGCAGCCGGTACGAGGTTCGGGTCGAGCAGCTCCGGATCGTCCGGCGTCCGGTCGTCACGGACGCCGCGCCGCGATGATCACGCGTCGACGTCGGCGTCCTCGGCCTGGTCGAGGAACCGGCGCATGAGCAGGCCGGACGCAGGCTTCGGCGTGAAGAGCGTCGACTTGCGTGGCATGCGCTCGCCGTCGGCCGCGACGGCCGCCACCGCAGCGACCGGTGTCGCCCGGAGCAGGACGGCGACGCCGTGACCCGCGCGGGCCTCCGAGACCGCGTCGTCCACCGAGTGTGCGTAACCGACCGTCTCGACCGTGTCGGGGAGACCCCATGCGGTGCCGATGACGGCACGGTGCAGCACCGTGACGTCGAGTGCTGCAAGGGCTGCCGACCCGCCGAGCTCGCGCGCCGCCGCCTCGAGTCGGCCGTCGGCGTCGCGCACGACGACGGTCCGCTCGCCGTCGGTCACGACGGCGGCGAACGTCGTCGCCCCGTCGAGGGCGGCCAGTCCCGCGGCCACGTCGGCGGCGTCCTCGACCACCGCGCCCGCGGCGCGAAGGCGGTCGGCCGCGTCCTGCAGCGCCAGCGAGGGCACCACGCGATGGATCGGGTGCACCTGCGGCCCGTAGTCGGTCGAGTCGACGAGCAGGGCCAGCCCGCGGTCCCAGGGCCCGCGTCCACGCATCTCGGCGAGGCGTCGCTGACGCTCGCGGTAGGTCGCGTAGCGGTGGTGCCCGTCGGCGATGAGGGCCCGCCGACCGGCGAGGTCGCGCGCGATCGCCTCGTGGTCGCGCGGGTCGGTGAGTGCCCACAGCCGGTGCCGGACACCGTCCGGCGTCGTCGTCTCGGCGAGCGCGGGGCGCGACCCGGTCGAGCGGACGAGTTCGCTCGCTGCCCCGCCGCCGTCGTAGACGAGATAGATCGGTTCGAGATCGGCCTCGGTCGCGGTCATGAGCGCGAGCCGGTCGGCGACCGGCCCCGCCATCGTGTTCTCGTGCGGCAGGATGACGCCGTCCTCGGGCGCCCGCAGTTCCACCGCACCGATCAGCCCGCGCGTCGGGTGCCCGTCGGCCGGCGCCATCTCGTACACGTAGATCGCCGGGACGTCGTCGACCGCGAACACCCCGCAATCGACCCACTCGCGCAGCGTCGCGGCGGCGGAGGCGTAGGCGTCGCCCGCCGCGGTGGTGTCGGTCGGCAGGATGATCCGCACGACGTTGTCGGGATCCGCATCCAGCAGCCGGGCGCGGTCGCTCGGCGAGATGACGTCATAGGGCGGGCAGAGCCGCCGGCCCAGCGCGTCACCGGTGACGGTCGGCCGCAGGCCGCGCATCGGCGCGAGCGAGAGCCCGGCGGTCGTCACCGATCGGTCGGGGTGCCCGGGATGCGCAGTGACCACAGCCCGGCAGCCTACGCACGGCGGTCGCGGTGGGATCATGCCGCCCGTGACCTCGACCCTGCGCGCGAGCGACCGACCGCTGTCGGAGCGCTACGACGTGGCCCTGCTCGATCTCGACGGCGTGGTCTACGTCGGGCCGGATGCCGTGCCGACGGCGCCCGACGCCCTGACCGCCGCGCGGGCGGCCGGGATGCGGCTGGGATTCGTCACGAACAATGCCGCCCGCCCGCCGCAGGCGGTGGCCGAACATCTCTCGCGGCTGGGCATCCGCGCGGCCGCGGACGAGGTGGTGACGTCCGCGCAGGCCGCCGCGCACCATCTCGCCGACCAACTGCCCGCGGGTGCGCGAGTGCTCGTGGTCGGCACGACGGGCCTCTGGGAGGCGCTGCGCGAGCGTGGGCTGACACCGGTCGGTACCGCCGACGGCGAGGTCGCGGCGGTGGTGCAGGGATACTCGCCCGACCTGGACTGGAAGCAGCTGGCCGAGGGGAGCGTGGCGATCCGGCGCGGTGTGCCGTGGGTGGCGACGAACCTGGACGCGACGGTGCCGTCGCCCCGCGGGCCGCTGCCTGGCAACGGATCGCTCGTCGCCGCCCTGCGCCATGCCACCGGTGTGACGCCGACGGCAACGGGCAAGCCGGATCCGACCATGCACCGCGAGATGGTCACGCGCACGCGCGCGGAGCACCCGCTGGTGGTGGGCGACCGGCTCGACACCGACATCGCGGGCGCGGCAGCGGTCGGCTGCGCGAGCCTGCTGGTGCTGACCGGGGTGACGTCGGCGGCGGGTGCCCTGGCGGCGTCCGCCGGGCAGCGCCCGACCTTCCTCGGCGCCGACCTGCGTGCGCTGCTCGAGCCGCACCCCCCTGTCGACGTCGACGGGGCGACGGCGACGTGCCGGGGGTGGACGGCGCAGCTGCAGGGTGCACGCGTGCGGCTGGCGACGTCCGGCGACGGGCGCCGCGACCATCTGGACGCCTGGCGGGCGCTCTGCGGGGTGTGGTGGTCGAAGGGTCAGGAGGGCGAGGCGCCCGAGATCGTGCCGACCGACGAGGCGGCCGAGCAGGCGATCCGCTCGCTCGGGCTCGAGGGGCACTGACGCCCGCGCGGTCAGAAGAAGCTGCGCAGCTTCATCACGTCGCGGATACCGGCATCGACCTTGACCCGGCCGGTCGCCCAGGCCGCCGCCATGTTGAGCTGCCCGTCCACGAGCCGCAGCAGGTCGTCGCTGGCCATGGTCAACCGCACCTGCGCCTGCGGTGGCGCGCCCGCCGGCAGACGACGGATGTCGTCGAGGCGTCCCTCGAACAGGCGGCCGCCGAAGGCGACGTCGAGGTCGGGCAGCACGCACACCAGCGACCGGTCCAGCGAGCGGCGGCTCGCCGACGGCTCACGGGCCGCGAGGCGCGCCGCGAGGGCGTCCAGGGCCTGCTCGCACTGCTCGAGGGTCGCCACAGGCGCTGGTCCTTCCGAGGTCGACGCGCGCACGGCGACCGACGTCGCGGGGGCGACGGGCGGCAGCAGGCGCAGCGGGGGCGGACGGACACGGTTCGTCGTCCGGCCCGTGGCCCGACGCTACCCGACCGGGTCGGGGTAGCGTCGGGCTCGTCGGTCGTCGGCGCAGACGGCGAACGGCGCCGGTCGCGGCCGTCCGCGCCCGGACCCCGGTCAGGTCGAGCAGCGGAGGTGCAGGGTGATGATGCCGTCGGGATCCGGCGAGGCCTCGCCGACGGTCGCCCCCGTGCCCGCGACCTTGCCGGCCGCCTCCGGGCCGGCCGAGGCCGCGGATCCGGTGTCGGCCGCCGTCGCCGGGCTGGCGCAGTTGGCCGACCGCCCGCTCGACGAGCACCCGGAGGCCTACCAGCAGGTGCACGCGACGCTGCAGCAGGCGCTGCAGGACATCCCGACCTGATCGGCGCGGTGCCCGTGGCGCGACGCCAGCGACTGGATGCCGAGCTCGTCCGACGGGGCCTGGCCCGGTCGCGCGAGCAGGCCGTCGAGCTCATCGCCGCGGGCCGGGTGCACGTGCGCGGCGTGGCGGCGTCCAAGGCGGCGACCGCGGTCGACCCCGACACCCCGCTCGTGGTGCGGGCCGACAGTGACGACCCGGGGTTCGCCTCGCGTGGCGGCCACAAGCTCGCCGGCGCCCTGGCCGCGCTGCCGGACGTCCGGGTCGCCGGACGCCGCTGCCTCGACGCCGGCGCGTCGACCGGTGGGTTCACCGACGTCCTGCTGCGCGGTGGCGCCCGTCAGGTCGTGGCGGTCGACGTCGGGTACGGCCAGTTGGCATGGTCGCTGCGGTCGGACGAGCGGGTGGTCGTGCACGACCGCACCAACGTGCGCTCGTTGACCCCCGAGGCGATCGACGGGACGGTCGAACTCACCGTCGCGGACCTGTCGTTCATCTCGCTGCGGCTGGTGCTGCCGGCGCTCGTCGCGTGCACCGATCCCGACGGTGACCTGCTGCCGATGGTCAAGCCCCAGTTCGAGGTCGGACGCGAGCGGCTGGGCAGCGGCGGGGTCGTGCGTGATCCGGCGGCGCGGGCCGACGCCGTGTGCGCCGTGGCAGCGGCGGCCGCCGAGCTGGGGCGTCCGGTGACCGCCGTCGTGCGCAGTCCGTTGCCGGGCCCGTCGGGCAACGTGGAATTCTTCGTGTGGCTGCGGCGGTCCGGCCGCCCGCTGACCGACGACGAGATCCGCGCCGCGGTGCTCGCCGAGGTGCCGTCGATCGACCGGCCAGTCGACCAGGGAACGGGGATCTCGTGAGATCGGTGCTCATCGTGGCGCACACCGCCCGGCAGCGGATCGCCGCGCTGGCCGCCCATGCGCGCGAACGGCTGGCCGACGCCGGCTTCGAGGTGCGCATGCTCACCGAGGAGGCCGACGACTGCGGGCTCTGCTTCACCCGCCCGGTCAGCGGCCCGGACGCCGCCGAGGGGTGCGAGCTGGTCCTGGTGCTGGGCGGCGACGGCACGTTCCTGCGGGCGGCCGAGTACGCCCGTCCGGCCGGGGTCCCGATGCTCGGCGTCAACCTCGGCCACGTCGGGTTCCTGGCCGAGGTCGACCCGCAGGCGTTCGACGCCACGGTCGAGAAGATCGTCGCCCAGGACTACACCGTCGACGAGCGCGTCACCGTCGACGCCGACGTCTGGCGCGACGGCGAGCTCATCGGCCGGGCGTGGGCGCTGAACGAGGTGTCCCTCGAGCGCACCAACCGCGAACGCATGCTCGAGGTCGCGGTGAGCGTCGACGAGCGGCCGCTGCTGCGCTTCGGGTGCGACGGCGTGCTGTGCGCGACGCCGACCGGGTCGACGGCCTACGCCTTCTCGGCCGGCGGTCCGATCATGTGGCCGACGGTCGACGCGATGCTCGTGGTGCCGAACGCCGCGCACGCCCTGTTCGCCCGGCCGGTGATCGTCGCGCCGTCGTCGGTCGTCGAGATCGAACTGGTGAGCCACGAGGGCGTGCTGAGCTGCGACGGGCGGCGCTCGGTCGACGTGCCGGCGGGCGCCACGGTGCAGGTACGGCGCGGGCACCAGTCGATCCGCATCGTGCGCATGCACACCTGGAGCTTCGCCGACCGCCTCGTCTCCAAGTTCCAGCTGCCGGTGCGCAGCCTGCGCGAGGCGACGGGGGAGCTTGAGGAGGGCTGACGGC
>NZ_JBQCEE010000119.1:0-14491 GCF_051960575.1 Jatrophihabitans sp.
GGCCGCCCTGGCCGAGCTCGGCCGGCTCGTCGGCGCCGTGGGGCATGTGCTGCCGATGAGCCCGCTGCCGCTCGATCTCGTCGGCGAGGCCGACCGCTTCGACCCCGCCGACCCCGACCGCGTGCGGCAGATCCGCGGGCAGTCGTCGATCGCCGCGACACCCGGGCGGGTGTTGTCGGTGCGGCTGCTGCCGGCGGGGGCGCCCGCCTGCGCCGCCGCGGTCGACGCCGTGCGCGAGGCCGACGCCGTCGTGCTGGGGCCGGGGTCGTGGTTCACCTCGGTGATCCCGCACCTGCTGCTGCGCGAGCTCGGCCGCGCGCTGGTCACGACCCGGGCCAAGGTGATCGTCACGCTGAATCTCGTGCCGCAGGTCGGCGAGACCGACCAGTACCAGCCGCACGAGCTCGTCCGGTTGCTGCGCAAGCACGCCGAGCCGCTGGGGGAGCTGCGCGTCGACCACGTGCTGGCCGACGCCGACGCCGTGCTCGATCCGCAGCCGTTGGCCGACTACGTCGCGGGCATCGGGGCGCGTCTCATACTCTCTAGGCTCGCTGCGGACTCCGAGCCGGGCCTGCATGATCCAGACCGGCTCGCCGCAGCGATCGCGGCCGCACTGGAACAACCGGCGGGCCGGGCGACGACAGTTCGTGAAGGGGTGCACTGAATGGCCATGACCGCCACGGTCAAGGACGAACTGTCGCGGGTCTCGGTGAGCCGCCTGTCCGCGCGCAAGGCGGAGCTGGCGACGATGCTGCGGTTCGCGGGCGCGCTGCACCTCGTGGGCGGCCACATCGTCATCGAGGCCGAGCTCGACACCGGCTCGGTCGCCCGCCGGCTGCGCAAGGAGATCGCCGAGATCTTCGGCCACGGCTCGGACGTGCAGATGCTCGCCGCCGGGGGCATCCGCAAGGGCTCGCGCTACCTCGTGCGTGTCACGAAGGACGGCGAGCGGCTGGCCCGCCAGGCTGGCCTGGTCGACCTGCGCGGCCGCCCGGTGAAGGGCCTGCCGCACCTGGTCGTCGCCGGCGGCATCGCCGACGCGGAGGCCGCCGGGCGTGGCGCCTTCCTCGCCCACGGCTCGCTCACCGAGCCGGGCCGGGCCAGTTCGCTCGAGATCACCGGCCCCTCGGCCGAGGCCGCGTTCGCGTTCGTCGGGGTCGGGGGGCGCCTGGGGGTCTCGGCCACGGCCCGTGAGGTGCGCGGCAGCGACCGGGTCGTCGTGCGCGACGGCGACGCGATAAGCGCGTTGCTCACCCGCATCGGCGCGCACGAGTCGGTGCTGGCGTGGGAGGAGCGGCGCATGCGCCGCGAGGTGCGGGCGACCGCGAACCGGCTGGCCAACTTCGACGACGCCAACCTGCGCCGCTCGGCCCGCGCCGCCGTGGCGGCGGGGGCGCGCGTGCAGCGGGCGCTCGAGATCCTCGGCGACGACGCGCCCGAGCACCTGCTGCAGGCGGGCCGGCTGCGGCTCGAGCACAAGCAGGCCTCGCTCGAGGAGCTCGGCGCGTTGAGCGACCCGGTGATGACGAAGGACGCGGTGGCCGGGCGCATCCGCCGCCTGCTGGCCATGGCCGACAAGCGCGCCGCCCAGCTCGGCATCCCCGACACCGAGTCGGCCGTGACGCCCGACATGCTCGATCCCGAGGGCGACGGCGACCCGCAGGAGTGATCCCCGGCGTGACCCGGGTCTACTCCGCGGTAACCGAAGGCGTTCGGCGCGGGCGATGCGCTTGGGTAGGGTCCACAGACGTCTGACCACTCGCACGAGGAGATCTGCCGTGACCGTACGCGTCGGCATCAACGGCTTCGGCCGCATCGGCCGCAACTTCTACCGGGCGGTCGCCGCGTCCGGTGCCGACATCGAGATCGTCGGCGTCAACGACCTGACCGACAACGCCACGCTCGCCCACCTGCTCAAGTACGACTCGATCCTCGGCCGCTTCCCCGGCACGGTGACGAGCACCGAGGACGAGATCGCCGTGGACGGGAAGGCATTCAAGGCGTTCGCCCACCGCGACCCGGCGCAGCTGCCCTGGGGCGACCTCGGCGCCGACGTCGTCATCGAGTCGACCGGCATCTTCACCAACGCCGAGAAGGCGCGCGTCCACGTCGACGGTGGGGCCAAGAAGGTGATCATCTCGGCGCCGGCGAGCAACGAGGACGTCACCATCGTCATGGGCGTCAACGACGGCGACTACGACGCGAGCAAGCACACGATCATCTCGAACGCGTCGTGCACCACCAACTGCCTCGGCCCGCTGGCCAAGGTGCTGCACGACGCCGTCGGCATCGAGCGTGGCCTGATGACCACGATCCACGCCTACACCCAGGACCAGAACCTGCAGGACGGCCCGCACAAGGACCTCCGCCGCGCCCGCGCCGCCGCGCTGAACATCGTGCCGACCAGCACCGGCGCCGCGAAGGCCATCGGGCTCGTGCTGCCCGAGCTCAAGGGCAAGCTCGACGGCTACGCGCTGCGCGTGCCGATCCCCACGGGCTCGGCCACCGACCTCACCGTCACCACGTCGCGCGACACCAGCGTCGACGAGGTCGTCGAGGCCTACCGCGCCGCGGCCGACGGCCCGCTGAAGGGCATCCTCACCTTCACCGCCGACCCGATCGTCAGCTCGGACATCGTCACCGACCCGGCGTCGTGCATCTTCGACTCGGGCCTGACCAAGGTCATCGGCAACCAGGTCAAGGTCGTCGGCTGGTACGACAACGAGTGGGGCTACTCGAACCGCCTCGTCGACCTGTCGGTGCTCGTCGGCTCGTCGCTCTGATTCCATGCGCACGCTCGACGACCTGATCAAGCACGGCGTGCAGGGCCGGCGCGTGCTGGTGCGCTCCGACCTCAACGTGCCGCTCAAGGACGGGAAGGTCACCGACGACGGCCGCATCCGCGCGTCGCTGCCGGTGCTCACGAAGCTGCTCGACCACGGTGCGCGCGTGATCGTCACCGCGCACCTGGGCCGGCCGAAGGGCGCGCCCGACCCGCAGTACTCGCTGCGGCCGGTGGCCGACCGCTTGGCGCAACTGCTCGGGCGGCCGGTCGAGTTCGCGCTCGACACGGTCGGCGAGAGCGCGCGGCTGCTCGCGAACGAGCTCAAGGACGGCGAGCTGCTGCTGCTCGAGAACGTGCGCTTCAACGCCGGTGAGACCAGCAAGGACGAGGGCGAGCGGGCCGAGTTCGCCCGCTGCCTCGCCCTGCTCACCGGCGGTGAGGACGAGGGCGGCGCCTACGTCGACGACGCCTTCGGGGCGGTGCACCGCAAGCACGCGTCCGTGTACGACATCGCCACGCTGCTGCCGCACTACTGCGGCGACCTCGTGCGCGACGAGGTGCGCGTGCTCGAGCAGCTCGTCGGCGAGCCGGCGCGGCCGTACGTCGTCGTGCTCGGCGGGTCGAAGGTGAGCGACAAGCTCGCCGTCATCGACAACCTGCTGCCGAAGGTCGACCGCCTGCTCGTCGGCGGCGGCATGTGCTTCACCTTCCTCGCCGCGCAGGGGCACGAGGTCGGCGACTCGCTGCTCGAGACCGACCAGGTCGAGAACTGCCGGCGGCTGCTCGCCGAGGCCGGCGACAAGATCGTGCTGCCCACCGACATCGTCGTCTCGGCCGAGTTCAGCGCCGACGCGGCGACCCAGACGGTGGCTGCCGACGCGATTCCGGCCGGGCAGAAGGGGCTCGACATCGGGCCGCGGTCGGTCGAGGCCTTCGCGGCGGCGCTGGCCGACGCGCAGACGGTGTTCTGGAACGGCCCGATGGGTGTCTTCGAACTGGCCCCGTTCGCGGCCGGCACGAAGGGTGTCGCCGAGGCGGTCACCGCCGCTCCGGGTCTCTCCGTGGTCGGCGGCGGCGACTCGGCCGCGGCCGTGCGCGCGCTCGGCCTCGACGTCACCGCGTTCGGGCACATCTCCACCGGTGGGGGCGCGTCGCTGGAGTACCTCGAGGGCAAGGAGCTGCCGGGTGTCGCCGTTCTGGAACAGGTCTGAACCGGTGGCGAAGGCGCGCACGCCGCGCGACGGGCGACTCACGCTCATCGCCGGCAACTGGAAGATGAACCTGAACCACCTCGAGGCCATCGGGCTGGTGCAGAAGCTCGCGTTCAGCCTGAACGAGGAGCAGTTCGACGCCATCGAGGTCGCCGTGCTGCCGCCGTTCACCGACATCCGCAGCGTCCAGACCGTGATCGACGGCGACAAGATGCCGATCAGCTACGGCGCGCAGGACCTCGCCCCGCAGGACTCCGGCGCCTTCACCGGCGACATCAGCGGGGCGATGCTGGCCAAGCTCGGCTGCACGTACGTCGTGGTCGGGCACAGCGAGCGGCGGCAGTACCACCACGAGGACGACGAGGTCGTCAACAGCAAGGTGGTCGCGGCGTTCCGCAACGGCCTGACGCCGATCCTCTGCGTCGGCGAGGCGCTCGACGTGCGCGAGGCCGGCGGGCACTGCAGCCACTGCACCGACCAGCTCACCGCCGCGCTGCGCGGCGTCACCGCAGAGCAGGCCGAGACGATCGTGATCGCCTACGAGCCGATCTGGGCGATCGGCACCGGCCAGGTCGCCACGCCCGCGGATGCGCAGGAAGTCTGCGCCGCCCTGCGGGCACGGCTCGGCGAGCTGTACTCGCCGGAGGTCGCCGCCCGCGTCCGGGTGCTGTACGGCGGGTCGGTGAAGGCCGCCAACGCGCGCGAGATCGTCGCCCAGCCCGACGTCGACGGCGCGCTGGTCGGCGGGGCGAGCATCGACCCGGACGAGTTCGCCAAGCTCTGCATCGCCGCCGGCGAGCAGGGCGCCTGATCAGCCCGACCCCGACTCGCGGCCGCGCACCGGTTCCCCGGACACCTGCACCAGGTATCGTGAGCGCGTTCCGCACCGTACGAGAGTGACGAAGGCCCACCCGTGATCCTGACCCTGCAGATCGTGCTCGTCATCGCGAGCCTGCTGCTCGTCGTCCTGGTGCTGCTGCACCGCGGCAAGGGCGGCGGCCTGTCGTCCATGCTCGGCGGGTCCTTCTACTCCAGCCTCTCCGGCTCGTCGGTCGTCGAGCGCAACCTCGACCGGCTCACGATCATCGCCGGCGCCGTGTGGGCCATCTGCATCATCGGCCTCGGCCTGCTCTACAAGCATTCGTAATCGACGTCGCTCAACCCGAGGGGATCGTTCGTGGCAGGTGGCAGTGCCATCAGGGGCAGCCGGGTCGGCGCAGGCCCCATGGGCGAGAACGAGCGCGGCGAGTCGGCGCCCCGGCAGCGGGTGTCGTTCTTCTGCGCGAACGGACACGAGATCAAGCCGGCCTTCGCCATCGACGCCGTGCTGCCCGACACCTGGGACTGCCCGCGCTGCGGCTTCCCCGCCGGCCGGGCCTCGGAGGCTCCGCCGAACGCGCCGCGCAACGAGCCGTACAAGACGCACCTGGCCTACGTGAAGGAGCGGCGCACCGACGAGGACGGCGCCGCCATCCTCGAGGAGGCCCTCGCGAAGCTCCGCGCCCGCCGCGGCGAGTAGTCCCGACGCCGGGACGCGCGTCCTGCCGGATCTTGATGGTCGGACCGGGCCGCGATCCGGTGACGGCATCACGATCCGGCTCAGTCCGCCGCGTCCCGCTGCCTTTGCGCCTGCACCTGGCGGGTCGGCGGCCTGACGCCGTCAGGTGGCGGCGCAAACCTGCGCCGGCCGGCCACCTTTGCGCCCGCAGCTGTCGGCTCGACCGCCTGAACCCAACAGTTCGCGGCGCAAAGCTCGTTCACGGGACGCGTCCTGCCGGATCTTGATGGTCGGACCGGGCCGCGACCCGGTGACGGCATTCCGATCCGGCCGGCCGGGCCCGCGTGCGCTCTCGGCCGTGTTCAGCGGGCGAGGGCGAGTTCCAGCTGGCGCGCGGTCGGTTGGGCCGGACGCAGGGGCTCGGGGTACTCGGCGTTGACGGCACGGACGCGCGCGACGACGGCGGGGTCGCGGTAGACGGCGTCCGGCCGCTCGAGCATGCCGAAGACCCGCCACATCGCCCGCAGCGCGTCGGCGTCGCGCACGGACGCGGCGGCGAGCTCGCCCCAGCTCACCGACGCCGGCTGCGGCGACGGCAGCGGACGCGGGGCGCCGAAGACGGTGTGCCGCAGCAGCGCCAGCCGGGCCTGGTCGTTGCGCGCCTGGTCGCGGTAGAACGGCTCGACCTCGGCCTGCACGGTGGCCGCGTAGTGCGCTGCCACGGCGTCCGGGCGATCGTCGGCCCGCACCGCCTCGGCGAGCCCCACGGCCTGCCGCAGCGCGAGCCCGAGCCCGCGGCCGAAGGTGGGGTTGGTCGTGCAGACGGCGTCGCCGAGCGGCAGCCAGCCGGACGCGGGGGACCGCCCCTCGACGAGCACCGGGCGGTAGGTGTTGTGCAGCCCGGCCATCGCGAACACCGGCGTGATCGGGTCGGCGCAGTCGGGCCAGCCCGCGAACGCCGGGATCGTGCGCAGCACCTCGGTGAACACCACCGGGTCGATGAGGGTGCGGAACCGCTTGTCCTCGGCGAGCGGGAACAGCGCGATCTGCAGGGTGTCGTTGTCCGACCACCAGACCCCGGCGCTGCAGTGGTCGAGCGGCAGCACGAGCCGGCTGCCGGGCGGCAACGGTGTGGCCGCGCCCGGACGCACCCGGTAGTGCCGCGAGAAGTACGTCAGACCGCACTCGGCCCGCTCGCGCTCGGCGAGGCGGCCGCCGAGTGCACCGAGCCAGGCCTCGCCGGCGCTGCGCCGTCCGCTGGCGTCGACGACGAGGTCGGCGTCGATCCTGCCGCCGTCGGTCAGCACACCGGTGACCTGCGGCCGTGCGCCGGGCCGGCCCGCCAGGCCGGTGACGCGGTCGTGCCGCACCGTCAGCCCGGGCTCGATCGCGGCCGCTCGTCGCAGCACCCAATCGAGCGTCGAGCGGCGGGTCATCACCAGCCGGATGCGCTCGTCGCCGTGCCGGGGCGCGCGGTCGGCGACCGAGGTCGGCGTCAGCGTGCCGAGACCCGCCTCGATCGCCCCGGCGGCCAGCAGGGCGGCATGCACGTCGCGCAGGTGCTGCAGCATCAGTTCGCGGAACAGGGGCAGCGCCGCGTGCGGCTGCACCAGATGCGGTGCCGCGGGCCGGAACGCCGCCGCCGCGGCCGTCTCGAGGTCGTCCGGGGGCGTCAGGTCGTCGCGGTCGACGACCGTGACCTCGTGCCCGTCACGGGCGAGCAGCAGCCCGGCGAACAGGCCGGCCGCACTGCCCCCGACGACGACGATCCGCATGCGGCGGACAGTAGTGCGCTCAGCCCCGCGCAGGAAGATCAGCGGCCGCGGCCTCGTCCAGAAACCAGAGCGTGCGCTGCCGTCCGTGCGCCCCGCCCGACGGCACGTGCGTGCGGTCGACGTCGGGCGCCAGCGCCGCCGCCGCTGCCGACCGCTTGCCGTCGCCGGACGCGATCACCCAGATCTCGTTGGCGTTGTTGAGCCCGTCGAAGCTCAGCGAGAGCCGCAGCGGCGGCGGCTTCGGCGAGTCGCGCACCGGGATGACCGGCGCCGAGAGGTCCCGGGACGAGGGATGGTCGGGGAACAGCGAGCAGCAGTGCCCGTCCGGGCCGATGCCCAGCAGCACCACGTCGAAGTTCGGGATCTCGCCCTCGTCGTCCGGCCGGCGGGCGTCGCGCAGCGTCTGCGCGTAGCCGGCGGCCGCCGCGTCGAGGTCGTCGCCGTACGCCTCGCCGACCGCGGGCATCGGGTACCTCGTGGCCGCGTCGAACGGGTGGTGGCCGAAGAGCAGCTGCTCGGACGCCGTCACGTTGCGGTCGTGCGAGTCGGCCGGCACGAACCGCTCGTCGCCCCAGAACACGTCGACCCGCGACCAGTCGACCGACCCGTCGTCGAGCCGGCTCCACTGCCGCCACACCGACTCCATGATCGAGCCGGCGGTGAGGGCGATCGCCACCCGCTCGCGCGTCTGCTGCACCTCGGCCAGCTTCCCGACGACCCGGTGCGCGACCTCCTCGGCCAGCGCGTCGGCCGAAGCCAGCACGACGACGTCGTGGGGTGCGTTCACGCCGGTTCGCCCGCGGTCTCGGCCTGCAGCGCCGGATCCCACCAGATGTGCTTGCGCACGGGGGACCGGTCGTTGAGGTCCGGGATGCCGCTGACCGCCGACAGCGCGTCGGCGTAGATGCGGTCGTGGTCGAGCCGGCGCAGCTCCTCGGCGAGCAGTTCGCCGACGCTGCGCTCGGCGTACGGCGTGTACGAGTCCTGCTGCCCGTCGCGCCGCACGACGAGGTTCGCGCCCTCGACGCTGAGCCGCGCGCCGCGTCCGTTGTCGAAGTCGACCTCGACCCCCCGGATCGGCTCGTCGTCGTGCCCGTCCACCGGCACCTGCAACCCGAGCCGGGACGACAGCCACCCGGCCATCAGCTGCGCCGACGGGTCCTGCGGTCCGCCCTGCACGGTCACCCGCGTCGCCCGGCCGCGCGCGCCGTCGAACGCCGACGCCAGGGCCGCGCGCCACGGGGTGATGCGCGTCCAGGCCAGGTCGGTGTCGCCGGGCGCGAAGTCGTTCGCGCGCTGGGTGAGGCAGTCGACCGGGCTCGCGGCCCGGCTGACGTCGGTGATGCGGCGCTCGGCGAAGACACCGAGCGGGTCGTGCGCGATGCGCTGCGGCGGCGTGCCGTGCCACCACGTCACGACGGGCGCGTCCGGGGCGAGCAGCGGCAGGGTCACCGACTCGGCGTGCAGCCCGAGCCGGCCGTACATGCGCAGCACCACCGACTCGCCCGGGCCGAGCCGGCCGCCGATGGTCACCTCCGCGTCCAGCCGCGGCACCGGGGCCTCGTACTGGCGCCGTACGACGATGAGCATGCGCATCGGGTGCTTCGACGCCGCGATGCTCGCGGCCTCCTCGGCCTCGTCGATCTGCTTCTCGCTCACCACGACGACGAGCGTCAGCGCGATGCCGGACGTGACCGCCCCGCCGGTGCGCCGCTCGGCGGCGAGTGCCTTGACCACGGCCGTGCCGGTGGTGTCCCAGAGCGTTGTCATCTACGGACGCCTCCACGAACGGCCGTCGCGGGCCAACATGTCGTCGGCCTCCTTCGGACCCCACTCGCCGGCGCGGTACAGGTACGGCGTCTGCCCGGCCCAGAACTCCTCGAGCGGGTCGATGGCGCGCCACGACGCCTCGACCTCCTCCGAGCGCGGGAACAGCGTCGCGTCGCCGACGAGCACGTCGAGGATCAGCCGCTCGTACGCCTCGGGCGAGGCCTCGGTGAACGCCTCGCCGTAGAGGAAGTCCATCGCGACGTCGCGCACCTCCATCGCGCTGCCCGGCACCTTCGAACCGAACTTCAGCGTCACACCCTCGTCCGGCTGCACCCGGATGACGAGCTGGTTGTGCCCGAGTTCCTGGGTGTCGGTCTTGCTGAACGGCAGGTGCGGCGCCTTCTTGAACAGCACGCCGATCTCGGTGACCCGCTTGGGCAGCCGCTTGCCGGTGCGCAGGTAGAACGGGACGCCGGCCCAGCGCCGGGTCTCGACGCCGAACCGCACCGCCGCGTAGGTCTCGGTCTTCGAGTCGCCGGGGATGCCCTCCTCCTCGCGGAAGGCGACGGCGCGTTCGCCGGCGAGCCACCCCTGGTCGTACTGGCCGCGGATCGCGTAGTGCTCGAGGTCCTGCGGGATCGAGATGGCGCGCAGCACCTTGATCTTCTCGATGCGAACGGCCTCGGCCGAGAACTCGACCGGCTCCTCCATGGCGGTGAGCGCGAGCAGTTGCAGCAGGTGGTTCTGCAGCACGTCGCGGGCGGCGCCGGTCTGCTGGTAGAAGCCGGCGCGGCCACCGATGCCGACGTCCTCGGCCATGGTGATCTGCACCGAGTCGACGAAGTTGGCGTTCCAGACGGGCTCGAACAGCTGGTTGGCGAACCGCAGCGCCAGCAGGTTCTGCACCGTCTCCTTCCCGAGGTAGTGGTCGATCCGGTAGACGTCGCGCGGCGGGAACGTGGTGTCGACGAGCTGGTTGAGCTCGAGCGCGCTCTCGAGGTCGTGCCCGAACGGCTTCTCGACGACGACGCGGCGGAAGCCGTTGGCCGCCTGCGCGTCCGAGAGGCCGGTGCGCTGCATCTGCTTCAGCACGATGGGGAACGCAAACGGCGGGATCGACAGGTAGAACGCGGCGTTGCCGCCGATGCCGTAGTCCTTCTGCAGCTCACCGAGCACCGCGACGAGGTTGTCGAAGTCCTCGTCGCTGTCGAACGAGCCCGGCACGAAGCGCATGAGCGACGCCAGGCGGCGCCACGTCTCCTCGCTCCAGTTGGTGCGGCAGTGGTCCTTGGCGGCCTTGCGGGCCATCGACTCGAAGTCGCCGCCGCCCGGCCAGTCGGTGCGCGAGAAGCCGACCAGCCCGAAGTCGGTCGGCAGCAGGCCGCGGTTGCAGAGGTCGTAGATCGCCGCGATCAGCTTCTTGCGCGACAGGTCGCCGCCGATGCCGAAGATGACCAGGACGCACGGCTCGGGCACCCGGGGCAGGCGACGGTCGCTCGCGTCCCGCAGCGGGTTGCCCTGCAGCGGTTGCTCGGCCAGGCCGGGGGACACCGACGAGGGCGTCGCCCGGACGGCGCCGTCACCTGGACCGTCAGCGGCCTGCGGCGCCTTCTGCGGCCCGCTGGTCTCGTCCTGCTCGGCCTGCTCGTCCTGCGTCCCAGCGGCCTGGGACGCGTCGGTCGCCTCGGTCGTCTCGCTCATGACCCCGCGGCGTCGAGCTGACCCCGAACGCCCTCGGCCAGCTGCTGGTAGGCGTCCTCGAACTTCTGCACGCCCTCCTGCTCGAGTACGTGGATGACGTCGTCGTACTCGATCCCGAGCGCGTTGAGGTCGTCGATCACCTTGCGCGCCTCGTCGTAGGCGCCCTTGATCGCGTCGCCCTTGACCACGCCGTGGTCGGCGACCGCGTCGAGGGTGGCCTCGGGCATCGTGTTGACCGTGTCGGGCGCGGCCAGCTCGACGACGTACATCGTGTCGTCGTAGGCCGGGTCCTTCACGCCCGTGGAGGCCCAGAGCGGACGCTGCCGGTTCGCGCCGGCCGCTTCCAGCTGCTTCCAGCGGTCGGACGCGATGACCTTCTCGTAGCGCTCGTAGGCGAGCCGCGCATTGGCGATGCCGGCCTTGCCGCGCAGGGCCTTCGCCTCGTCGCTGCCGAGCTTGTCGATGCGCTTGTCGATCTCGGTGTCGACCCGCGAGACGAAGAACGACGCGACCGAGTGGATCGTCGAGAGGTCGATGCCCGCCGCCCGCGCCTTCTCGAGGCCGGCGAGGTAGGCGTCCATGACCTTGTCGTAGACGTCCAGGCCGAAGATCAGCGTGACGTTGACGCTGATGCCGGCGCCGATGACCTCGGTGATCGCCGGGATGCCCTCGGTCATCGCCGGGATCTTGATCATCGTGTTCGGGCGGTCGACCGTCCACCACAGGCCCTTGGCCTCGGCGATGGTGCGCTCGGTGTCGTGTGCCATGCGCGGGTCGACCTCGATCGACACGCGGCCGTCCTTGCCGTTCGTCTGCTCGAAGACCGGCTTCAGGACGTCGCACGCCCAGCGGATGTCGTAGGCCATGAGGTAGCGGATCGCGTCGTCGAGGGCGATGTCGCGGGCCTTGAGGTCGCGCACCTGGTCGTCGTACGCCTCGCCCTTCTCGAGGGCCTTCTGGAAGATCGTCGGGTTGCTGGTCACGCCGACGACGTGCTTGGTGTCGATCAGGTCCTGCAGGTTGCCGGTGCGCAGGCGCTCGCGGCTGATGTCGTCGAGCCAGACGGAGACGCCCTGCGCCGAGAGGTCGGCAAGTGGGTCGGACATCGAGATCTCCTCAGCTGGGATGTTCAGTTACCGGTGGTGGCACCGCGGATGAGACCGGCGCGTTCCATCGCGGCGTGCGCCGCGGCGACGACCCGGTCAGGGGTGAAGCCGAACTGCTCGAACAACACGCCGCCCTCGGCGCTGGCGCCGAAGTGGTCGATGCCGATGATCTCGCCGGCCTCGCCGACGAGCTCACGCCACCCCATCGGCACGCCGGCCTCGATGCTGACCCGGGCCCGGATGTCCGGCGGCAGCACGCGCTGCTGGTAGGCGCGGTCCTGCGCGTGGAACCACTCGACGCACGGCATCGACACGACGCGGGTCGGCGTGCCGCCGGCCTCGAGCTGCTCGCGCGCCTGCAGTGCCAGCGACACCTCGGAGCCGGTCGCGATGAGCAGGACCTGCGGCATGCCGGACGACGCCTCCTCGAGGATGTAGCCGCCCTTGTTCACGTCGGTGGTCTTGCCCGCCTCGATGACCGGCAGATTCTGGCGCGACAGGACGAGCGCGGCCGGCCGGTCGGTGATCTCGAGGATCGCCCGCCAGGCGGCGGCCGTCTCGTTCGCGTCGGCGGGGCGGATGACGGCGAGGTCGGGGATGGCCCGCAGCGCGGCGAGGTGCTCGATGGGCTGGTGGGTCGGGCCGTCGGCGCCGAGACCGATCGAGTCGTGCGTCCAGACGAAGATCGAGGGGATCTTCATCAGGGCCGACAACCGCACCGGCGGGCGCATGTAGTCGCTGAAGACGAGGAAGGTGCCGCCGTAGGCGCGCGTGCCGCCGTGCAGCACGATGCCGTTGATGATCGCGCCCATGGCGTGCTCGCGGATGCCGAAGTGCAGCGTGCGGCCGTACGGGCCGCCCTACCACTCCTTGTTTTGGTGCGCGGCCGGTATGAAGCTCGGCTCGCCCTCCATCGTCGTGTTGTTGCTCTCGGCCAGGTCGGCCGAGCCGCCCCACAGTTCCGGCAGCACGTCGGCGAGGGCGGTCAGCACCTTGCCCGACGCGGCGCGCGTCGACACCGAGTTCGCCTTGCCGTCCTTCTCGGCCGGGAACGCGGGCAGGCTTGACGCCCAGCCGTCGGGCAGGCGGCGCTCGCGCAGGCGGGCGGCCAGCGCGGCGCGCTCGGGGTTCTCGGCCGCCCACGCCTCGAAGCGCTGCTGCCACTCGGCGTGCGCGGCGCGGCCCCGCTCGACGACCTTGCGGGTGTGGGCGAGCACCTCGTCGTCGACGATGAAGTGGCGGTCGGGATCGAAGCCGAGCAGTTCCTTCGTCGCCCGGATCTCGTCCTCGCCGAGGGCCGAGCCGTGGGCCTTGCCGGTGTTCTGCTTGGTCGGCGCCGGCCAGCCGATGATGGTGCGCACGGCGATGATCGACGGCCGGTCGGTGACGGCCTTCGCCGCCTCGATCGCCTGCTCGAGGGCGACGACGTCCTCGCCCGACTCGACCCGCTGGGTGTGCCAGCCGTAGGCCTCGTAGCGCGCCAGGACGTCCTCGCTGAACGCGACCTGCGTGTCGTCCTCGATCGAGATGTGGTTGTCGTCGTAGAAGAGGATGAGGTTGCCGAGCTGCTGGTGCCCGGCGAGCGAGGAGGCCTCGGACGACACGCCCTCCTCGAGGCAGCCGTCGCCGGCGATGACGTAGATGTGGTGGTCGAAGATCGACTCGCCGGGCGCGGTGTCGGGGTCGAACAGGCCGCGCTCGCGGCGCGCCGCCATCGCCATGCCGACGCCGTTCGCGACGCCCTGGCCGAGCGGTCCGGTGGTGACCTCGACGCCGTTGGTGTGCCCGTACTCGGGGTGACCCGGCGTCAGCGAGCCCCACGTGCGCAGCGACTCGATGTCGGTGATCTCGAGGCCGAAGCCGGCGAGGAAGAGCTGGCAGTACTGCGTCAGCGACGAGTGCCCGTTCGACAGGACGAACCGGTCGCGGCCCACCCACTTCGGATCGGTCGGGTCGTGGCGCATGACGCGCTGGTAGAGCAGGTATGCGAGCGGCGCCAGCGACATCGCCGTGCCCGGATGGCCGTTGCCGACCTTCTGCACCGCGTCGGCGGCGAGCAGGCGGGCCGTGTCGACGGCCCGGGTGTCGAGATCGGTCCACCAATCCGGGTGCGTCGTCACGATCTCGGCGCCGGATTCGTCGGTTCCGCTCACAGCTTCTCGGGTCCTCTCGCGCTGTCGTCGCAGCTGTCCGTACGGCATGACGGGCCGTCTGCGCCCCCGTTGGTCACCTTAGCCATCCCGCGACCGGCCGGGGGCCAAACATCGCCGACCCGCGTCCGGTCGGGGGTACTGCCGCGTACGATCGATGTCAACCGCCGTGGGGCCGTCACGGCGGGGTCGACGCCGTCGAGGAGGGCACCCTGACCGACGCTGCGACCCGACGCGCGACCAAGGCCCCGGCCGGTCGTGCGGCGGCGGGTGCCGTCGGTGTCGACGCCGCCGAGGTCGACGCCGCCGAGGTCCCCGACGTCGCGGCGGCCGTCCCCGCCGAGCCGACGGCCGCTGCCGAGCCGACGACCACCGCCGCAGCCGCCGAGCCGACGCCCGCGGGCACGGCCGCAGCCACGCCGGCGGCCACCGCCGTCGACGCGCCGTCCGTCCCGTCGACACCGGTTCCGCCCGGGCCGGCCGCGTCCGCCACCG
>NZ_JBQCEE010000120.1:0-24779 GCF_051960575.1 Jatrophihabitans sp.
CCCGCGACGGAGCGCGGGTCGTTGCGGCCGACCTGCCGGCCGCGGGCGAGCGCCTGGTGAGCGTGGCCAACCGCATCGGCGCCGCGACGCTGCAACTCGACATCGCAAAAGCCGACGCGCCGGCCACCCTGCTCGGACATCTGGGAGAGCGGTACGGGGGCGTCGACATCCTGATCCACAACGCCGGGATCACCCGCGACAAGCTGCTTGCGAACATGAAGCCCGAGCAGTGGGACTCGGTGCTCGCGGTCAACCTCGAGTCGCAGCTGCGCATCAACGCGGCGCTGCTCGGCTCGGATGCACTCAACGACCAGGCTCGGGTCGTGTGCCTCTCGTCGACGACCGGGCTCGCCGGCAACCGCGGCCAGACGAACTACGGCGCCACGAAGGCCGCCGTCATCGGTCTGGTGCGCGCCTACGCAGACGCGTTCGCCGCCAAGGGCTCGTCGACGATCAACGCGGTCGCGCCGGGCTTCATCGAGACCGACATGACGGCCGCGATGCCGCTCGCGACCCGTCAGGTCGCCCGTCGGCTCTCGTCGCTGCAGCAGGGTGGCCTGCCGATCGACATCGCCGAGGCCGTCTCGTTCCTGTCGTCGCCGGGCGCCGGTGGCATCAACGGGCAGACGCTGCGCGTGTGCGGGCAGAACTTCCTGGGGGCGTGACGGTGGCGTCGTCGACGACCTCGGTGCGCGAGTTCACGTCGTCGCCGTCGTTGGGCCCGCTGTTCGCCAAGGCGGCGCTGATGGGCCCGCTGCATCGCGGCGGATCGCTGCCGACGGACGTGTACCGGCTGGCCGACGTCACCATCGACGCCGATCACCTGGCGGCCTACCAGCAGGTGTGCGGGTTCCGGGTCACGGACGTGCTGCCGCCGACCTACCTGCACATCCTCGCGTTCCCGCTGTCGGTCGAGCTGATGACGCAGCGCGCGTTCCCGTTCCCGCTCATCGGGTCGGTGCACGTGAACAACACGATCGAGGTGCGGCGTCCGGTCCTGGCGGGGGAGACGCCGTCGTTCGAGGTGCGTGTCGCCGACCTGCGTCCGCACCCGGCCGGGCAGCAGTTCGACGTGCTGGCGGACGTCACGATCGCCGGCGAGCCCGTGTGGTCGTCCCGCTCGACCTACCTGCGGCGCGGGGCGTCGTCCGGCGAGAAGTCGCCGCGGCCCGCCGCGGTGCCCGAGCCGACGGGGGTCACCCGGTTGCGCGTGCCCTCGGACATCGGGCGGCGCTACGGCGCCGTGTCGGGTGACCGCAACCCGATCCACCTGACCGGGCTGACGGCGAGGGCCTTCGGCTTCTCGTCGGCCATCGCGCACGGCATGTGGCTCAAGGCGCGCACGCTCGCCACCCTCGAGGGACGCCTGCCCGACGCCTACGACGTCGACGTGGCGTTCAAGACCCCGGTCTTCCTGCCGTCGACGATCGCCGTGTCGACGCCGTCGCGCGGGTCCGGGTTCGAGCTCGACGTCCGCAACGCCCGCAACGGCAAGCCGCACCTCGCGGGGACGATCACGCCTCGCTGACCGCGTCCAGGGACGCGCCTGTCCCGCTGGGCCTCGGCCCGCACGCGGGTGTGGCGCCGCTGTGGGCGGACGCGCCGGGCCGGAACCCGCAGCGTGGCCACGCACTGCTCGGGTGCCGGGGCCGAGCGGACACGGCAGCGTCGGGACGCGCTTGTCCCGCTGCTCCGGCAGAACCGGACGCCGTGTCCCGCTGCTCCGGGATTTCCGACCCCGATGTCCCGGTGCTGCGGGATAAAGGCAGCCTCGGCAACGGCGGAGGCCCGACCCGACGGATCGGGACGGGCCGCGGCGTGTGTGCCCGATGCGCGGGCCCCGGCGGGCGCTCAGCAGCGGGCGCGGACAGCTCAGCGGCGCGCGGTGGCCTTCTCGCCGACGGCCTTGAGCGGCGCCGCGACGGCAGGCGGCAGGAGGCGGCGGGCGCCGGCGGCGAGCACGCGTTGGTAGCGCGGGCCGACCAGCCGGATCAGCTTGTCGAAGATCTTCGCGTCGAGGCCGATCAGCGCACGCGGCGACTCGCGCCGCACCGCGGCGAGGATCTGCTTTGCCGCCGACTCGGGCGAGGTCTTGGCGAGCTTGGCGTCGAAGACCTCGGCGAGCTGCTTGACGTCGTGCCCCTCGACCGCGCCGGCGTTGCGCGCGATGGCGGTCTTGATGCCGCCGGGGTGCACGCAGGTCACCGCGACCGGACGCGAGTTGACCAGCATCTCCTGGCGCAGCGCCTCGGTGAAGCCGCGCACCGCGAACTTCGCCGAGTTGTACGCGGCCTGGCCAGGCACCGAGAAGAGCCCGAACACCGAGCTGATGTTGACGACGTGTCCGTCGCCCGAGGCGATGAGGTGCGGCAGGAACGCCTTGGTGCCGTTGACGACGCCCCAGAAGTCGACGTCCATGACGCGTTCGATCTGCTCGAACGTCATGTCCTCGATGTCGCCGGTGAAGGCGATGCCCGCGTTGTTGAAGATCAGGTTCACCGTGCCGAAGTGCTCGGCCACGGTCGCCGCGTAGAGCAGCACGGCGTCGCGGTCGGTGACGTCGAGGCGCTGCGAGTGCACCGGCGCGCCGATGAGCTCGACCTTCCGCGCCGTCTCGGCGAGGCCGGCGGTGTCGACGTCGCTGATCGCGACCTTCGCCCCGAGCCGGGCCAGTTCGTAGGCCAGCGCGCGCCCGATGCCCGAGCCCGCGCCGGTCACCACGGCGACCTTGCCGCGTACGTCCGTCATGCCGTCGTCCTCTCCGAGGTCCTGCTGGTCGTGTACGCCGCCACGTCGAAGCGACGGGTGGCGAGCCGGAACTCGAAGGTGAAGCCCGGCCAGAGGGTGGTGTTGCGTCCGTGCTTGTCGAGGTACCACGACGAGCAGCCGCCCGTCGACCAGATGGTGCGCTTCATGCGCTGCTGCAGGTCGTCGTTGAACCGCTGCTGCGCCGCGCGCCGGATCTCGAAGCGGGTGATGCCCTGGTCGTCCATGGTGTCGAGGGCGCTCAGCAGGTAGTTGATGTGCGACTCGATCATGAAGATCATCGACGAGTGCCCCAGCCCGCAGTTCGGGCCGACGATGAGCAGCATGTTCGGGAAGCCGGCGACCGCCGCACCCTTGTAGGCCTGCTGCCCCTCGGTGTCCCAGACCTGGCCCAGGCTGCGGCCGTCGACCCCCGTCATGCGCCAGAACATCGGCGAGTCGGTGACGTGGAAGCCGGTGGCGAAGACGATCGCGTCGACCTCGTGCACGGTGCCGTCGCTGGTCACGATCGAGTCGGACCGGATCTCGGCGATGCCGCCCGTCTCGAGCGAGACGTTGTCGCGCGCGAGCATCGGATACCAGTCGTTGCTGATGAGGATGCGCTTGCAGCCGATCCGCCAGTCGGGCGTCACCGCCGCGCGCAGCGCCTTGTCCTTGATCGCCTTGTCGATGTTGTGCTTGGCGATCTGCTGCGCCGCCATGAGCAGCGCGGGGGTGAGGCCGCTGAAGCCGAGCATGTAGCTCTCGCGTCCCCAGTAGATCGCCTCACGCGCGAGGCGCTGCAACCCGGGCACGTGCTGGTAGGCGAAGCTCTCGACCGCCGGGTAGGTGCGGTCGTGGCGCGGCATCACCCACGGCGCGGTGCGCTGGAAGACGGTGAGGTGCCCGACCTGCTCGGCGAGCTTCGGCCCGGCCTGGATGGCCGACGCGCCGGTGCCGATCAACGCGACGCGCTTGCCGCGCAGGTCGACCGAGTGGTCCCAGCGCGCCGTGTGCATGACGTGGCCGCGGAACGAGTCGGCGCCGGGGATGTCCGGCAGGGACGGCTCGGCGAGTGCGCCGACGGCGGGCACGAGGACCTTCGTGCTGAAGTTGCCGTTGGTGGTGTCGACCAGCCAGCGCTGCGACGCCTCGTCCCAGGTGGCCTGCAGCATCTCGGTGTCGAAGCGGTGCTTGTCGAGCACACCGGCGTCCCGCGCGGTCTGCCGCAGGTACTTCTGGATTTCGCCCTGCGGCGAGAACGACCGCGACCAGTTCGGGTTCAGCGCGAACGAGTACGAGTACAGGTGCGAGGGCACGTCGCACGCCGCGCCGGGGTAGGTGTTGTCGCGCCAGGTGCCGCCGACCTCGGACGCACGCTCGAGCACGAGGAAGTCCTCACGACCCTGCTGGGCGAGGCGGATGGCGGCGCCGAGGCCCGCGAACCCACTACCGACGATGAGCACGCCGACCTCGCGGCGGCCGGAGCCGACGCTCGCCGCGGCGGTGTCGGGCCGGGCCGGGAGTGTGTGTGTCATGGCGTTACAGTAGAGCCTTACTGAACGTCGGTCAAGAGCTTCCTGGCTCGCGTTCAATAAGGCTATCCTGGACGCGTGACCGCCGCCAAGCGAGTGAGGCTCAGCCCCGAGGCCCGCCGCGCCCAGCTGATCGAACTCGGTGTCGAGATGCTGGCCACCCGCACCCTCGACGAGCTGTCGGTCGAGGAGATCGCCGCGCAGGCGGGCATCTCGCGCGGCCTGCTGTTCCACTACTTCGCCTCGAAGCAGGACTTCCACCTCGCGGTCGCGCGCGCCGCCGCCGCCGAGATGCTGGCGCGCACGGAGCCCGACCGCTCGCTGCCGCTGCTCGATGCGCTGCAACACGCGCTCACGAACTTCGTCGACTACGTCGAGGAGAACCCCGACAGCTACAAGTCGCTCGTACGCGGCGCGGCGTCGGGCGACGCCGACATGCGGGCGATCTTCGACGAGACCCGCGCGACGCTGGCGCAGCGGGTGGTCGACATCGTCGGCGAGCTCGGCTTCGAGCTCACCCCGCGGGCGACGCTCGCCGTGCACGGCTGGGTCGCCTTCGCCGAGGAGTGCGTGATCCGCTGGATCGAGCACCGCGCCGTCGACCGCGACGAGCTGCTGACCATGCTGACCAAGGCGCTGCCCTCGGTCGTGCTGGCCGCGACCGACGAGGAGGTCGGCACGCTCGTCCAGCTGCTCACCTCGCAGCAGGCGATCGCCGGAGGCTGACAGGAAATCGAGGGTCTTTCCCCGCGTCCGGAAACTAGGATGACGGACCATGGCCCTTCGCATCACCCGCAACCCGTCCCCGCGCAGCGACGCCGAGCGCGCCGAGATCCTCGCCGCACCCGGCTTCGGCCGGTACTTCACCGACCACATGGTGCGCATCGACTGGACCGCGGCCGACGGGTGGGGCGACGTCGAGGTCATGCCCTACGGCCCGCTCACCCTCGACCCGGCGACCGCCGCCCTGCACTACGGGCAGGAGATCTTCGAGGGGCTCAAGGCGTACCGGCAGCCGGACGGGTCGGTGGCGACCTTCCGTCCCGAGGCCAACGCCCGCCGCTTCCAGCGCTCGGCGCAGCGGCTCGCCATGGCCGAGCTGCCGACCGAGCTGTTCGTCGAGTCGCTGCAGGCGCTCGCCGAGATCGACCGGGCGTGGGTGCCGGACGACCCGGCGGAGTCGCTCTACTTCCGCCCGTTCATGATCGCGACCGAGGTCGGGCTCGGCGTGAACAGCCCGTCGTCGTCCTACACCTACCTGCTCATCGCCTCGCCCGCCGGCGCGTACTTCAAGGGCGGCGTGAAGCCGGTGAAGGTGTGGCTCTCGACCGAGTACACCCGCGCAGCGCCGGGCGGCACGGGCGAGGCGAAGTGCGCCGGGAACTACGCCGCCGCGTTCGTCGCGCAGGCGCACGCCACCTCGCAGGGGTGCGACCAGGTCGTCTGGCTCGACGCCGCCGAGCACCGGTGGGTCGAAGAGATGGGCGGCATGAATCTGTACTTCGTGTACGGCTCCGGCTCGTCGGCCCGCATCGTCACGCCGTCGCTGACCGGCACGCTGCTGCCCGGCGTCACCCGCGACTCGCTGCTCACGCTCGCCGGCGACCTCGGCATCACCGCCGAGGAGGGCAAGATCTCGACCGACGAGTGGCGCGAGGGCAACGCGTCCGGCGCGCTCACCGAGGTCTTCGCGTGCGGTACCGCCGCGGTCATCACCCCGGTCGGGTCGGTGAAGTCGGCGACCGACGAGTGGACGGTCGGCGACGGCACGCCCGGCCCCATCACGATGCAGCTGCGCGAGCACCTGCTCGGCCTGCAGACCGGCACGAAGCCCGACCCGCACAGCTGGATGCACAAGCTCGTCTGAGCGGGGCGGCCGCGATCGGGTAGGCATCGGTCATGACCTCGAACCCGGCCCGGCACCGTGCCGACCTCATGACCACCGACGACCTGCTCGGCCAGCTGCAGGCCGACGCGGCCGCCCTGGCCGGCGCGGCCTCGGTCGCCGGGCTCGACACGAAGGTCGAACACCTCGACTGGACGGTGCGCGAGGTCGTCGCGCACGTCGGCGGCGTGCATCGCTGGGCGGCGGACGTGGTCGGCGAGCGGCGCACCTCGACCGACACCGAACTCGGCCGGGCCGTCGGTACGACGGCTCCTGACGACGCCGAGCTGCTCGACTGGTTCACCGCGGGCGCGGCGTTCCTGCTCGAGACGCTGCGGGCGACCCCGGCCGGGGTGAGCCTGCCGACCTTCCTGCCCGCGGCGTCGCCGCTCGAGTTCTGGGTGCGGCGGCAGGCGCACGAGACGGCCATCCACCGCGTCGACGTCGAGTCGGCGGCCGGTGACGTCACGCCGTTCGCCACCCGCTTCGCCGAGGACGGGCTGGCCGAACTGCTGCTCGGCTTCGCGGCGCGCCGCAGCAACCGCCTCGACCGCGCGGCCACGATGGCGCTGCGCTCGGACGACGGGCCGTCGTGGACCGTCCGGTTCGGTGGCGAGCGCACGCAGGCCGAGCGGGCGGACGCGGCCGACGCCGACCTCGTCGTCGCCGGCACGTCGTCCGACCTCTACCTCTGGCTCTGGAACCGCCCGTCGGCCGCCCGCCTGCAGGGCGACGACTCACTGGCCCGGGCGTGGGCCGACACGGTGCAGGTGCGCTGGACCTGACCGGTCAGGCGGTCGGCCAGCGCCGGAAGTTCTGGTACGACCGGCTCGGTGTGGGCCCGCGCTGCCCCTGGTAGCGCGAGCCGTACACCGCCGACCCGTACGGGTGCTCGGCCGGTGACGACAGCCGGAACAGGCACAGCTGGCCGATCTTCATGCCCGGCCAGAGGGTGATCGGCAGGTTCGCCACGTTCGACAGCTCGAGCGTGATGTGGCCGCTGAAGCCCGGGTCGATGAACCCGGCCGTCGAGTGCGTGAGCAGGCCGAGTCGGCCCAGGCTCGACTTGCCTTCCAGCCTGGACGCGATGTCGTCCGGCAGCGTCACGACCTCGAGCGTCGACCCGAGCACGAACTCGCCCGGGTGCAGCACGAACGGCTCGTCGCCCTTCGGCTCGACGAGCGTGGTGAGGTCGTCCTGCTGCTGCGCCGGGTCGATGTGCGTGTACTGACTGTTGTTGAACACGCGGAAGAAGCGGTCGAGCCGCACGTCGACCGACGAGGGCTGGACGAGCCCGGCGTCCCACGGGTCGATGACGACGCGTCCGGACTCGACCTCGGCGCGGATGTCGCGGTCGCTCAGCAGCATGGACGCAGGCTAGCGAGCCGGTCGCGGGCGCGGTCCGTCAGGACAGCGGCGTCGACTTCACGAAGCCGAGGACGTGCGCGGCGAGCACCGGCCCGGCGTCCTCCTGCAGGAAGTGCCCGGCGTCGGTGATCGTCGGGTGTTCGCGACCGGCCGTGCCTGCCATCGCCTGCTGCAGGATCGGTGCCATGGCGCCGGTGATCGGGTCGCCGTCGCTGAAGGCGACGAGCATCGGCGTGGTCGACGCGGCCAGGGTCTTCCAGGCCGCCCGGTTGGCCTCGGACGCCGGGTTGTCCGGCTGGTACGGGACGAGCCCGGGCATGGCCCGCGGGCCGGCCTTGAACGACTCGTCCGGGAACGGCGCGTCGTAGGCGGCCCGTGCCTCGTCGGTGAGCCCGCGGCGGCAGCCCGCGGCGACGAAGCGGCCGATGTCGAGGGTGGGCGCGCCCTGGACGGCCTCGCGGAACTGGTGCCAGATCTCGGGCATGTCCTGGTCGCCGGTCGGCAGGCCGGTGTTGGCCGCGACGATGCGGGCGAAGCGGTCGGGGTGCTCGGCGGCCAGGCGCAGGCCGATGAGGCCGCCCCAGTCCTGGCAGACGAGCGTGACGCGCTGCAGGTCGAGGACGTCGAGGACGAGCGAGCGCACCCACTCGACGTGGCGCGCGTAGCTGTGGTCGTCGACCGAGGCGGGCTTGTCCGACCGGCCGAAGCCGACGAGGTCGGGAGCGATGACGCGCAGCCCGGTGTTGTCGGCGAGCACCGGCATCATCTTGCGGTACAGGTAGCCCCACGTCGGCTCGCCGTGCAGCAGCAGCACCGGCTCGCCGTCGGCCGGCCCGACCTCGACCCAGGCCATGCGCAGCGTCCCGCCGTCCTGATCCGGCACATCGGCGTACTGCGGCTCGTACGGGAAGTCGGTGAGGCCGGCGAAGCGCTCGTCCGGCGTCCGGAGCGTGTCCATGACCCGAACCTACGCGGAAGCTGCGCGTGACCGCTGTCGGGGCCGAGGTCCCGATCGATCCGGTCCCAAATTCTTCGTCTCTCGTAGAACCGCCTGCTGATCCAGAGCGAACTCACAGCGGAAGCCGCCGTGGGGCGGCTCGAACAGGAGGCTGGTCGCGTGAAGACCACAGGCAAGTTCCGCCGTCGCGTGGGCGTCATCGCCGCGTCGGCCGCCGTGCTCGTGACGGGTGGCGCCGCGCTCTCGCTCGCGGCGACGAGCGCCCCGCCGAGCAACGGCACCAGCGTGGGCCACGGCATCAACGAGTTCGGCTCGACCGTCGGCTTCTACAAGGGCCACGGCGTGCGCTTCAACTACTCGCGCGGCTTCTACTGCGACACGTCGGTGTCGTCGGCCGCGAGCACCGGCTGCGAGGCGGGCGCCCAGTGGAAGAAGGCCCCGAGCCCGCAGCACGACCCGCTGTACGTCACCGTGCCGCTGGGCTTCTCGGTGCCGCGCTCCCACATCCACTGCCCCAGCAACCTGGTCTGCGTCGACCACGGCGGCACCATCGACCTGAGCCGTCTCGAGCCGGCCCTCAAGCCGCTGTTCCCGTCGCTCACCGACGCGCAGCTCACCGACGCGCTCAAGAACTACGCGCTGCCGGAGCACGACCACTTCGTGACCGACCTGAACAACCGGAAGCCGGAGTGGTGGGACGTGCGCGTCATCGGCGTGCTCAGCCCGAAGACCATGGCGGCGATCCGCGCCCACGGTTCGTACGGCTACATCGCGTCGCTGATCAAGAAGGGCGACAAGACGGTCGTCGGCCCGATCCCGACCAACGAGTTCCTCTACTTCCGCGCCTTCTAGTCGGCGCTCGGGAATTCGTCCCAGCAGTCACACCCGCCCCCTGTGCCCCCAAGCACAGGGGGCGGGATTGTCTACCCCGAGATTTCCGGGCCTAATCTGGGAAGGAACGTCTGGACGAGGAGGTGACGAGATGGAAGCGTCGGCCGTCCGAGGGGACGACCCGGTCGTGGTGGCGATGGCAGGGGAGCTCGACTCCTCCGATCCCACGTGGGCGGAGCCGCTCGACGACGCCCTGGCCGCGGGCGAGCTTCGGCTCGTCGTCGACCTGCTCGACGTCTCGTTCATCGACTCGTCCGTGGTGCAGGCGCTCGTCAGCGCCCACCGCACGGTCGGCCAGGACGGTTGGGTCCGGGTCGTCTACACCCACCACCTCATCAAGCGGGTCATCGAGATCTGCGGCCTGTCCGAGATCTTCCCGCAGTACACGACCGTCGACGCCGCACTGCGGTCGTCGCCGAGCCGACTGACCACCGCACGCGCCATGCACCAAGGGGAGCGGCCATGAACCGCGCGGAGCAGAGCATCGTGCTGCCGCCGATACCGACGAGTGCGCGGCAGGGTCGCGAGTTCGCCCGACAGACCCTCGCCGCGTGGAACCTGGGCGAGCTGTCCGACGACGTCGCGCTCGGCGCGACCGAGCTCGTCACCAATGCGGTGCGGCACGCCGGCACCGACATCGTCCTGAAGCTCGTGCTCGACGGTCGGGTCATCGTGTCCGTCCGTGACGGCGAGCCCGCGCTCGACCATCCGCTCGTCGGCCACATGGCCGACCCGTACGCGACCTCGGGCCGCGGCCTGCACCTCGTGGCGGCGATCAGCACCGACTGGGGGGTGACCACGCTCGACGACGGCAAGGAGGTGTGGTTCGCCCTCGCCCTGCCCGCCAGCGGGGGGCAGGACGCCGACGTCTTCGAGCTCGACGACCGCCGGCACGACGAGGACACGACTCGTTCCGACCCGGGCGTCGCCATCTGACCGCGGTCGAGGACGGCGAGCGCACCCGCTTCGCCCTGCGGGTGGCCGACGCCCTGGCCGGTTCGCTGAACCTGCGCCGCACGTTGGCCTGCGTCGTCCACCTCGTCGTGCCGGATCTCGGGTCGTGGGCCTCGATCGTCGTCTCCGACGGCACCATGCTGCGGCGGATGGACACGGGCGGCGCCGACGACTTCGCGCGCGGCGCGCAAGCCCGCACGGTCCGGTCGCTCGACCCGGACGTCGTCGCCGTGCTGCAGCGCGCCGGGGCGCAGGCGCAGGTGCTCGAGGCGCCGCTGCCCGAGGCGGTGCGCGCGGCCTGGCAGGTACCGGCCGTGCCGGACGCCGGTGCGCTGGTCACGGCGCCGCTGTCGACCGCCGCGATCGGACGCGCCGCCCTCGCCGTCTGGACACCCGCGGCCACCGCCCACGAGACCGCGGTGCTGCTCGAGGACCTCGCCCGCCGCGCGTCGATCGCCATCACGGCCGCCGGCGTGTACGAGGAACGGGCGACGCTGGCCTCGACGCTGCGCGCGTCGCTGCAGCCGGCCGCACTGCCCGCGCTGCCGGGGGTCGAGCTCGGCGCGTCGTACCGGGCGGCGCAGGAGACCACCCAGATCGGCGGCGACTTCTACGACGTCTGGCCCCAGGCGGACGGCAGCTGGACGCTGGCCATCGGTGACGTCTGCGGCAAGGGGGTCGAGGCGGCGGTGCTCACCGGCAAGGTGCGGCAGTCCCTGCGCATCGCCGCGCGCATGATCGACGACCCGGCCGCGACCCTGCGCCTGCTCAACGACACGCTGCTCGCCGAGGGCGGCACCAAGTTCGTCACCGCGGTCTACGGGGTGGTGCGGCCGGGCGAACATGGCCTGCGCGCGCGCATCGCCGTGGCCGGTCATCCGCCGCCGCTGCTGCTGCACGACGGACACGTGACGACGCTGCCGTGCGAGGGCACGCTGATCGGCATGCTGCCGGAGGTGAACCTGGTGCCCTACGAGCTCGACCTCACTCCGGGCGACACGCTCGTCTGCTACACCGACGGCGCCACCGAAGCCCGGGGCGAGGGTGGGCTGCTCGGTGTCGAGCCGCTCGAGGAGCTGCTCGCCGACTGCGCCGGGCTCACCGCGCAGGCGGTCACCGAGCGGCTGATGCAGCGGGTGCTGGAACATCTCGGCGGCCGCCCGCACGACGACATCGCCATCGTCGCCGTGCGGTGTGCCTCGTGAACCTCACCGAGTACTGGGCGGCCCTCGAGGAAGGCGACGCCCAGCTCGCGGTGAAGCTCGCCGAGCGGGCGCTCGAGGACGGTGAGCCGCTGCTCGACGTGCTCGACGTGGTGTGCGCGGCCCAGGCGGAGGTCGGCCGGCTCTGGGCCGCCGACGAGTGGAACATCGCGCAGGAGCACCGCGCGACCAGCATCAGCGAGGAGGTCGTCGACGCGCTCGCCAACCGCGTGCAGCCGACCGAACGGCGCGGCTCGATCGTGATCACGTGCGCCGACGGCGAGTGGCATGCACTGCCGTCGCGGGTGCTCAGCACCGCGTTCCGCGGCAGCGGCTACGCGGTCACCTTCCTCGGCGCGTCGGTGCCCGCACGCCACCTCGCCCAGCTGCTGCACGAGGTCGGCCCGGACGTCACGGCCATCTCGTGCGCGCTGGCGACCCGCCTGCCTGCCGCGCGGGAGATGATCGAGGCTTCGCGGGGTGCCGGCATCCCCGTGCTCATCGGCGGCCGTGGCTTCGGCACCGACGGCCGGTGGGGACTCGCGCTCGGTGCCAACGCCTGGGCGCCGGACGCCCGCAGCGCGGTGCGGCTCGTCGAGCGCGGCGGCCTGCCCGTCTTCGTCACGCCGCCGCCGCGCCACCGCGCACCCGCCGACGTCCTGGCTCTGCTGCGCCGCCGCCGCACCGAGATCGTGCACGAGAGCCTGCAGCGCATGATGGCCGACGTGCCGACGGTGGCGCGCTACAACGCCTACCAGCGCGGTCGTGCCGAGGAGGACCTCGAACACATCCTCGACTTCCTCGCCGCCGCGCTCTACGTCGACGACGCCAGCGTGTTCACCGAGTTCATTGATTGGCTGCGCGAGGTGCTGACGGCGCGCGGCGTGCCGACGACCACGCTCGTCGAGGGGCTGCAGATCGTGAGTGCGGTGCTCGCGTCCGAAGCGGGGCCCTATGACCGCGCGCTCGACATCCTGCGGCTCGGTGCCGAGCTGCTTCAGCAGCCGGACGCGAAGACGTAGCAGGGCAGCTTCGGCTCGGCCGTGACCTCCGGCGCCCCGACCGGGTTCACCGGCGCGGCGACCCCGATGAGACCGGGCAGCGCCTGCAGCTGCTGCAGGTAGAAGCCGGCCGTCGTCGGGTCGACCCCGGGCTGGTAGAGCCGGGTGCAGACGCTGCGGTCGATACGGCCAGGCCGTGCCGGCCCGGCGTGGTTCAGGGCGTCCATGACGAGCGCGTAGGTGGCCGGGTCGACGGTGCCGACGTAGAGGTGCTCGTCGATGTCGAGCGGGCAGATGTCCTGCGTCGAGACGTTGGTGATCGCCCCGCCGCCGGTGTGCAGCGCGGAGGCCGAGACGGCGTCGCTGTAGTTGGGCTGCACGACCTCGTCGGTGTGGGTGAAGATCTCGGTGTAGCTGATGCCGCGGAACGTCTCGGCGGACGAGTTCAACGCCTTGATGAACTTGGCGTCCGCGCCCTGCTGCCACGAGGCGGGCGGCAGCGTGGTGCCGGGCAGGTGCGGCAGCGCGGTCGTGCCGTGGGTCGAGCCGGCCATGCCGATCACGTCGTCGACCATGTGCCGCGTGCCCGGCCAGAAGCGCAGGGCCCAGCGCATCGACATGCCGCCCTGGCTGTGCCCGAGGATCGCGATGCGCCGTCCCGCCTTCGCGTACATGAACCGGATGGCGTGCACGAGGTACTGGCCGGCGACGGTGATGTCGCCGAGCGTGTGGTACGGCATGGTCACCGCGCACCACGGCCGGTGCTGGGCGGTGAACGCGCGCTCGTAGTTCCACGAGTAGTTCTGCTCGGGCGTCACCCCGGTGGCCGGGTTCAGCAGCACCGGCTCGAGCCGACCGGCGGCGAGGTTGCCGTGGCACAGCAGCGACGCGGCGAGCTTCGCCGCGGGGACGGTGAGCCGCGGGCCGGGACGGTTCAGCGGCGCGTAGGCGGTGGCGGCCGAGGCGCCGCTCGGGGCGACGGCGACCGCGGTCGTGACGGCGGTGACGGCAGCGGCGAGCAGGGCGAGGGCGCGCTTCATGCCGTCCATCGTGCGGTGCCTCGCGTCCCCGGATCTTGACCGTGCGCGACAAACCGCGACCGGCCGCCGTTCAGAACGACGGGTTGGGGCGCACGAAGCGTTCGTCGATCTCGGCGATCGAGCGCGCGCCGGAGAGCGCCATCGTGAGGTCGAGTTCGGCGACGACGTTGCGCACGACCTCCTCCACCCCGCGCTGCCCGGCGATCGCGAGGCCGTACATGTGTGGTCGGCCGAGCAGCACCGCGTCGGCACCCAGTGCGAGGGCGGTGAAGACGTCGGCGCCGGTGCGGATGCCGCTGTCGAGCAGCACGGTCGGCCCGCGGCCGATGGCGGCGCGGATGTCGATCAGCGCGTCGAGCGAGGCGACCGCGTTGTCGACCTGCCGACCGCCGTGGTTGCTGACGACGATCGCGTCGACGCCGAGGTCGAAGGCGCGGCGGGCGTCGTCCGGGTGCAGGATGCCCTTGAGCACGACCGGCAGCCGGGTGCGGTCGCGCAGCGTCGCGAGGTGGTCCCAGCTCAGCCCGGGGTTCGAGTAGATGTCCAGGAAGGTCTCGACCGAGGCCCGGGGCTCGGGCGAGCGGAGGTTGTCGAGGAACCGGCCGGGGTGGTTGCGGCTCATCTGCAGCAGCGTGCGCACGGCCCCGAGGGTGACCTCGACGTCCTGCTTCACCGCCCGCTTGATCCGCTCGGCGACGATCTCGCGGAACCGCGGGTCGGACGTGTACTGCGCGATGCCGAGCCCCTTCGCGAACGGCAACGAGCCGAGGTTGAGGTCCTGCGGCCGCCAGCCGAGGATCGTCGTGTCGAGCGTGACCACGACGGCCTCGGCGCCGATCGCCTCGGCCCGGTGCAGGATGCTGTCGACCAGGGCCTCGTCGGTGCTCCAGTAGAGCTGCACCCACTTCGGCGTCGCGCCCATCGCCGCCGCGGAGTCCTCCATCGGGTTGCAGCCCTGGTTGCTGAAGATGTACGGGACGCCGGTGGCGGCGGCCGCCCGCGCGATCTGCAGGTCGCTGTCGGCGCCCATGAGCGCCCCGGCCCCGACCGGCGCGAGCAGCAACGGGCTGGTGAGCCGGGTGTTCACGACGGTGGTCGACAGGTCGCGCGTGGTGTGCCCGTGCGCCATGCGCGGCACGGTGACCCAGCGGTCGAACGCGCGGCGGTTGTTGCGCATCGTCCGCCCCTCGCCGGCGCCACCCGCGACGTAGGCCCACGCCTCCGCCGAACTCGCCGCGCGCGCCGCCCGCTCGAGGGTGGCGAAGTCGGTCGGGACGACGGGTCGCCGGCCGAGCACACCCTGTCGGTAGATCGACGTCTGCCGGTCGCGCCCGGGGCCGGTCGTCGCGGCCGCGGCCGGCGCCGCGTGCTCCTGCTCGATGGTCACGGCGATGCGTCCTCTCGTCGGCCTCACGTGCGCGGTCACCGTCACCCTAGGCCCGCGTCACCGGCCGCCCGCGGGGTCGTTGGTCAGGATGTCCGCCGCAGAAGGGAGACCCCGATGCTCGCCACCGAACCGCGTGACCGCGCCGATGCGTGGAGCACCGCGTCCGCCCTGGCCGCGAGCGTGGCGGACGCGGCGGCGTTCGGCGAGCCGGCCGGCGCGACGATCGACGGCCTCGGACGATGGTTGCGCCGCCACGACGCCGACGAACTGCGGGCCCACCGCGACGACGTCGACCGCATGCTCGACCTGCTCGGCCCGCGTCGCGCGGCCCTGGTGGTGCGGTGGCTGATGGCGCACGCGGACGACGCCGCCGCCCGGGCGTTCTGGGCGGGCCTGCGGCGCCACCTGCACGCCGTGGCCTGAGCTCACATCACCCGGCTGCGCACCGCGTCCAGCGAGCGGGGGCTCATCGAGTCGGTGAGGTCGAGCAGCGGGCTGAACACCGGCCGCAGCCGGCGCGGCCGCCGCACGACCGCGTCGACGACCGTGCGCCCGGCCTGCTCCGACGTGAGGGCCGGGACTCTCCGGTAGAGCCGGGTCGGCGCGATCATCGGTGTGCGCACCAGCGGCATGCGGATCGTCGTGAACAGGATGCCGTCGGCCAGCAGTTCGCCCTGGACGCTGTCGCTCCACGCCTCGAGTGCGGCCTTCGACGCGACGTAGCCCGCGAACCGCGCGGGGCGCACCTGCACCGCCCAGGTCGAGATGTTCACGATGTGCCCGCTGCCGCGCTCGCGCATCGTGGGCAGCAACCCGAGCGTCAGCCGGATCGCCGCCAGGTAGTTCAGCTGCAGCTGCCGCTCGAAGTCGTGGAACCGGTCGAGCGACTGCATGACCGGCCGGCGGATCGAGTGCCCGGCGTTGTTCACCAGCACGTCGACGCCGCCGTGCTGCGCGATCACGTCGGCGACGACGGCGTCGAGCGCGGCGAAGTCGGTGAGGTCGCAGGGGTGCGCCGCGGCCCGGCCGCCCTCGTCCGCGATCTCCTTCGCGAGGCGCTGCAGCGTCTCGGCGCTGCGCGCGACGAGCAGGACGTGTGCCCCGGCCGCTGCGAGCTGGCGGGCGGCCGCCTCGCCGATGCCGGACGACGACCCGGTGACCATGATCGTCCTCCCACGCACCGCCTGCTCGACGGCGTCGGTGCCGAGCTGCTTCTGCCAGCCGCTCACGCCCGTCGGCGTCACGAGCACGCGATTGACGGCTTCGGCCACGACACGCACCCCGCGGTTCACCATGCGACATGTCTAGCCGAGGTCGTCGTCGTGCGCGCGTCCGGAGCCTCGGCACGGGCCCCCTGTCCGGATCGTGATGCCGCCAGCGGGCCCTGGGCCTGTTCGACCATCCGGGTCGGCCGAGCCGACTGGATCTTGATGCTGTCAGCGGGCTCCAGCCGGCGGCGACATCCCGGTCGGTGGCGCTGCACCGGGACGATAGGATCGTCACGCTCTGCGGGTGTAGTTCAATGGCAGAACATCAGCTTCCCAAGCTGACAGTGCGGGTTCGATTCCCGTCACCCGCTCCACGCTGGAGGCCCCGGATCTCGGGGCCTTCGTCATTTCCGAGATCAACTCGGGACGCGCCGACGGGCTCGCGTGCCACACGCGTGCCACTTCGTGCGGTGAGCATGTTGTCCAGCGCATCGGCGACGACGCGGTCACGTTGCGACGTGGTGTGCAGATAGATCTGCGCCGCACGGGTGCTGGCGTGGCCCATCCGGGCCATGAGATCGGACATCGTCGCCCCGGCCTGGGCGGCCAGCGTATTGCCGGTGTGCCGCAGGTCGTGGAAGTGGACGCCGGTAAGTCCGGCGGCCTCGAGCCCCTGCTGCCACGCCTTCTGGAAGTTGCTGCGGCGCAGCGGTGCGCCCTTCGGGCCCGCGAAGACGAGGTCGGTCGGGCTCGGGCCGACGAAGCTCTCGAGGTGGCGGCGCAGGTCGGGCAACAGCTGGGTGGGGACGGCGACGACGCGACGGCCGGCGGCAGTCTTCGGCGGCCCGGTGACCAGCTCGCCGGTGCCGAGCTCGACCTGGGCGACACGGATGTCGATCATCCCGGTGTCGACGTCGAGATGCTGGCGCTGCAGCGCGGCGAGCTCGCCGAACCGCATGCTCGCGAAGGTGCCGAGCATCACGAGCGCGCGGTACCGGGCCGGCATGCCGTCGGCGAGCGCGAAGACCTGCTCGACGGTGAGGGTCGGCCGTTCCGGCGGCCGTTCGGCCGACGCACCGCGGATGCGGCAGGGGTTGTCGCGCAGCAGCCGGTCTTCGACGGCGGTCGCGAGGACGGTGCGGAGCAGGCGGTACGCCTTCGCGGTGGTGGTCGGCGAGACGCCCGCTTCGATGAGGTCGGCCCGCCACGAGCGGATGCGCGCGGGGGAGAGGTCGACGAGCGGCATCGCGCCGAGCGTCGGATTGATGTGCCGGCGGACGAGGCCCTCGTACAGCTGCCGCGTCTTCGGCCGGAGGTTGGCGCGCTCCTTGACCCACCGGGTCGCGTAGTCGCTCAAGGCCACGAGGCCGGCGTCCGGGTTGACCCAGTCGCCGTTTGCGATCAGCAGTTCCTCCTGCGCGAGCCAGCGATCGGCGTCGGCTCGGCGCTCGAACGTGATCGGCGCCGGACGCATCAAGCCGTCCTCGCCGCGGTAGCGCGCCTGCCAGCGACCGGACGGGAGCCGGCGGATGCTGCCGAAGCGGCGCTTGATCATCGGCCGGCCCGGGTGCGCCGCAGCAGCACCGGCTCGACGACGCCGGCACCGACGAACCCGTCGAGTACCCGCTCGGCGATCCGTACATGCCGGCCGACGCGGATGAACTGGATCCGCCGCTCGTTGATGAGCCGGCGGATGAAGCGCTCCGACGTGTTCAGCCGCTCGGCTGCCTCGGGAACGGTCAAGAGTCTGTCCATCACGTACCTCCGCGATCCTCGGGTCTCACCCTGAGGCCCTGACGTCGGGGGAACGTCCTCAGCCGATCGCCTCGGCGATGGCTGCCAGGACGCCGGCTGCGATAACCGCCGCCAACCACGCATCGGCGACGAGCCTGATCACCTTGATGCGCCGAGCGAAGAGGCCTGCGGCTACCGCGGCCACACCGACCGGCAGCGTCAACCATCGCCAGCCGTGCGAGAGCGGCTCGAGCACGATCAGACAGCCGGTCAGCGCCGCGATCACGCAACCGCAAGCGATCCAGACCCCGCGCTCGATACTGGGTGCCAGCGTCTCGGCGTCGGCGACGTGCCGGTCACGCTTGGCCAACTGCTCGATCGCTGCCGCGACCAGCTTGTCGAGCGCATCCGGCGCAACCGACTGCCCAGTCTGCTCGACCCGACGACGCCAGGCCGCCGCCGTGCGTCGACCGGTGATGATGTGAACGCCGTCGATGACGACCGGTTCCTCAGGCGGCGGCCCCTGCGCCGGCTCCGCGTCCCACAGGAACAACACCGACTGCACCGTGCAGCGGGCAGCACGGACCTCGTTCCAGAGCTCGACCTGCCGCGCATTCCGCTTGACCTGGGTCAGCGCGTCGGCGAGGAGCCGATCTGTGCCGTCGAGCCGGTAGGTGGTCCGGCTCCATTTGGTCTCGACCACGATGACACCCGCCGGCCCGATCAACAGATGATCGATCTCGCTGCCGAGGAGGTAGTGGTTGAGCAACCGCCAGCCCGAGCGCTGCAGCGGTCGAAGCTCCGACGCCGTCCAATGTTCGGCGGTCGCGCCCATCCGCGTCCAGGCCGAACCGCTTGCCTGCATGGTCATCACGCACAGGCTCGCAAGGGCCGCGGTTGCCAGTGCGCCGACGACCAGGCCGCGCACGAATCCGGCCGGCACGAGGAACGCGACGCTGGTGATCAGCCCGGCCGCGACGAGCAGCATGACGGCGAAGACCCGCCAGACCCGCTGCACGAAGGCCAGCTCACGCCGTGCCGCTTCGCCACGAGCCCACGACCCGGCGCGTTGATCCCCGGCGAGCCGGCGCTGCTCGAGGCGGGCGGAGATCGCGTGCCGTCGAGGCTTCTCGCGCGCATCGGTCACCCGAAGATCATCGCCGTCCGCGCAAGCCCCGCCAGCCTCCCGACCAAGGTCATCCCGAGGACCGCTCCTCGCCATCGCGACCCCTGACCCAAGCCGCTACGCCATCCGCACCATCACCTGCACGCCTCACCGCCTCCACGCGTCTGGCATCGAGATGCGGCCACGGCCGGTCACCTCCCGTTGCGGTCACCCAACGGCGGGCCCTGTAGGGCGTGACGGTGTCGATCCGGCGGTTGAGTCGGGGGGGGGGTACGTGTCCCTGCTCCGCCCGGGCGCGCGCGGTGACGTCACCGCACCGGCCGCGTCGCCACTGACGCGGTACTACGCCGAGTCGGGGACGCCGCCGGGCTATTGGCTCGGTTCCGGGCTCGCCGGTCTGGGTGACGGTGCAGGTCTGGCGGTCGGCAATGAGGTGTCGCAGCGGCAGTTGTTCCACCTGCTCGGGATGCTCGAGGACCCCATCACCGGGCAGCCGCTCGGGCGTCTCCCGCAGCGATTCCCGGCCCCGCTGGGCCAGCGGATCGCCGCTCGCGTCGACGCCGTCCCGGCGGACCTGGACGACGCGGCGCGGGCGGAGGCGGTCGCTGCGATCGAGGCTGAGGAGCGGGTTCGGGAGCGGTCGATCAAGCGGCCGGTCGCCGGGTTCGACCTGACGTTCTCGGTCCCGAAGTCGGTCTCGGCGGTCTGGGCGGTCGCCGACCCCGCGACCCAGGCCGCGATCCACGCCGCGCACCGCGACGCCATCCGCATGGTGCTGGGGTGGGCGGAGGAGCAGGTGTTCTGCTCCCGCACCGGCGCGAACGGCGTGCTGCAGGAACCGGTCCGCGGGGTCGTCGCGGCGGCGTTCGATCATTGGGACAGCCGGGCCGGCGACCCGCACCTGCACACCCATGTGGTGGTCGCGAACCGTGTCCAGACCCTCGACGGGGTGTGGCGGACGCTCGATTCGCGGACGCTGCACAAGTACGTCGTCGCGCTGTCCGAGCTCCACGAAGGCGTCGTCCAGGATCTCCTCGCTGCGCGGCTCGGGTACGCGTGGGCCGAGCACGCGCGCCGGCATTCGCCGGTGCCGCGGCACGACATCGACGGCGTCCCGAGGTCGTTGGTGGAGGAGTTCTCGCGGCGGTCGCAGGACATCGAGACCACGAAGAACCAGCTCGTCGCCCGGTTCACGGCCGAGCACGGCCGGCAACCTTCCCCGGTCGAGGTGCTGCGGCTCCGCCAGCAGGCCACGCTCGAGACGAGGCCGGACAAGCAGCTGCGGACCCTCGCCGAGCAGGTCGCCGCCTGGACCGACCGCGCCCGCCTCCACATCGGCCCCGACCCGGCACGGTGGGCCGCCGGCTTGGCCGCCCGGAACGTGCTGCCGGTCCTCACTGCCGCGGACGTCGACCCGCCGATGCTCCGTGAGGCGGCCGTCGTCGCGCTCGCGACGGTCGGCCGGCGCCGGTCCACGTTCAGCCACGGCAACGTCCTCGCAGAAGTCCACCGGCAACTCCACGGCCTCCGGTTCGCCACCCCCGCCGACCGGCTCCAGGTCGCGGACCGGATGACCGACGCCGCCCTCGACCAAGCCCTCCCCCTCACACCGCCAGGCCCGGCCGTCGCGATCGGCACTCCGCGGAGGGCGCGGGAACGGGTCGCCGCGATCTTCACGACCCGCGAGATCCTCGACGCCGAGACCCGGCTGCTCGACGCCGGCCGCGACACCACAGGCCCCGCAGTCCACCCCGCCACCGTGACCCACATCCTCACTGCTTCGGTGCCGGGGCGGAGCGTCACGCTCGGGCCGGATCAGGCCGCCGCCGTCGCGGCGGTCGCGACCTCCGGCCGCACCTTAGATCTGCTGGTCGGGCCGGCCGGGACGGGCAAGACCGTCTCCCTCGCCGCGCTTCGCGCCGCGTGGGAGACCACGCACGGTCCTGGCTCGGTGCTCGGTCTCGCGCCGTCAGCCGCGGCAGCTGAGGTGCTGGCCGACGAGCTCGGCATCGACACCGAGAACACCGCCAAATGGCTCCACGAAACCACCAAGACCCCAGCCCGGCGTGCGCAGCTCGACGCCCTCGCCGACCGGATCCAGCGCGAGACCAGCAGCCCGTCCACCGTCCACGCCCGACGCCTCCACGCACGACTCAACGAACTGGAGGCGGACTGGCGGCGGTGGACACTCCGGCCCGGGCAACTTGTCCTGATCGATGAGGCCGGGCTCGCCGGCACTCTGGCCCTCGACGCCATCACCACCCAAGCCCGCCGTGTCGGGGCGAAGGTGGTGCTGGTCGGTGACCGGTGCCAGCTCGCCCCGATCGATGCCGGTGGGGCGTTCGGGATGCTTGCCGCCGACCGGCCCGACACCCCCACCCTGACCGGCGTCCGCCGGTTCACCCACGAGTGGGAACGCGACGCCAGCCTCCAACTCCGCGCCGGCGACCACGCCGCCATTGACGCATATCAAGCGCACGGCCGCATCCAGTCGGGCGACCCGAACGCCATGCTCGACCAGCTCTACCGGGCGTGGCGGGCCGACACCGACGCCGGCCTGGACACCATCATGATCGCCGACGACCATGCCTCGGTCGCCGAGCTGAACCTCCGCGCCCGCGCCGAACGGCTCGCCGCCGGCGAAGTGTCACCCGAGACGATTGACGTCGCCGCGGGCGGCGTCGCCGGTATCGGCGACCACGTCATCACCCGCCAGAACGACCGCCGCCTCCGCACCACCGACGGACGCTGGGTTCGCAACGGCGACACCTGGACCGTCCACACCGTCCACCGCGACGGCAGCCTGGTCGTGCAACGCCGCGGGGCCGCCACCGACGAGGCGAGCGTGGTCGTCCTGCCCCCGACCTACGCGACCCGGCACGTCGAGCTCGGCTACGCCACCACGACCCACCGTGCTCAAGGCCGCACCGTCGACACCGCCCACGCCCTCATCACTGCAACGACGACGCGCGAGTCTCTCTACGTCGCCGCCACCCGCGCCCGCACCAGTAACACCCTCTACGTCGACCACACCGCCGACCGCGATCCCGACACCGTCGAATGGCACGACAGCGCCGACGCAGACGAAATTCTGCGGGCCGTGCTCGATCGGACGGCCGCGGCCCTGAGCGCCCACGAGACGCTGCAACAACTCGCGGCCGGCAACCCGATCCAGGACAGGCAATCCCCCGAGTTCACAACCACCGGCGTCGCATCCAGCCCGTGGCCAGCCGCTCCAATGACGAGGTCGATCAGCGGGCCGCAGCTCTGACCTGAGCAACCAACCGAACGCCACTGATGATCATCGTCTGCTCATTCAAGTGCTCGACCATGCCGATGATGCAGTGCCCGTGGCCGACCCATGGCTGAGGACCTGAGGCATCGCGTCGCGCGGCGACCGGAGCTGAGCCCCGGCTTGGTTCCCGCGGTGTCGGCGGACGCAGTTTGTGCTTCGGACGCAGCGTGTGGCAAGGTCACCGCCGACGGCAGTGAAGGAAGTCCGGTGCGAATCCGGCGCGGTCCCGCCACTGTCACCGGGGAGCGAACCTCAACAGCCACGGCCCGAAAGGGTTGGAAGGCGAGGGAAGCTGCGATCCGGGAGCCAGGATACTTCGGCCGTCGGCACATTCCAGGGCGCGGAAACCCGTCGGAGGTCGACCATGCGTGCAGTCTCGCCACCCCCTGCATTCGTCCATCCGCCGGCGCAGCCCGTCGAGTAGATGGCACCCTCGGTCGTTCCGGCCGAAAGCACGTGGGCGCCTTCGTCGACTGACGGCTCCAAAGCCTGTACGCCGGGTGGCTGTTCCACGCGCTGTGCTGCGACGCTCGCCGGAGCTACGCGGTGAGAGGTTCGCTGCTGGTCGCGGGCGCGAGTTCGGACGCCGGCAAGAGCCTCCTGACCGCAGGCATCTGTCGCTGGCTGCGCGACCGCGACGTGCGCGTCGCGCCGTTCAAGGCCCAGAACATGTCGAACAACTCGGCCGTGACGATCGACGGCGGCGAGATAGGCCGCGCGCAGGAGATGCAGGCGCGTGCGTGCCGTGTCGAGCCCACCGTCGACATGAACCCTGTGCTGTTGAAGCCAGGCGGCGACACGCGCAGCCACGTCCTGGTGCACGGCAGGCCATTCGGCGAGGCAGGCGCGCTCGAATATCGGGACCTGAAGACCGACCTGCGGGCGGCGGTGCTGCAGTCCTACGACCGTCTCCGCACCAGCTATGAGGTGGTGATCTGCGAGGGGGCCGGCAGCCCCGCCGAGATCAACCTGCGCTCGACGGATTTGGCGAACATGTGGCTCGCGCGCGAGCGCGCCCTCCCGACTGTGGTCGTTGGTGACATCGACCGTGGCGGCGTCTTCGCCGCCCTGGTCGGCACCCTGGCTGTGCTCGAGGGACGGGACCAGTCACTCGTCGCCGGATTCCTGATCAACAAATTCCGCGGCGACGCACGCCTGCTCGCGCCAGGGCTGGATCAACTGCGCGCCTTGACCGGTCGCCCGATGTTGGGTGTCGTCCCATGGCTGACCGGCATCGGTCTGGACGCGGAAGACTCGCTCTCCTTGACCCGCACCGTGAGCGGCGGCCCACCGGTCGGGGACGAGGCTCTGCGCGTCGTCGCCGTGCGTCTGCCACGGACGTCCAACGCGACTGACCTCGACGCCCTCGGCTGCGAGCCCGGGGTCGTGGTGCAGTGGACGGTGTCGCCCGCGGAGGTGGCGGCGGCGGACCTTGCGGTGCTACCGGGCAGCCGGGCCACCGTCCGCGATCTGGCCTGGCTGCGGTCGTCCGGCATCGCCGACGTGATCGTCGAGCGGGCCCGCCGCGGCCGGCCGACCCTCGGAATCTGCGGCGGCCATCAGATGCTTGCGGCGACGATCGTCGACGAGATCGAGTCGCGGGCCGGCAAGGTCGACGGGCTCGGGCTGCTTCCGACCGAGGTCCGGTTCGCGGTCGACAAGACCGTCCGCCGCTCGCGCGGCACGTGGCGCGATGAGCTCGTCGACACGGCGTACGAGATCCATCATGGGATCACGCACGTCGTCGAGAACTGCGTGCCCTTCCTGGACGGGCAGCAGCGCGGAGCGGTCTGGGGGACGTCGTTCCACGGTGCGTTCGACAGTGACCGGTTCCGGCGGGCGTTCCTCCGCGAGGTCGCGGACGCCGCCGGCCGGCAGTTCGTTCCGGCCCCGGACACAGACGCGCGTGCGTTGCGCGAGCGCCAGCTCGACCTCGTCGGGGCGGCCGTCGCCGAGCATCTCGACACCGCCGCCGTCGAGCGGCTGATCACCGACGGGGCCCCGGCCGGGCTTCCGCCGCTGCGTACCACGCTGGGAGACCGCCCGTGATCGTCATGCTCTCCACATCGGACACCGATCTGCTCGCGGCGCACGCAGCCGACGGCGCGGTGCAGTGGCGGTGCGCCAATCCGACCCGGGTGGCTGCCGACGAGGTCCCGGCCCTGCTGGCCGGCGCTGACCTCGCGGTGGTGCGGTTGCTCGGCGGCGAGGCGACGTGGCCGGACGGGCTGGCGAGCGTTCTCGGCAGCGGTCTGCCTGTGGTGGTGCTCGGCGGTGAGGCAGTACCTGATGCGGGATTGATGGCGCAGTCGTCGGTACCCGTCGGCGTCGCGCACCAAGCCTTGAAGTACCTCGTCGAGGGCGGCCCGGAGAACATGGCGCAGCTCGCCGTCTTCCTGTGTGACACCGTCCTGCGAACCGGTCACGGCTTCGCCCCACCGACGGTGATG
>NZ_JBQCEE010000121.1:0-41592 GCF_051960575.1 Jatrophihabitans sp.
GCTCACCACGGTCCACGTCGCCGCCGACGAGCGGCCCGCACGCGGGCGGGTGCTGGGCGTCGTGGGCGAGCAGCGGGGCCGGGTGGTTAACACGGTGGTGATGTCTGGGGTGTCGTGTGACTACGCGCCGTCCGGACGGCAGCTCGTGAGCGCCTCGACGCTCGGCGCCGACGCGTCCGCGGCGGCCGAGCAGGCGGTGCGGCGGCACCTCGACCGGCTGTGGCAGACCGACACGTCGCGCTGGGAGCTCGTCGGCGCCTATCCCCTGCCGCACGCGCTGCCCGACTTCGCGGCCGGCACCCCGCTGCGGCGTCCGGTCAGCACCGGGCCCGACGGCGTCATCGTCTGCGGCGACCACCGCGACACCCCGTCGCAGCAGGGTGCCCTCGTGTCCGGCAACCGCGCCGCGGCCGCCGCCCTCGCCCGCCTCGCCTGACCGCGGGCGGCGACGTCCGGGGGCGCGGGTGCCGCGGCGGCGCTCCTGCTCGCGCACCTCGTCGAGGTCCTTGAGCCGGTCGAGACCGGTGAGGGGCTGCCGCAGCCTGGCGTTGCCGGCGAACCGCTCGCGGTTTCGGTCGAGGAAGGCCCAGTAGCCGGCGGTGAACGGGCAGGCGTCGTCGCCGACGCGCACCTTCGGGTTGTAGCGGCAGCCGCCGCAGAAGTCGCTCATCCGGTCGATGTACGCACCGCCCGAGGCGTAGGGCTTGGTGGCCATGATCCCGCCGTCGGCGTGCTGCGACATGCCGACGACGTTCGGCAGCATCACCCAGTCGTAACCGTCGACGAAGCTGCGATGGAACCAGTCGGTCATCGCCGCCGGATGGACCCCCCGTTGCAGCGCGTAGTTCCCGAGCACCATCAGCCGCGGGATGTGGTGCACCCACCCGCTGTCGCGCAGCTGCTCGAGCACCGTCGACAGGCAGCGCGCCTCGACGGCGTCGGCGTCGAGGTCCTCGAGCCAGGCGGGCACCTTGTGCCGCACCCCGAGCGCGTTGCGCCGCCGGTAGCCCGGGCCCTGCTGCCAGTAGAGGTGCCAGACGTACTCGCGCCAGCCGATCACCTGCCGCACGAACCCCTCGACGGCGGCGAGCGGCGCCGACCCGTCGCGGTAGGCCTGCTCGGCCCGCTGGGCCACCTCGAGCGGGTCGAGCAGCCCGAGGTTCATGACCGGCGACAGCAGCGAGTGCGCCATCCACTGGTCGTCCGCGAGCATGGCGTCCTCGTAGCGGCCGAAGGTCGGCAGGCGGGTCGTGACGAACCGCTCGAGCGCCGCGGACGCCTCGGTGTGCGTGACGGCGAAGCGGCGCGGCCCGTCGCGGCCGACGAACCGCACCGCCCCGGACGCCTCCCACGCATCGAGGTCGCGCCGTACCTGCTCGTCGATCTCGTCCTCCTCGGGCCACCACGGCTCGCCGACGTCGAGCGTGCGCGACCTCGGCGGCGGCTCGCGGTTCTCGGCGTCGTAGTTCCATTTCCCGCCGGCGGGCTCGGCGCCGTCCATGAGCAGGTCGAGGCGGCGCCGGGTGTCGCGGTAGAAGTCCTCGAGCAGCAGCCGCCGCTTGCCGCGTCCGTCGACCCAGCGGGCGAACTCGTCCATGCCCACGGCGTAGCCGCGCGCCGGCAGCACCTCGACATCGGGCATCGACTGCACGAGCTCGCGGGCGGCGTACGACGTCGGGTGGCAGACGGTGACCGGCTCGTCGACCGCGTCGCGGTAGTGGTCGGCCCGCACGTACCGGCACCGGTCGCCGAGTTCGGCGGCGCGGTGCCGCATCGCCGAGAGCACCAGGTGCGCCTTCTGCCGGTGGAACCGGCGACGGGCGAAGACGCGCTGCGACTCGACGATGAGCACGGGCTGGTCGGGCGAGTCGAGGAAGTGCGGGCCGAGTTGGTCACCGAACAGCCAGCGGCGGGGGGTCACCCGTCCACCCTGCCCGAGAACGGGCCACGATGCCCGGGACGGGCACCCCGGCGTCCCGGACCGGGCGTGGCGAAGGACTGCTGATCACATGCCGTTGTGCTCCGGTCACCCAGCGTGGCCGCGCGCATGCTGGAACGGCACACCCGACCGGGCCGACGCTGCTGATCGGGGCGGAGAGGTGAGCCGAAGGTGCGCGGTGGCGTCAAAACCGCTGCCGCTGCCGCGCACCGGACCACCGGCTAGCCTCGCGACATGACGTTGGTACGCGAGCGTTTCACGCCCGGCCGGGTGACCCCGGGGGCGAAGACCGCGGTGCGCTGGGGCCTCGGCCACCTGCTGCCGCGTACGGTGATGACCCTCGCGGCGCGCCGCGGCGACCTGCAGGGTCAGATGATCTTCGCGGCGCGCGGCGGTGACCCGTTCCCGCTGTTCGAGCAGATGCGCTCGATGGGACCGCTCTACCGCGGCAGGTTCAGCTACCTCACCACCTCGCTGCCGGTCGTGCGCGAGGTGCTCGGCAGCAACGACTTCCGGGCCGGCTTCGACCGCAACCAGATCGGCGGACCGATCGGCAAGGCGTTCCTCTGGGCCACCGACGAGGAGCGCCTGGGCCCGCTGGAGCCGCCGTCGCTGCTCGTCACCGAACCGCCCGACCACACCCGCTACCGCAAGCTGGTCACCCGCGTGTTCAGCGTGCGCGCGGTCGAGAAGCTGCGCTCGCGCACCGAGGAGATCGCCGCCGGACTGCTCGACGACCTCGCCGGCGCCGCCGACTCCGGCGACAGCGTCGACCTCGTCGAGCGCTACTGCGCCCTCCTGCCCGTGACGGTGATCGCCGAGATCCTCGGCGTGCCGGCCGACGAACGCAGCCGGGTGCTCGCGTTCGGCGCGGCGGCCGCCCCGAGCCTCGATCTCGGCCTCACCTGGAAGGTCTTCCGCCAGGTCGAGGACGCCCTCGCGGGCTTCGAGGCGTGGCTGGACGCGCACCTGAGCTCGTTGCGCGACCACCCCGGCGACGACCTGCTCAGCCAGCTGGTCGCGGCGAAGGAGGACGGTGTCGGCCTCGACGACCGCGAGCTCAAGGCCACGGCAGGTCTCGTCCTGGCCGCGGGGTTCGAGACCACGGTGAACCTGCTCGGCAACGGCACCGCGCTGCTGCACGACCACCCCGAGCAGTTGGCGCACCTTCGCGCGCATCCCTACGGCTGGGCCAACGCGGTCGACGAGATCCTGCGCTTCGACCCGCCCGTGCTGCTCACCGGCCGCACCGCCCAGACCGACACCGAGGTCGCCGGCACGCCGATCCGGCAGGGCACGCTGGTCACGACGATCCTGGCCGCGGCGAACCGCGACCCGGAGGTCTTCGACGACCCGGGCCGCTTCGATGTGACCCGCGAGAACGCCAAGGACCACGTCGCCTTCTCGGCCGGACGCCACTACTGCCTCGGCGCGGCGCTGGCGCGCATGGAGGGCGAGGTCGGGCTGCGGCTGCTGTTCGAGCGGTACCCCGACCTGCAGCTGCGGCCGGGCGCCGAGCGCCGCAGCACCCGCATCCTCCGCGGCTTCGAACGGCTGCCGGTGCGCCTGCGGGCCTGACGAATCGTCCAATTCCTGCCGAAAGGGTTTACGAACACCGCCCTTTCCTGGCAGCGTGCTGAGGATCTCGACTCCAAGGAGGTCCTCATGCACGTCCCCCACGGGCGGACCCGACGGCTGCTCGCCGCCGGGCTCACCTCCGTCCTCGCCGGCGTCGCCGTCACCGCGACCGCGGTCGACGCGCCGGCCGCCACGCCGTCCGCCAGGTCGGCCCATCACGTCATCCGCGACGTCCAGGCCAACCTCTGGGAGTGGAACTGGCCGTCGATCGCCAAGGAGTGCACGACCGTGCTGGGGCCGGCCGGCTACTCGGGCGTCCAGGTGGCACCGCCGGCCGACTCCCTCTCGCGCGACTACACCTCGTCGGACGCGCCGATCCTGCACCCGTGGTGGGAGGTGTACCAGCCGGTCGACTACCGGCTCACCAGCCGGTTCGGTACGGCCACGCAGTTCCGTGACATGGTGGCCACCTGCCGGCGGGCCGGCGTGAAGGTCTACGTCGACGCCGTCATCAACCACATGACCGGGCAGGGCCACACGAGCTACACCGGTGTCGAGTACACCCACTTCGACTACCCGGGCCTGTACACGAGCGCGAACTTCCACCACAAGGGCACCGGCCCGAACGACTGCCCGTCGGCCAGCGGCGGTGTCGACGACTTCAACGACTACCACCAGTTGACCAAGTGCGAACTGCTCGGCCTGGCCGACCTGCGCACCGACTCGGCGCCGACCAGGGCGAAGATCGTCGCCTACCTCAACCGGCTGCTCGCGATCGGCGTCTCCGGCTTCCGCGTCGACGCCGCGAAGCACATCGGGGTCGCCGACCTCATCACCATCCGCAACTCGCTGCACGACACGATCGACGGCACCCGCCCGCAGTGGGCGCTCGAGGTCTTCCCCGGGTCGCCGGGTGAGGGGTCGCAGCTGTCGTTCACGCGGGCCGGCACGGTGCTCGGCTTCGACGCGAGCTACCAGCTCAAGAACGCCTTCAAGAGCTACACGGCCGACGGCACCGGCAACATCGCCGGGCTGCGGGTGTGGGGCGAGCAGGCCGGCCTGGTGCCCAGCAGCAAGTCGCTGGTCTTCGTCGAGAACCACGACACCGAGCGCGGGTCGGACACCCTGTCGTACAAGGACGGCGCGACCAACATCATCGCCAACGAGTTCCTGCTGGCCTACGGCTACGGCACGCCGCAGGTGTACTCGGCGTTCGCCTTCACCAACAGCTACGACTCGCCGCCGGCGACGGCCGCCGGGTACGTCACGAACACCACGTGCGGCAAGGGCTGGGTCTGCGTCGACCGCAACCGAGGCGTCCTCGGCCTCGTGCGGTTCCACAACGCGGTCGGCCATGCGCCCGTGCGCCACGTCTTCAGCCGGATCGACAACGTGCTCGGCTTCTCGCGCGGCGACCAGGGCTACTTCCTGGTCGACAACGCGAAGACCGCGCGCACCGTGACGGTGCAGACCGGGCTGCGCCCGGGGCGCTACTGCGACGTCGTGCACGGCGGCAAGCGGCACGGCACCTGCCTCGGCGCGATGGTGCGGGTGCGGGCCGACGGCACCGCGACGATGACGGTCGCGGGCAAGGACGCGATCGCCATCGACTGGGCGTCGAAGCTGTAGCACGGACACACCAGCCGACCCGGACACGAAGATGATCTCGGGGAAACACCGGTCAGAGCCGGGGTTTCCCCGAGATCATCGGGGGTGGGGGCTGCGCGTCACGCGGCGGCGGGCGACGGCAGCGGACGAGGGCCGGCGACCTCCGCGGTGATGGCCGGGCGGCGGCCCGGCAGGGCGAGGGCGCCGAGCGCGCCGACCCAGCAGACGCCCGCGGCGACCATGCAGGCCACGTGCAGCCCGCTCATGAATGCCGAGTTCGCATCGGGGACGAGCGACGGGGCGCGTCCGGCGATCGTGTAGGCGGCGGCGACCGAGTCACGCGCGGCCGTGGCCAGCGGCTGCGGCAGCGTCGAGAAGCCGCCGGTGAGGTGGCTCGCGTACAGCGAGGTGAAGACGCTGCCGATGACCGCGACCCCGAGCGTGCCGCCGGCCTCCCGGGTGGCGTCGTTGACGGCCGAGCCGACGCCCGCCTTCGCCGCGGGCAGCACGCTGAGGATCGACTCGGTGGCCGGCGCCGTCGTCAGTCCGAGCCCGAGCCCCATGAGCACCATCTGCCCGATGATCTGCGAGTACGGCATGAACGCGTCCGACACCGAGATCCAGGCGAACGACGACCCGAACAGCAGCAGGCCGGTGACGACGACGGCCCGCGTGCCGACGCGCGCGGCGAGCAGCGCACCCACGACCGAGCCGATCGCGATGGTGATCGCGACGGGCAGGATGCGCGCGCCGGTCGAGAGGGTGCCGTACCCGCGCACGAACTGGAAGTACTGCGTGATCAGGAAGATGAAGCCGAACAGCGCGAAGAACGCCACCGTCACCGAGCCGCTGGCCGCCGAGAACGCCGGCGTGCGGAACAGCGTGACGTCGAGCATCGGGTGCTCGCGCCGCCGCTCGACCAGCACGAAGACCACGGTGAGCACGGCCGAGGCGACGAAGCCGAGCACCGACGCCGACGACGACCAGCCGCGCGAGGGCGCCTCGATGATCGTGTAGACGAGCGTCGCGATGGCCGTGGACGACAGCACGAGTCCCATCGGGTCGAGCCGCGCCTCGCCCGGATCGCTCGACTCGGGCACCAGCCAGAACGCCAGCGCCGCGGCAACGAGGGCCACCGGCACCAGGGCGACGAACACCGACTGCCACGCGAAGTGCGCGAGCAGCAGACCGCCGCTGATCGGGCCGACGGCCACGCCGAGCCCGGTGACGGCACCCCAGACGCCGATCGCCTTCGCGCGTTCGCCGCGGTCGGGGAACAGGTTGGTGATCACCGACAGCGTGGTCGGGAAGATCAGCGCCGCGCACACGCCCATCACGAACCGGACGGCCACCAACGCGCCCGCACTGTCGACGAGGGCACCGGCACCGCTCGCGGCGGCGAAGCCGAGCAGGCCGACCAGTAGGGCCGGGCGGCGGCCGAACCGGTCACCGAGCGACCCGGCGGTGAGTACCAGCGCGGCGAAGGCCAGGTTGTAGCCGTCGACGATCCACTGCAGGTCACGCGTCGTCGCGTGCAGCTGCCGCCCGAGGTCGGGCAGGGCGACGTTCACGATCGTGGTGTCGAGGTTGATGGCGAAGGCGGCGAGGCAGACCGTGGCGAGCACGAGACCGCGCCGGGTGCCACGGGCCGTCGCGGCGGTGGAAGCGAGGGACATGATCTCGTCCCCTCTCGATGTTGACACTGGTTACATCGAGCAGCATGCCGGTCGATGTGGACCCTGTCAACATGCGACACTGACGACATGCCCCGCGCCACGGCCGACCGCCCGTACCACCACGGCGACCTGCGCACCGGCCTCGTCGACGCCGGCCTGGCCCTGGCCCGCGCCGAGGGACCGGAGGCCCTGCAACTGCGCGCGGTCACCCGCGCCGTCGGCGTCTCGCACAACGCCGCCTACCGGCACTTCGCCGATCACCAGAGCCTGATCAACGCCGTCGCCGAGCGCTGCATGACCGAGCTCGCCGATCTGATGCGCGCCCGCATCGCCACGGTGAGGGTGCGCGACCCCAGGCGTCGGGCCATGGCGGAGCTGTCCGCGATCGGCCGCGCCTACATCGACTTCGCCGTCGCCGAACCGGGTCTGTTCCGCACCGCGTTCGCCATCCGCCCGGAGGAGCACCTGGTCAAGGGTGCGCCGCCGGCCGACCAGGCGGGCCCCTACGAGCTGCTGACCGCGGCCCTCGACCGGATGCTCGAGGTCGGCGCCCTGCCGGCCGCGCGCCGTCCGGGCGCCGAACACGCCGCCTGGTCGGCGGTGCACGGGATGTCGATGCTGCTGGTCGAGGGCCCGCTGCGCGACCTGCCCGAGGCCGAGCGCGACCAGGCCGTCACCGTGGTGCTGGACGTGATCGAACGGGGCCTCACCGCTCCGGCCTGATACCGCGCGTCCCCCGCCGCAGGCATCTCGGAGCCAGGGAGACGACTGCCCCGGGGGACAAGGCGCGTCAGGCGACGTCGGCGTCGACGACGGCCGCCGCGGCGTCCGCGCCCGACCGGGCGCTCATCGCCCAGTGGATCGCCGCGGTGACGCCGTGGCCGCCGAGCCGCCCGACGGTCCGCTCGGCGAGCGGCAGGTAGGGCAGCCGCAGGGGCCGGCGCGTCCACGGCGGCAGCAGGCCGATCGCGGCCGACGCGAGCACCGCATACGGCACCTTCGCCGGCAGCGGCAGCGGCGCCTTGAGCAGCAGGAACCGTGCCGCCTCCCGCGCCTCGGGGGTCGCCCGGAGTTCCGGACGGTAGGCGGCCTGCTGCTCGTGGAGCTCGGCCTCCGTGCGCGGCGGGTCGACGACGCCGAGCCGCTCGGCGACCGTCGCGGTGTCGGCGACGTAGAGGTCGCGTTCGTCCCGGTCGAGGCGGCCGCCGATGCCGTAGCGCTGGTAGGCGGCGAGGAAGCTGTCGACCTCGGCCACGTGCACCCACCGCAGCAGGTGCGGGTCGCGGGCGCGGTACGCGCGCCCGTCGGCGGCGACGCCGTTGATGCGCTGGTGGATGCCGCGCACGCGGGCCACCGCGCGTTCGGCGGCGTCCTCGGGGCCGTAGGTCGTGACGGCGAGGAAGTAGCTGGTACGCGCGAGCCTGCCCCACGGGTCCTCGCGGTACGCCGAGTGCTGCGCGACGCCGGTCATCACCAGCGGGTGCAGCGACTGCAGCAGCAGCGCGCGCAGGCCGCCGACGAACATCGCGGCGTCGGCGTGCACCCGCCAGATCGGCCGGTCCGGGGTGAACCAGCGCGGGCCGGGCGCGACGATCTCCTCGTGCCGCGCCGGCCCCTCCGGCCCGGCGACCCGCTCGAAGACCAGTTCGGCCAGCCGCACCCGCAGCTCGGCGGGCGTGACCGGCAGCGCCCGCACGCTCGTCACCACCCGTCCATGATGCCTACAGTCGATGGGGATGGCCGACGAACCTGTGCAGCTCGGCCGGGCCGCGCGCCTGCGGCAGGCGCTCGACCGCGACGGCGCGACCTGCGTGTGGTGCGGGCGTGCCTTCGGTGCGCTCGTCCGGCCCACCACCGAGCACCTCGTCCCCCGCGTCAAGGGCGGCCCGTCGTGGGCCGAGAACGAGGTGGCCGCCTGCCGCCGGTGCAACGCCGAGCGCGGACACGGCTCGCTCGCCGCGTTCGCCGACGAGTGCCGGCGCCGCGGCTGGCACCCCGACGTCGACCGCATCGTCGCGTCGCTCGACCGGCTCGACGCCGCCATCGACCGACGCGGCGGCCAGCGGCGGGCCCGGCCGTACCTGCATCGCGAACGGCGCCGCCTCGAGCGCCTGCCGGCCGAGCGCCCGAGCCGCAGCGCCTGACCGGCCTGGTCAGCCGACGTCGCGCAACAGCTCGATGAGCTCCTGCTGCGTCGAGACGCCGACCTTCCGGAAGATCGCCGACAGGTAGTTGCGCACCGTGCCCTGCGAGAGCGACAGCTTCTGCGCGATCGCGGGCACCCGGTCGCCCGCGGCCAGGGCGAGCGCGATGTCGCCCTCGCGTCCGGACAGCCGATCGAGCGCCGGATGGCCCGCCGCCGGCGTCGACGGTCGCTCGAGCGGCACGCCCGGGATGACCGCGAAGACCGCGGCACGTTCGTCGGCGGGGAGCACGAGCAGCTGCAGCGACTGGTCGCCGCGGCCTGGGGTGGACATCTCGACCGGCCGGGACGCGACCTGCCGCGCGCCGAGCGCGGCCTCGACCGTCCGACGCAGCCGGGCGACCTCGGCGGGCGGCACGAAGTCGACCAGACGGCGGCCGACGAGGTGCGCGGCCGGGCGGCCGAGCAGCGTCTCGACCTCCGGGCTGACCCAGCTCACCACGCCGTCCGGGCGCAGCGCGCCGACGCCGCTGGCCTTCGCGGCGATCGAGGGCGGGGACGCATCGGGTCGACCGCTGGGACGCGGCAGCAGGAACGCGACCGCATCCGGCCCAGCGGGCAACGGCACGGCGCGCACCCAGAACGACAGCGTCGCCCGGGTGGCACGGACGCGGTGCACGACCTCGTACCCGGTCAACCGGCCGCCGGCGAGCAGTTCGAGCGCGGGCGTCGGCGGGTCGTTGGTCGGGTCGAGCACCTCGTCGAGCCGCCGACCCGTCACGCCGCCGGCCGGGCGGCCGAGCACCGCGTTCGCGCCCTCGGTCGCGGAGACGATCCGCGCGGTGCGCGCGTCGATCACCACTGTCGGAGGCCACACCCGCTCCAGCGGCTCGCTGCTGAGCTCGCTCCGTCCCACTTCGGGACGTTGTTCCCGCATGCCTACCGTCTCACTCCTGGTCGTCCCGACATGACCGTCCCCGTGCGCGCTTCGGATCGCGCGCGCGCGGACGATAGGAGCGCGTGGGCCGTCTCCGTCGTCGCGTCGTGCCAGTGGTTCTGGCACTCGCCGTCACTGCGATCACCGTGGTGGCGGTGCAGGCGGTTGCGTCCCGACCCGTCCGACACCGTCCGGTTCTGTCACGCAAAGTAACGGTTGCACCAGCCTACGGGGCGTTCCGACACGTCCTGTATCCCGGTGTCGCGGGCGATGTCGCGCTCGCGTTCGTCAACACCGGCACGACGTCGCTGCTGATCAAGGGCATCGTGCTGCCGCCCGCGACGTCGCTGGCCACCGGCTGGCGCGACGCCGCGGGCCGGCGTGCCAGGGCGGGCTGCACCGCGCGCACCAGCGGCGTGCGGTGGGCGGCCGCCCGGTCCGGACGCACGACCGTCGTGTGGCTGCGGCCCTTCGTGCTCGCCCCGAGGGCCCGGCGCATCGTCGTCCTGCCCCGGGCGGCGGTGATGGCACGGAACGCCCCGCGCGCGTGCGCGGCCGGCTGGCTGGGGCTGCCCCGGCTGCGCGGTGTCGTGGTGAGGCGCGGGGTGCTGCCCGCGGGCTGACCGGGCCGGTAGCGTGATCGCACCGTGCGCGCGGGTGCGCCACGGCGGGAGGGGACTTCACCGTGGGACTGATGGACCGCGTCAAGGGTCAGTTCATCGACATCGTCGAGTTCCTCGACACGAGCCGCGACACGATCGTGTGGCGCTTCCCGCGGCAGGGCAACGAGATCAAGCTCGGCGCGAAGCTCGTCGTGCGCGAGGGCCAGACGGCGGTGTTCGAGAACGAGGGCACCATCGCCGACGTCTTCACGCCCGGCACGTACACCCTCGAGACGAAGAACCTGCCGATCCTGTCCGACCTCAAGGGCTGGAAGTACGGCTTCAACTCGCCGTTCAAGGCCGAGGTCTACTTCGTCGCCACCCGGCAGTTCACCGACTTCAAGTGGGGCACGCAGAACCCGATCACCCTGCGTGACGCCGAGTTCGGCATGGTGCGGCTGCGCGCCTTCGGCACCTACAGCCTGCAGGTCGAGGACGCCGCCAAGCTGCTGCGGCAGCTCGTCGGCACCGACCCGCAGTTCCGCACCGACGAGGTCGGCGAGTTCCTGCGCCAGACGATCGTCGGCAAGCTCGCACCGGCGATCGCGGCGGCGAAGATCCCCGTGCTCGACCTCGCCGCGAACCAGGAGACGATCGCGGCCGGGCTGGCGACCACGCTGACCGAGTCGCTCGCCGAGTTCGGGCTGCGCGTGCCGCGATTCGTCATCGAGAACGTGTCGCTGCCGCCGGACGTCGAGGCCGCGCTCGACAAGCGCACCTCGATGGGCGTGCTCGGCGACCTGAACCAGTACACGAAGTTCCAGGCCGCCAATGCCATCGAGGACGCCGCGCAGAACCCGAACGGCGGCAACAGCGGACTGGGTCTGGGCGTCGGCGTCGCCCTCGGGCAGCAGGTCGGCTCGGTACTCAGTCCCGCGGCCGCGGCGCCGGCTCCTGCTGCCCCCTCGGGTCCTCCGCCGTTGCCGACCGCGGCGCCGCTGTACCTCGGCATCGACGGGCAACAGGTCGGACCGGTCGCGATCGCCGACCTGCCCGCCCGCATCGCGTCCGGCGAGCTGACCCGCGACACGCTGGTCTGGCGGCAGGGCATGGCCGGCTGGGTCGCCGCCTCGACGGTGCCGGAGGTGGCGTCGCTGTTCGCGGCCGTGCCGCCGCCGCTGCCGCCACAGACGCCGCAGGCGCCACCGGCGCCACCCGCTTCACCGGCGCCCGAGCCGCCGCAGGCGTGACGGCGCGGACGCGACGAGGATGACGACCCCGCCTCCCCTGCCGGGGGCCGCAGCACCGCCGCCTCTGCCGGACGCGGCACCGCCGCCGTTGCCTATCCCGACGGCGGCGCCGGTGCCGACGGCGGCGCCGGTGCCGACGGCGACGCCGGTGCCGACCGGCGCGGACGCACCGCCGAGCGACCTGCACTACACGTGCCGCTCGTGCGGGGCGCAGCTGTCCTACGCGCCGGGGACGACCGTGCTGCGGTGCGGCGCGTGCGGCTTCGAGCAGGACGTGCGGGCCGGCGACGGCAGCATCGACGAGCACTCCTACGCCGAGTGGGCGGCGCTGCCGGCGAAGCCGGTGGCCACGATCGCCGGACAGGTGCTCGCCTGCCGCAACTGCGGAGCGCAGACCGAGACCGACATGCTCGCCACGACCTGCCAGTTCTGCAACGGCGCGCTCGTCGCCCAGACCGAGCCCGACGGCGTGATCACACCCGAGGCGGTCGTGCCCTTCAAGATCGACCGACGGGCGGCGAACGACGCGTTCGTGACCTGGGTGCGCTCGCGGCGCTTCGCCCCGAACGCGCTGAAGCGGGTCGGCTCGACCGAGGCGATCGCCGGCACCTACGTGCCGCACTGGACCTACGACGCGCACACCGAGACCGACTACCAGGGCCAGCGCGGCGACCACTACTGGGTGACCGAGACCTACACGGTGTCCGACGGCCAGGGCGGCACCCGCACCGAGACGCGGCAGGTGCAGCACACGCGCTGGAGCCACGCGTCCGGCCATGTGGTGCGCGACTTCGACGACGTGCTTGTGGCCGGGTCGACGAAGCTCGCTCCCGAGCGGCTCACCGAGGCGGGGCCGTGGTCGCTGACCGACGCGGTGCCGTTCGTGCCCGACTACCTCGCCGGCTACGCGGCCCTGCGCTACGACGTCGATCCCGACGTCGGGTACGCGAGCGCCCGCGCCGAGATGGAGCGGGTCGTGCACGACGACTGCGAGCGCGACATCGGCGGCGACGAGCAGCGGGTCTCGTCGATGGACGTGCGGTACGCCGACGTGCTGTTCAAGCTGCTGCTGCTGCCGCTGTGGATCGCGTCCTACGTGTACGGCGGCCGCACCTACCAGGTCATCGTGAACGCGAACACCGGCGCCGTGCACGGCGACCGCCCGTACAGCAAGGTCAAGATCGCGGTCGCCGTCCTCGTCGGGCTGCTCGTGGCCGCAGCGATCATCACCGCCATCGTGCTCGCGCGCCGGAGATGACCCGCGGTCGGCGTCGGCCGGAAGGCTGACCGGCCCAGGACTCAAGTACCGCCCGGCCCGGGTCGATGGTCCCGGTGATCGCCAGCAAGGAGAGTCCGTGACCGTCGTCCCGCCCGCTCGACCGCGCACCCGACGCCACGGACGCGCCGTGCTGCTCGCCGCCGCCCTCGCCGTCGTCGCCGCCCTGGTCGCCGAGCTGGTCGGCGGTGGCGCCGCCGGCGCGGCGGCCCGGCGTCACCCGCACCGGGCACACCAGCACCGCACCCACCACCGCCCGCACCATCACGCGCCCGCCTCGCGCAGCGCCGGCACGACGACCGCGCCCGCCCCCACGCAGCGACCCGCCGCGAGCCCGCGTCCGAGCACGACGCCGACCGTCGCGCGCAGCTGGGGCGTGACCGGCCCCGGCGTGCCGAGCGATCTCAGCGGCCTCGACCAGCTCACCGGCGCCACCGGCTCGGCGCCCGGTGTCGTGATGTTCTACGTCGCCTGGTCGCTGCACAGCGCCTTCCCGACGGCGAGCGCCGCGGCGATCGCCCAGCACCACGCCGTCCCCGAGGTGACGTGGGAGCCGTGGGACCCGAGCCAGGGCGTCACCCAGCCGACCTACTCGCTCGCCCGCATCACGAGCGGCGCGTTCGACAGCTACCTGCGCAGCTGGGCGCAGGGCATCAAGGCCTACGGCGCGCCCGTGCGGCTGCGCTTCGCGCACGAGATGAACGGCAGCTGGTACCCGTGGGCCGAGGGCGTGAACGGCAACAAGCCGGGCTCGTACGTCGTGGCCTGGAACCACGTGCGTGCCGTCTTCGCGAAGGCCGGCGTCCGCAACGTCACGTGGGTCTGGTGCCCGAACGTGCCGTTCACCGGCAGCACCCCGCTCGGCGGCCTCTTCCCCGGTGACGCGAACGTCGACGAGGTCGCCCTGGACGGCTACAACTGGGGCACCACGCAGAGCTGGGGCTCGACCTGGCAGTCGTTCGCGCAGGTGTTCGGCCCCGGCGTCGCCCAGCTGAGCTCGCTGAGCACGAAGCCGATCAGCATCGGCGAGGTCGGCACCACCGACGTCGGCGGCGACAAGCCGCAGTGGATCCGCGACATGTGGACGACGCTCGCCTCGTGGCCCCGCGTGCGCGGGCTGGTCTGGTTCGACTTCGCCAAGGAGTGCGACTGGCGGATCGAGAGCTCGGCCGACTCGTTCGCGGCCTTCACCGGCGGCCTCGCGGGGTACCTCGCCGGCTGACCGACCCGCCCTGTGCATTCGGTGACGGATCTCCGCATCGCGTGACGGATCTCGAGATCGGCGGTCGGCCTACCCTTCCCGGGCATGGACGCAGCGCGCGACCCGCGGGTCGACGCCTGGCTCGACGGGCTGCTGCCGTGGCAGCGGGTGATCGCCGAGCGGGTGCGCGCGATCGTGCACGCCGCCGATCCGGGGATCGTCGAGACGATCAAGCGCACCGACCGGCCGTACTTCGTCCTCGACGGCAACGTCTGCGCCCTGCTGGCGGCGAAGCGGCACGTCACCGTGTTCGTCTACGACCCGGACGTCCCCGACCCGGCCGGGCTGATCAACCAGGGCGAGGGCAACGCAACGGCCCGGTCGATCCGCATCGCGCCGGACACCTTCCCCGACGAGGCCGCGTTCGTCGCCCTGCTGCGCGCGGTCGTCGCCCGCAACCGGGCCGGCGGCTGGCGGCGGCTCGCGCACTGATCGACACCGCAGCGGCGGCGCCCTCTTCCGCGCGACCCTGAGCCGATCTACCGTCGTCGCATCGCGACCAGCGGATGGGGGTGCGAGGTGCCGACACCGCGCGCGTCGCGCCTGCGCACGGCCGAGGTGGCGCTGCTCGACAGCGACGGCGTGATCGTCGCCGTGAATGCGGCGTGGGACGAGTTCTGCCTCGCCAACGGCGGTGACCCCCGGGCGGTCGGCCCGGGCGTCTCGTACCTCGAGGTCTGCGACCGTGCCGGCAACGACCCGGTCGCCGCCGACGTCGCGGGTGCCATCGTGGCCGCGCTCGGCGGCGACCTGCCGGCGCCGCGCCGGGTGCTCGTGCCGTGCCCGAGCCCGACCGAGCCGCGCTGGTTCGACCTGCTCGTGTCGTCGCGGCTGGACGACACGGGCGTCTGCATCGGCGCCACGGTCACCCTGTCGCCGGTGCCCGCCGAAATGGTCACCGGACGCGACCGCGCGCTCGGGCCCGCCGCCCGGTCGACGTTCGCCGTCGACCGGCTGCTCGCGGCGCTCGCCCGGCACGACCGCGAGTCGTTGGAGATCTTCGTCCACCACTGGCTGGGACCCGCGCTCGACCACGACGCCCGCCAGGGCACCCGGTCCGTCGCGGCCGCGGCGGCGGTGCTCGACCTCGGCGGCACCGCCCGAGCCGCCGAGGCCCTCGGAGCGACGGAGGACGAGGTGCGGCGCGACCGTCGGCTGCTGCACGAGTTGTGCCACGTCGATCCGGACGCGGACCCGGGCAGCCACGACCTGCTCGCCCTCGGGGTGGCGCTGCGCGCCTGGCAGGTGCTCGGCATCGGCAAGCGCTGACCGCCGCGCGCCGCGCCTCGTCAGACGGCGGCGGTGCTGCAGGCGACGATCTCGTCGGCCAGCCGGCCGGGGGCGTCCAGGGCGACGAAGGTCTTCGCGCCCGGCACGCGCACGAGCTGCGCGTGCGGTGCGGCCTCGACCAGCCGCTCGGCGAGGGCGAGCTTGAAGAACGGGTCACGCTCGCCCCAGACGAGCCGGATCGGGCGGTCGAAGCGCCCGAGCCGGGACGACGCCTCGACCAGGTCGTCCTTGCGGATCGCCGCGATGAACGCCGCGGCGTCCTCGGCGACCGCGCGGTCGGCGAGCATCGGCTCGACCCAGCCGGCCGTCAGCTGCGGATCGAGTCGGCTCGCGGCGAGGCCGCCGTACGCGAGCACCGAATGCCGCACGAACCGCGGACGCGCCTGCCGCATGAACAGGCGCAGCCGCCCCGGACGGCGACCGACGGCCATGAGGACGCCGAACGGCGGCGGCGGGAACTGCTCGAAGGCGTCGCAGTTCGTGAGCACCAGCCGACCGATGCGCGTGGCGTCGGTGTCGAGGACGAACTGGCACAGCGCACCGCCGCTGTCGTTGCCCACCAACGTGACGTCGTCGAGGCCGAGGGCTCCGATCGCGTCGATGATCATGCGGGCCACGCCGCGCGGCGTGCGGTCGGCGCCGTCGCCGATCGGCACCGTGTGCGACCCCAGCGGCAGGTCGAGCGCGTACGAGCGCACGCCCCGCGCGGCGAGGATGTCCTGCACGCCGTGCCACAGCGAGCCGTTCACGAGCACGCCGTGCACGAACACGACGGCCGGTGCCGTGCTGTCGTCCGGCCCGGCGACGCGGTAGGCGAGGCGTCCGGCTGGGATGTCGATCGTCGGCATGGCGGCCCTCCTGGGCTAGCGTCCTCGATGATGTCCCTACAAACATACGTACTGCCTGTATGAAAGACAACCGTCGGACGCAGGCCGACCGCTCCGCCGCCACCCGTGCGGCGTTGGTGACCGCTGCCCGCGAGCTGTTCGCCGAGCACGGGTTCGCGGCCGTGAGCACCGAGGCGATCGTGCGGGCGGCCGGGGTGACGCGAGGCGCGCTCTATCACCAGTTCGCCGACAAGGTCGAGCTGTTCGCCGCCGTCTTCGAGGCGACCGAGGCCGAGCTGACCGCCCGGCTCGACGAGGCGGTCGGCGGGTCGGGGCTCGCCGACCCGCTGGCGATGATGAGGTTCGGCGCCGCCGCCTGGCTCGACGCGTGCGCGGAGCCCGCGATCCAACGCATCGCCCTCGTCGACGGTCCGGCCGTGCTCGGCTGGGAGCGCTGGCGCGAGATCGGGCTGCGCTACGGCCTCGGGCTCGTGCAGTCGCTGGTGGTGGCGGCGATCGAGACCGGCCAGATCGACCGGCAGCCGCCCGAGCCGCTCTCGCACGTGCTGCTGGGCGCGCTGGACGAGGCCGCCCTCTACGTCGCCCGGGCCGGCACCGCGGAGGCCGCGGCCACCGCCCGCGCCGAGACCACCGCCGCCCTCGTCCGCCTCATCGAGGGCCTCGCGACCACCCGCTGACGCACCACAAGATCGGGTGACGGATCCGAAGATCGAGTGACGGCGAATTCGCCGTCACTCGACCTCGAGATCCGTCACCCGCGGACGCAGTCCGTCACCCGCGGACGCAGCCCGTCACCCTGCGCTCAGGGGGTGGGCGGGGTGACGGCGGGGCAGCCGGCGAGCAGGTCGCCGCAGGTGCGCACGGATCCAGTGGCCGGGTCGGTGAGCCGGTACTGCGAGTAGAAGTAGAACGACAGCGATCCCGGGATCGGGATGCCCGCGATGCGGTAGGGCACGTTGCCGCGGGCCGGGTCGTAGGTACCCGCACCGATCGACACCGGTCCGGACGCGTTCACGTCGGCGCTGTCGTCATAGGCCGCCGAACTCGTGAGCCGGGTGAAGGCTGGCTGCGGCGTCAGCGGGTCGCTCCCACCGCGCAGGTACTGGTCGAGCCAGGCGAGCGTCCAGTAGAAGGCGAACCGCTCGCTGAGCTGGTTCGACGAGAGCACGTAGTCGATGTAGCTGTAGGTCAGGTGCGTGCCGTTGCGCAGGCTGATCAACTCGCTGTCGACGCCCGCCGCGGCGAGCGACTGGTAGCCCTTGTCCCCCGCGCCGCCGCCACTGTTCGTCCCGCCGTGCGGGTTCGGCGTCGACAGCTGCGGCTGCACGTTGAATTCGTAGTCGTTGGTCATCGCCAGCGCCGGCGTGTGCAGCGTCGTCGCGCGGTACGGCGCGGGCACGGTCACGTTCGCCGCGCACTGCGACGGGTCGACCGGCTGCAGGTCGTCCCACGCGACGATCGTGCGCACGCGGGTGTCGCACTGCCCCACCCAGCTCACCGCGCCGGCGCCGAGCGAGTGGCCGGCGATGCCGACGCGCTGCGCGTCGAGCACGGCGCGCCCGGGGTTGGCGTCCGAGAGGAAGAACGACAGCGAGTCCTCGGCGCCCTGGTAGAAGTTGTAGTTCTGCTGGTACGGCACGCCGGGGCAGCTCGTCGGAAGGCACGGCGAGGGCAGCAGGTCGGAGCTGCCCTGCCCCTGCACGTCGTAGGTCAGCACCTCGTAGCCGTACTGCGCCAGCCCCTCGGCGGCCCAGTAGTAGAGGTTCTCGTAGGCCTGCACCGAGCCGTCGGTGATCACGACGCCCGGGTAGCCGGCGGCCGGGCGCGGCAGCGACGCCGGCGGCAGGAACAGGTGCCCGCGCAGCTGGGCGCCGTCGGTCGCGGTGAAGACCACCGGCTGCACGCGGCCGCCGGTGAGCTGCTGCCAGCTCGTCAGCGTGCGGAACGGGTCGGCCGCCAGCGCGCCGGGCACCAGCGTCGTCAGTCCGCCGTGCAGGTGGCTCGGCAGGTCGGCGAGCTGTTGCAACGTCTGTTGCAGGTAGAGGTCCGTGCCCTGCTGCACGAGCGCGGACGTGAACGCCGGGCTCACCGCCTGGTCGCGCAACCGCAGCGTGGCGCAGTACTGGTTCAGCGCGTCACGGGCGATCCACGCCGGGTTCGTCGCGACGCCCAGCACGGCCATCGGGTCGATGCGCGTCGCAGGCGCGAAGCACTCGCGGTCGATGCCGTCGACACCCGGCGCGGGCGCCCCGCCGAACGGCGTGGCGGCCGCGACGACAGCGCGCGCGTAGTCCGGCGCGTACGTCCCGGTCGACGCCCCGGCGCCGGTGGCGGACGGGACCACCACCGCCGCGGCGATCCCGAGCAGGGCCACTCCCCATCGCATCGTCCGCACGTGTCCTCCTCGGTGGTCTGGACCGATTGCCGTTACTCGACGTAGCATCAATTTTGGTACGCGGCCATACCGGCGCGTCCCCCAGCAGCATCGCGGGATCGCGGCGCGATGCCAACTCGAGGAGCCAGCATGACGAGCGAGACGGCCGCCCCCGTGCCAGCCCGCAGCGTGAAGACCCGCCGCATCCGGTTCGCGTATCCGGCGCAGTCGCTCGCCAAGCACTTCGTGCAGGGCGACCTCGTGATGAGCCACGTGGTGGCCGTGCTGTCGGCGACCTTCCCCGAGGGCGAGGACTTCTTCGTGCGGTCGGTGCGGCACTACGCCGACCAGATCACCGATCCCGAGCTGCGCGAGCAGGTGAAGGGCTTCATCGGCCAGGAGGTCACCCACGGACGCGAGCACCGCGCCCTCAACGACCGGCTGCAGGAGATGGGCTTCCCGACCCACCACGTCGACCGCACCGTCAAGAAGAACCTCGCGCGCGCCGACCGCACGATGCCGCCGCTCGCCCGGCTGGCCATGACCGCGGCGCTCGAGCACTACACCGCCGCGCTCGGCGAGACACTGCTCTCGGACGCGCGGGCCCAGGAACTGCTCGGCACCAGCGAGGTGCGCGAGATGCTGCTCTGGCACGCGCTCGAGGAGTCGGAGCACAAGGCGGTGGCCTTCGACGTGTACCGCGCGGTCGGCGGCAGCGAGCAGCTGCGCATCCGGGTCATGCGCATGGTGACGGTCGGGTTCCTGGCCCGCACGACCTTCTACACGCTGCTCTCGCTGGCGGGCGACCGCGCCGCGTACAACCCGGTGCGGCTGGTGCGCAGCCTGGCCGGGCTGCGCCACTCGCCGTTCCTCGCCAAGGAGGTGCGCGAGCGGATCAAGGCCTACAACCGGCCGGGCTTCCACCCCGACGACATCGACAGCACCGCGCTGCTCGAGCGCTGGACGGCCGAACTCTTCGGCGCCGAGGGCCGGCTCGCCGACCACGTGCACTGACCGGCGCGCACGGGACCAACGTCCTCACTTCGGGACGGGACTCACCTGCCCCGGCGGGTGGCCGATGGACCCGATGAGCCCGTGCGCCGCGCGGACCGTGTCCGGAGGCATCGAGCATGCCCGAGCCGTCCCCCGTCCGTCCGCACCCCCGCACGCTGGGGTGGTTCGGGACGTCGGCGATCGCCATGGGCGGCAGCAACCAGAGCCTGTTCCTCATCACGGCGCTCGTCGTCGCGCAGGGCAGCGCCGCGGTGCCCCTGCTCGTCGTCGGCCTGCTGCTGGCGTGGGCGGCCGCGCCGGGCTGGACCGAGCTCAGCCTCATGTGGCCCGACCGCATCGGCGGCATCGCGGCCACCTGCTCGGAGGCGTTCCGCCGCTACAACCCGGTCTTCGCCAATCTCACCGGCGTCTGCTACTGGTGGGGCTGGGTACCGACGTGCGGGCTCACGGCGCTGCTCGCGGCCGAGGCCGTGCACGACTGGTACCTGCCGGGTGTGCCGGTCCCGCTCATGGCCACGGCCATCGTCATCTCCTTCACCGTGCTCAACCTCTGCGGCATCGGCCGGGTCACCGCGGTGGTGCGCGTCATCGCCGTCGGCTCGGCCGGACTGGCGTTCCTGTCGGCGCTCGTCCCGATCGTCGCGGGTGACGTCGACGTCCACCGCGCGACGTCGTGGCACCTGACCCAACCGTTCCACGGCGTCTTCGGCGGCATCTCGAGCGCGATGGCGGGGCTCTATCTCATCGGCTTCGCCGCGCCCGCCTTCGAGGCGGCCACCTGCCACGTCGGCGAGATGAAGGACCCGGTGCGCTCGCTGCCGCGGGCGATGAAGGCCAGCGCCGGCATGGCCGGGCTCTACTTCCTGGTGCTGCCGGTGGTGTGGCTCGGCCTGTTCGGCGCGTCCGGCCTCGGCGGGGCCGACCGCACCGGGCTCGCCCACCTGCTCGGGCCCACCTTCGCGCCGCTGCTCGGCGCGGCAGCCCACAGCGCGGCGATCTGGTTCATGGTGCTCAACATGCTGCACGGCACGGCGCAGCCACTGGCCGGCGCTGCGCGCACGTTGTCGCAACTGGCCGACGACGGGCTGCTGCCGGTGACCTTCGGCCGACGCAACCGGTTCGACGCACCCGTCGTCGCGACCCTGCTCACCGCCGGGCTGGCGATCATCTTCCTGCTCGCGGGCGACCCGGTCTGGATGATCGCGGCGGCGAACTTCACCTACCTCATCGGCATCGCCATGCCGAGCGTCGCCGTCTGGCTGCTGCGGCGCGACTCCCCCGACCGCGAGCGGCCGTGGCGGGCGCCGCGCGGCACGGTCGCGCTCGGGCTCGGCGCCGCAGTGGTGTGGCTCATCGCGACCATCCTCGGCTTCCGGCAGTTCGGCCTGCCGGTCGTGCTCTTCGGCCTCGCCCTCGCCTACTCGGGCAGCGCGTTCTACGCCTGGCGCCGCCACCAGGACCGTGTCGCGTCCGGCCGCGAGCGGGTGCCGTTCAGCCTGCACTTCAAGCTCACCGGCGCGATGCTGCTGGTGCTGGCCCTCGACGGCGCGGGGTACCTGCTCGCCGTCACCAGTTCGTCCGGGACGCCGACCCGCACGGCCATCCTCGAGGACATCTTCGTCGCCGTCGCGATCCTCACGATCAGCGTCGGGCTGATCCTGCCGGGCATGGTGGCGCACAGCGTCATCGAGGTGGCCGACGTCGCCACCGGTCTCGCGAGTGGCACGCTCACCGAGCTCACCGAGGCGATGCACGCGCTCGGACGCGGCGAGCTCGACGCGGCCCGGGCGACGCCCGCGCACCGGCAGGTGGCGGTCACGACCCGGGACGAGGTCGGCACGATGGCCGCCGCCTTCAACGAGGTGCTCATCGCCGTCGGCCGCGCCGCCGTCGCCCTCGACCACGCCCGCGATGCGCTGCGCACGTCCGGTGAGGAACTGGCCCGCGAGAACGCCGAGGAGCTCGCGGTGCGGCAGGAGTCGGAGCGCGCACTGCTTGACGCGCTCGACCAGCAGCGCGCGGCCGCCGAGCGCCTGCGCGGGGTGGACGAGATGCGCACCGAGGTGGTCGCGACGGTGTCGCACGAGCTACGCACGCCGCTGACGACGATCGGCGGCTACCTCGAACTGCTGCTCGACGACGAACCGGACGACGACCGCCGCCAGATGCTGGAGGCGATGGACCGCAACGCCGCGCGCCTGTCCGACCTCGTCGAGGACCTGCTGGCCCTGGCCCGGCTGGACGCGGAGGTGCGCACCGCGCCGACGGTGGCCGTCGACCTCACGGCTGTCGTGCTCGAGGCCGTCGACGCGGTGCACCACCTCGTCGCCCAGCGCGAGCAGGTGCTCGACCTCGAGCTCGACGGCACCCGCCGGGTGATGGTGCACGGCGACCCGCGCCAGCTCGACCGCGCGATCGTCAACGTGCTCGCGAACGCCGCCAAGTACACGCCTGCCGGCGGCCGGGTCACGGTGCGGCTCGACATCGTCGGCGACCGCGCGCAGCTGGCCGTGACCGACACCGGTGTCGGCATCCCCCGCGCCGAGCAGGACAAGCTGTTCGACCGCTTCTTCCGCGCCTCGACCGCCCAGGACACCAAGGGCACCGGGCTCGGGCTGGCGATCGTGAAGACGATCGTCGACCGGCACGCCGGCGAGCTGACCGTCGAGTCGACCCCCGGCCTCGGGTCGACGTTCACGATCAGCCTGCCGCTCGCCGCGCAGCTGGCGGCCCTGCGCCGCTGATCAGGTCTCGCTGTCGATCTTCAGGACGCCACCCTGTCGGACGAGGGTGAAGGTGGTCGCGTCGGTGACGGTGCGGCCGTCGGCGTAGTGGTAGGTGAGCGTCGCCGTGACGGTGGACGGCGGGCGGGCCGCCACGTCGGCGACGTCGACGTGGTCGATGCTGCGCCAGTAGGCGTCGAAGGAGGCGCGTCCGCCGGCGCGCTGCTGCTGGAAGGTCGGTGTCAACCGCTGCCAGGCGGCGTCGAGGTCGCCGGGCACGAGGGTGAAGTAGTCGGTGATCGCCTGCGACAGGTCGGCGGCGGTGGGCGCGGCGGCGGCGTCCTTCCCGTCCTTGCCCTTCCCCTTGCCCTTCCCGTCGTCCTTGCCGTGGCCGTCGCCCGGGTTCGACGCCGGCGGCGCCGGGACGGCCGACGTCGTCGACCGTGTCGAGGGCGGCTGCGACGAGCGCGTGGCCGCGGACGACGAGCCCGGCGGTGCGGTGCTCGGCGGCGCGGACGGACCGCCGTCGCCCCCGCCGCTGAGCAGCACGATCGCGACCACGGCGGCGAGCGCGGCCACGAGCGCCACAGCGAGCACGGGCAGCCACGGACGCCGGCGGCGCTGTCGCGCGGGCGCCGATGGCGGGACGAAGGGCGGCGCGGAGGCGGCCGCGACGAACGGTGCGGCGGCCGGCGTCGCTCGCGTCGCCGGGGGCGGCACGACATCCGTGGGTGCCTCGGCCCGCAGGCTGGCTGTCGGCGCGTCGGTGAGCCGCGACAGCCGGTCGACGACGTCGACCATCCGTGGCCGGACGGCCGGGTCGGCGGCGAGCATCGCCTGCAGCAGCGGGGTCAGCTCGCCGCTGCGCCGCGGCGCCTCGGGGCGGCCGGACGCGACACGGTGCAGCACCGCCATCGGCGTGCCCTCGGTGCCGAACGGCGGGTGCCCCTCGACCGCGGCGTAGAGGGTGGCGCCGAGCGACCAGACGTCGCTCGCGGTGTCCGACGGCGCGCCGCGCGCCACCTCGGGCGCCAGGTACGCGGGGGTGCCGGTGATCATGCCGGTACTGGTCAGCGTGGGGTCGTCGGGCGTGTGTGCGATGCCGAAGTCGGTGAGGTGCCCGACGCCCTCGTCGTCGATGAGCACGTTGCCCGGCTTCACATCGCGGTGCACGATGCCGAGGCGGTGCGCCGACGCGAGCGCGGCCGCGATCTGCACGCCGAGCCGCGCGACCACCGGCGGCAGCAGCGGACCGTCGGTGGTGAGCACCTGGTGCAGGCTGCGCGACGGGATGAACGGCATCACCAGGCTCGGCCGGCCGTCATCGTCGATGACGTCGAAGACCGGCACGGCGTTCGGGTGCCGCAGCTGCGCGGTGATGCGTGCCTCGCGCAGCATGCGGGCGACCGCGAGGTCGCGTTCGGCGGCCGGCAGGGCGGGGTCGAGGTGCAGCTGCTTGACCGCGACGATGCGCTGCAGCCGTTCGTCCCAGGCCCGCCAGACGGTGCCCATGCCCCCGGACGCGAGGGGCTCCTCGAGCCGGTAGCGGCCGCCGACGGCGACCCCCGCCCGGCTCATGCCCGTGCCTCCGACGAACCCATGCGCAAGGTCCTACCCAGGCGGGCACCCACCCGACACGCGGGTCGGAGCGCCGTCACACGGCCGGTCAGAGGCGGGGGCGGAGCTCCTTCTTCAGGATCTTGCCGGTCGGCCCCTTCGGCAGGTCGTCGACGATGCGGATCTCGCGCGGGTACTTGTAGGCGGCCAGCCGCTCCTTCGTCCAGGCGACGATCTCGTCCGGCGTGGCGGTGGCGCCGGGCTTGAGGCCGACGAAGGCGACGACCTCCTCCCCCAGCTTCTCGTCCGGCCGGCCGACGACGGCCGCCTCGGCGATCGCCGGGTGGCCGTAGAGCACCTCCTCGACCTCGCGCGGGTAGACGTTGTAGCCGCCGCGGATGACGAGGTCCTTCTTGCGGTCGACGACGAAGAAGTAGCCGTCGTCGTCGACATAGCCGAGGTCGCCGCTGTGGAACCAGCCACCGCGGAACGCCTCGGCCGTCGCCTCGGGGTTCTTGTAGTACCCCTTCATCACGTTGTGCCCGCGGATCACGATCTCGCCGACGTGCTGCTCGCCCGGCGGCAACGGCCGGTCGTCGTCGTCGACGACCTTCACCTCGACACCCCAGATCGGCTTGCCGATCGAGAGCACCTTGCGCTGCTCGGCGTTGACGTTGAACGTCGTGGTGCTCGCGGTCTCGCTCAGCCCGTAGCCCTCGAGGATGACCACGCCGGGGAACTTCTCCTCGAACGCCTTGATCACCTCGCCCGGCATCGCCGCGCCGCCGGAGCAGCCGACCCGTAGCCGGCTCAGGTCGCGTCCGGTCGTGTCGGCGTGCAGCAGGGCGAAGTACATGGTCGGGACGCCCGAGAAGATCGTGACCCCGCGCCGTTCCATCTCGTCGACGACCTGCCCCGGCTCGAAGCGCGGTACCAGCACCAGCGTGCCGGCGAAGCGGACGGTCGTGTTCAGCACGCTCGACAGGCCGAAGACGTGGAACAGCGGCAGCACCGCGAGGCCGACGTCGTCGGGCTGGAAGCCGAACAGCGTGCCGGCGGTGGTGCAGTTCATGAACAGCTCGAAGTGGGTGAGCTCGGCACCCTTCGGCTTCCCGGTCGTGCCGCTGGTGTAGATGATCACGGCGGTGTCGTCGGCGTTCGTCGGCTCGATGTCCCCGCCGTCATGGTGCCCGATCGGGTCGGCGGCGTAGAGCTCGTCGAAAGACCGTGTGCCCTCGGGTCGCGCGTCGTTGCCCGGCAGGTTCACGATGAAGCTGGTGACGCCGTCGACCTCGGCGGCGCCCTTGACGGCCTCGGTCGCGAACGACTCGAAGGTGATCAGCACGCGGCTGTCGGAGTTCTCGAGGTGGTAGGCCACCTCGGGCGCCATCAGCAGCGGGTTCAGCGGCACCATCACCAGACCGGCCTTGAGGATGCCGAAGTAGGAGAACAGGAACTGCGGCAGGTTGGGCAGCTGCACCGCGACCTTGTCGCCGCGCTGCAGTCCGAGCCCGCGCAGCGAGGCGGCCACCCGTCCCGAGATGTGGTCGACCTGCGCGTAGCTCAACGAGAGCTCGCCGATCCAGCACAGCGGCTTGTCGGGGTTCTCGGTGCGCGACTCGCGCAGCATCGTCGCCAGGTTGAACGACATGAGGCCTCTCCCCGGGTCAGGTGATGGTGAGCCCGCCGTCGACGGCGAGCGTCTGGCCGGTGATGTAGCCGCCGGCCGGCGAGGCGAGGAAGACGACGGTCGCGGCCAGCTCGGCCGGGTCACCCTTGCGAGGGATGATCATCCTCGGCGTCATGGCGTCGAGGTAGCCGGGTGGGTACTCGTCGGTCATCTCGGAGGTGAAGAAGCCCGGCGCGATCGCGTTGACGCGGATGCCCTTGCGGCCGGTCCATTGCTGGGCGAGGTCGCGGGTGAGCCCGATGAGCCCGGCCTTGCTCGCCGCGTACGCCGCCTGCGGCAGCCCCGCCGTGGTGATGCCGAGGATCGAGCTGATGTTGATGATGCTGCTGCCCTCGCCCATCACCCGGCCGCACGCCTGCGCCATCCAGTAGCAGCCGTTGAGGTTGATGTCGATCACCCGCCGGAACTGCTCGGGGGTCTCGCGGGTGGCCGGCACCGCCGTGCCGACACCGGCGTTGTTCACCAGGATGTCGACGCGCCCGAGCTGCGCGACCGTCTCGTCGACGAGGCGCTGGCAGTCGTCAGGGTTCGCGACGTCGGTGCCGACGCTGATCGCGCGGCGTCCGGCTCCCTCGACGAGGGCGGCCGTCTCGGCGAGCCGCTCGACCCGACGGGCGCCGAGCGCGACGTCCGCGCCCGCCTCGGCCAGGGCCTGCGCGAAGGCCACGCCGAGTCCGGACGACGCGCCCGTCACGACGGCCACCTTCCCGTCGAGGCGGAACAGGTCGACGACGGTCATGCAGGCTCCTCGGACTCGGTGACTGGACGCTCACTGCGACAGCGCCCATCTTGGCCCGGGCCACTGACAGTTCCTGCAGCGCCCTCCGGCCCGCGCGAGCTCAGACCCAGCCGACCGGCCCGGCGAGGCGGTCGGCCTCCGCCGGCCCCATCGACCCGGGCGCGTACGGCACCGGGGTGGGCGGTCCCTGCTGCAGCGGTGCGAACGCGTCCCACGCCTTGGCCAGGCCCGCGCTCGTCGTGAACAGCGACCGGTCGCCCACGACCACGTCGTGGATCAGCGACACGTAGGGCGGCAGCGGCGAGCCGCCGGGCACGTCGTCGAGCGCGAGGGCGGCGCGTCCGGGCGCGAGCTCGAGCGTCGGCCCCGGCTGCTTGACGACGACGCCGACGCCGAGGGCGCCACTGCCGGACAGCGACAGCGTCACGACGTTCCCGTGCTCGGGCAGCGACTCGACCGGGCCGTCCGGCTGCCGCAGCACCAGGCTCACGGTCTGCGCGCTCTTGGCCATGCGCTTGCCGGTGCGCAGCAGGAACGGCACCCCGCGCCACCGGTCGGAGTCGACCCAGAGCCGGGCCGCGACGAAGGTCTCGCGCTGCGAGTCGTCGGCGACGCCGTCGAGGTCGCGGTAACCCTCGAACTGGCCGCAGACGACGTCCTTCGCCGGGTCGAGCGGCCGGAAGCAGGCGAGCACCGCCTCGCGGGCCTGCTGCAGGTCGGCCGGTTCGAGGCTGGCGGGCGGCTCCATCGCCACCTCGGCCGCGACCTGGAACAAGTGCGTGACGACCATGTCGAGCGCCGCACCGGTGTGGTCGTAGAAGTCAGCCCGGTCGGCGACGTCCAGTTCCTCGGGAACGTCGATCTGTACCTCGGCGACGTGCTCGTTGCTCCACACCTGTTGGAACAACCGGTTCGCCAGGCGCAGCACGTGCTGGTCTTGGGGGCCCTCCTTGCCCTGGATGTGGTCGTTGCGGAAGACCTGGTCCTCGTCGAGCACCGAGTGCACGAGGTCGTCGAGCTCGCGGAACGACTCGGGCGACGTGCCGAACGGCTTCTCGTAGACGACGCGCGCGCCCTTGCTCAACCCGTGTTGAGCCAAACCCTCGGTGAGCGGGCCGAACGCCGACGGGGGCACCGCGAAGTAGTGCACGTACTGCACGTCGTCACCGAGGTCGTCCTTCGCCTCGGCGATCACGTCGAGCAGGCTGCCGGGGTCGTCGCTGCTGAAGCCGCCGCCGGCGAAGCGCAGCCGTTCGCGGAACGCGTCCCAGTGCTCGTCGGACGGGTTGTCCTTCAGCGGCCCGAACTCGGTGAGGGCGTCGTGGACGCGTCCGGCGAAGTCCTCGTGCGAGACGTCGCCGCGGCCGTTGCCGACCAGCCGCCACTGCTCGGGCAGCAGGTCACGCCGGGCGAGTTCGTAGAACGCGGGCAGCACCATGCGCTTGGCGAGGTCGCCGGTGGCGCCGTAGACGACGAAGACGGTGGGCGGGAGGCTGCGTTCGGCGTCGGTCACGAGCACAGGTATGCCCGGTGCCCGCCGTGGGTAACGTGGATGACGTGACCACCACCGACACACCCATCGCCCACGCTTCCGGAACCTTCAGCATCGGCGGGCGCTCCGTGCACCGGCTCGGTTTCGGCGCCATGCGCCTGACCGGCAAGGGCATCTGGGGTGAGCCGGCCGACCGCGACGAGTGCATCCGCGTCGTGCGCCGCGCCGTCGAGCTCGGCGTCGACTTCATCGACACCGCCGACTCGTACGGCCCCGAGGTGAGCGAGCAGATCCTGCGCGAGGCGCTGCACCCCTACCCCGAGCAGGTGCTCATCGCGACGAAGGCCGGCCTCACCCGCCACGGCCCCGACATCTGGCGTCCGGTCGGCCGCCCCGAGTACCTGCGCCAGCAGTGCGAGCTCTCGCTGCGGCGTCTCGGCGTCGAGCGCATCGACCTGTTCCAGCTGCACCGCATCGACCCCAAGGTGCCGGCGGCCGAGCAGTTCGGCCTGCTCAAGGAGTTGCAGGACGAGGGCAAGGTCGCCGCGGTCGGGCTGTCCGAGGTGAGCGTCGACGAGATCGAGCAGGCGCGGGGCGTCGTCGAGATCGCGACGGTGCAGAACCTCTACAACCTGAGCAACCGGCAGAGCGAAGCTGTGCTCGAGCACTGCGAGGCGAACGGCATCGGTTTCATCCCGTGGTTCCCGATCGCCGCCGGCGACCTGGCCAAGCCGGGTGGCCCGGTCGACGAGATCGTGCACGCCACCGGTGCCACGCCCTCGCAGGTCGCACTCGCCTGGCTGCTCGCGCGGTCGCCGGTGATGCTGCCGATCCCCGGCACGTCGAGCGTCGCCCACCTCGAGGAGAACGTCGGCGGAGCGCAGGTGACGCTCACCGACGAGCAGGTGCAGCAGCTGACGGCCGCGAAGGGCTGACCCGGCCGCACCTCACGGTGTGGGGTCGTGGGCCTTGATGTCGCGGAAGTTGCGATAGCTGTAGACGAGCAGCACGAGGGCCACGCCCCCCGACACCATCAGCGAGACACCGGCGCCCCAACCGCCGACGAGCCACCACTTGTCGTCGGCGGGCCACCATCCCGGCGCGTCCGGGCGCACGCACCACAGCACGCCGAGCCCGAGCAGCACGAGCACGCCCAGTGCAGACACCGCGATGCGCGGCGGCGACGCGACGTTGTCGGCGGCTGCCTCGAGCGCCCGCTTCTTGAGCGGTTCGAGCCGACGCTCGGCCCAGGTGTACTGCTGCGAGAGCAGCGCGAGCCCCGCCACGATGAGGAGCAGGCCCGGGCCGGGCAGCACCAGCGCGGCCATGCCACCGAGCACGAGCAGCCAGCCGAGGATCTCGAGCAGGATGCGGCGCACGGCCCGTGTCGTGCTCATGCGCCCATCCTGCCGCTGCCTCCTGTGTGCCGTCCATGCGCGCGAGGCGGCCCGCTACTCGGTCTTCGCCTCCGTGTCGCCGTCGCCCTGCTTCGCCGAGTCGGCGCCCACCCAGACCGACTTGATGTTCATGAACTCGCGCATGCCCAGCTCGGTCAGCTCGCGCCCGTAGCCGCTGGTCTTGACGCCGCCGAAGGGCAGCTCGGGGTAGCTGGTGGTCATGCCGTTGACGAAGACCATGCCGGCCTCGACGTCGCGCACGAAGCGCCGCCGCTCGTCCTCGTCGTCGGTCCAGATGTTCGAGCCGAGCCCGAACTCGCTGTCGTTGGCCAGCTCGATCGCGGCGTCGAGGTCGGGGACGCGGAACAGTGACGCGACCGGGCCGAAGACCTCCTCGCGCCACATGCGCATCTCGGGTGTGAGGTCGGCGACGAGCGTCGGCGGGTAGTACCAGCCCGGACGGTCGGGCCGGGCGCCGCCGGTGACGATCCGCGCGCCCTTGTCGACGGCGTCCTGCACGAGCTCCTCGACGTCCTCACGTCCCGACTCGGTGGCCAGTGGGCCGACCTTGGTCTGCTCGTCCATCGGGTCGCCGACGGTCAGGGCCTCGAGCTTGGCCGCGAACAGCCGCTCGAACTCGTCCGCGACGGCCTCGTGCACGATGAAGCGCTTCGCCGCGATGCAGCTCTGGCCGTTGTTCTGGCACCGTGCGGTGGCGGCGACCTCGGCCGCCTTGTCCAGGTCGGCCGACGGCATGACGACGAACGGGTCACTGCCGCCGAGTTCGAGCACCGTCTTCTTCAGCACGTCACCGGCGATCGACGCGACCGACTGGCCCGCCGGCCCGCTGCCGGTCAGGGTGGCCGCCGCGACGCGCCGGTCGCGCAGCACGCGCTCGACCTCGGCCGAGCCGATCAGCAGGGTCTGGAACACGTCGTCGGGGAAGCCCGCGCGCTGGAACAGCTCCTCCATGTACAGCGCGGTCTGCGGCACGTTGCTCGCGTGCTTCAGCAGCCCGACGTTGCCGGCCATGAGCGCGGGCGCTGCGAACCGCATGGCCTGCCAGAGCGGGAAGTTCCACGGCATGATCGCCAGGACGACACCGATCGGCTGGTACGTGACGTAGGCCTGCTCCGCGCCGACGGCCTTCGCGTCCGCCGCCGTCGGCTCGAGCATCGCCGGACCGTGGTCGGCGAAGTACCGCAGCGCCTTCGCGCACTTGGCCGCCTCGGCCTTCGCCGCGGCGAGGGTCTTGCCCATCTCGAGGGTCATGAGCGCGGCGATGCGGTCGTTGTCGGCGTCGAGCACGTCGGCCGCGGCACGCAGCCAGCCGACCCGCTCGTCGACCGACGTGAGCCGGTACCGACGGAAGGCCGTCGCGGCACGCTCGAGGCGCGCCTCGACCTCGTCGTGCGAGAGCGCGTCGAAGGACTTCACCAGCTCGCCGGTGGCCGGGTTGATGGTGGCGATGGGCATGCGCGTCCTTCCGTCGGGTTGCTCTTCCACCTTCCCCCATGCCGGCCCGCGTCCGCCACCGGCCGTGCGACGCACTGGGGCGCGAAGATCAACTGAGGTACTTGTGCTGAATGCGGCTTCCGAGCAGAGTCAGCCCGGCTGACCCCAGCAACCCGTACCCAGCTAGGAGCTGTTGCATGCCCCTGCCCAGACCAACGGTCGCATCGATCATCGCGGCCGCCGTCACTGCCGGAGCGGCGGTCGCGACACCCGCGGCCGCCGAGGCAGCACCCACCACACCGATGACGGCGCCCACCGGGGGCGCCGTCATCGTGTTGCTGCGCGACCAGCACAGCGACCTCCCGCTCGCCGGGCCCCACTCGGCCCGGCCGGCCGCCGTTGCCGCCGACCAGGCGAGCGTCGCGAGGGAGGCGACCGCGCTCGGTGCCACGAAGGTGCACGGCTTCCGCCTCATCAACGCGTTCTCCGCGTCGCTGACGTCGTCGCAGATCTCGTCGCTGAGCAAGGACCCGAAGGTCGCGGCGATCGTCCCCGACCTGCCGATCCCGGCACCGCGCACCGCCACCACCACCAACCGGACCGCGACGCCGTCGAGCAAGGTTTCCGTCGGCGCCTGCACGTCCGACCCGAGGAAGCCGCTGCTCGAGCCGGAGGCCTTGCAGCTCACCAACGACGCGTCGAACGACCGTCGGGCCCCGGCCGCCACGAAGATCGTGACCGGCGCCGGCGTCAAGGTCGCGTTCATGGCCGACGGCATCGACCCGAACAACCCGGACTTCATCCGGGCGAACGGTCGGCACGTCTTCGTCGACTACCAGGACTTCACCGGCGAGGGCAGGAACGCGCCGTCCGGCGCGGCCGAGGCCTTCGGTGACGCCAGTTCCATCGCCGCGCAGGGACGGAAGGTCTACGACCTCCACAACTACGGCAACAACCCGACGCTGCCCTCCGGCTGCACCATCCGCGTCCGCGGCATGGCGCCGGGCGCGTCGCTCGTGGGTCTCAAGGTCTTCGGCAACGCCCCGACCGCACCGACCTCCCACTTCATCGACGCGATCGACTACGCCGTGCGGGTGCAGCGGGTCGACGTGCTGAACGAGTCCTTCGGCGGCAACCCGTACCCGGACAACGGCAACGACCCCATCACCCTCGCCGACCGGATGGCCGTCGCAGCCGGTGTCACCGTCGTGGCCAGCACCGGCGACGCGGGCGTGACCGGCACGGTCGGCTCGCCGGCGACCGACCCCTCGGTGATAGGTGTTGCGGCGACGACGAGCTACCGCATCTACTCGCAGCTGGGCTACGGCGGCGCCAACTTCTCGAAGGGACGCTGGATCAGCGACAACATCTCCGGGATCAGCTCCGGTGGTGTCGCACAGAACGGCCGCGTGCCCGACCTGGCCGCCCCGGGCGACGACGGGTGGGCGCTCTGCAGCACGAACACCGCCGTCTACGCCGAGTGCCTGGACAACGCCGGCAACCCGTCGAACCTGTTGCAGTTCGGCGGTACCAGCCAGTCGTCGCCGCTGACTGCGGGTGCCGCGGCGCTGGTGATCCAGGCCTACCGGCAGACGCACCGTGGCGCGACCCCCTCGCCGGCCCTGGTCAAGCAGCTGCTGACGAGCACCGCCACCGACCTCGGGCACCCGGCGCAGGAACAGGGCGCGGGCTTGCTCAACGCCCTGGCCGCCGTCAATGCGGCACGGAGCATCCCCACCCGGCAGGGTCACCCGGCACGGGTGCAGGGCGCGAACCTGGTGCTCAGCCGCAACCAGCTGGCGCTGGTCGACAACCCGAACACGCGACGCTCGACCACCGTGCAGGTGCGCAACCTCAGCGGCCGGACGGAGATCGTGACACCGACCCTGCGCTCCCTGACCCGCGAGCGGGTGACCGTGAGCGGCAAACTGCCGATCAACACCGACACGTCGAAGTACTTCGTCGACTCGTTCGGCATCCAGCGTGCCTACGTCGCCAAGCCGTTCATGGTGGGCCGGGGGCACGATCGCCTCGTGGTCCGCGCCGCTGCGCCGGCAGCACCCGACGGCGTCCTCCGCACGATCCTGATCGACCCGCGCGGGCGACTCGCGTACTACACGGTGCCGCAGGGCGCGTCCAACTACGCGCTGGCCGAGGTGCGGCAGCCGATCGCCGGGCGCTGGACGGCGTACTTCGCCATGGGACGGTCGGCCGCCTTCCACGGCTACGTCACCTACAGCGTCGCCACCCAGGAGTTCGTCACGACGCGGGCGGTCAGCCCGAGCAGCGCCCGCATCGCACCGGGTGCGGTGGCCGCCTTCCGCATCACGACCCGCACGCCGGCCGGTCCCGGCGACGTCGTCGACTCGGTGCAGTTCGCGACGAACCACGGGCGGATCGCGTCGATGCCGCTCGTGCTGCGCTCGGTCGTGCCCGGTCGCCCGACGACCTTCACCGGCACGATCACCGGCGGCAACGGGCGACAGCTGCTGCCCGCGCAGGCGAACAGCTACTACCTCACCGTGCCCGCGCACGAGCCGGCGCTGAACGTCGACCTGCGCTTCGGCGACGACAAGACGCTCGTCGTCGGCGTGCTGGTCGGCCCGAACGGCCAGGTCGCCTCGTACAAGACCAACGGCAACGCCTTCGACTCGCGCGGGTTCAACCTGTTCGCGCGTGCGCCGCAGGCGGGCCGGTGGGTGCTCACCCTAGCCGTGGCGAACCCGGTGAGCGGAACGCTGCTCTCGTACCCGTTCAGCGCCAAGATCGGGTACAGCGCGGTCTCGGTGCAGGCCTCGCTGCCGAAGTCCGTGGCGACGACGCTGGCGTCCGGGCACGCGGTGCGCATCCCGGTGCGGATCACGAACACGACGCGCAACTCGCTCGACCTGTTCGCCGATCCACGCCTGACCAGGACGGGGAACATCCCGCTGCCGCAGCTCGGCGACGGGTCGACGTCGTTCGGGCTGCCTGCGTCGTCGGACGTCGCGCCGCAGTGGTTGGTGCCGACCGAGGTCGATCGGGCGGACTTCACCATCCGCGCGTCGACGCCGGTCAACTGGGACGTGTTCTTCACCAGTGGCGAGCCGGAGCTCTACGCCGGCAGCGTCGGTGACGGGCACGGCGGCTACGTCGTCGACGCGCGGGCGCAGGCCCGCTCGGTCTCGGCCGGCTTCTGGTCCGGCGACGTCGGCGAGCCCGGCCCGTTCGCCACGACGGCGAAGTCGGGGACGGCGACGGTCTCGGCGGTCGCGCACGGCCAGCTCTTCGACCGTGCGGTGACGACGTCCACCAAGGACTTCTGGCGGGACGGCCCGACGGTCGTCGACTCGAAGACCGGCGCCTACAAGTCCGGCGTCGCGCCGCTGAACCTGCTGCCGGGTGAGACCGGCAGGGTCGTCGTCACGGTGATACCGAACGGCGCGGTCGGGTCGAAGGTGCGCGGCACCGTCTACCTCGGCAGCTACGACGGCACCTTCGGTGGATCGGGCGACGAGCTCGCGGCGCTGCCCTACGCCTACACGGTGGGGGCTGCGTCCTGACCGCCTGACCCGTCGAGCAGGCCGACGCCCGCCGTACCTCGGTACGGCGGGCGTCGTGCTGTGCGGTCCGGCCGGGCGACCTGCGTCCGGGGCGGGGGGTCAGGCAACCGTCGACTCGGGCGCGGCATCCGTCTCGGGCGCTGCCTGCACGGCGTCCGTGCCACGGCGGGCGACGCGCTCGGCCTGCGGGACGATCGTGTACTTGGGGTCGCGGGTCGACTCCTGGCCCGCCTCGAAGATGCCGAAGCGGGTGAACGCCGAGGCCGCGAGCAGGGCGGCGCCGGCGAGACGCGCCGTCCACGGTCGTCCTTTCGAGGCGGCGGCCGCCGCCGCGCCGACGACGCTGCAGGCCTTGGCGAGCTTGATCATCGTGCCCGCCTTGCCGGTGTGCAGCGTCTCGGCCGGCAGGCCCATCCGCCGCTCCATCAGCGTCTCGGCGGTGAGCTCGAGCGCGGCGCCCGCGAGCGCGAGCCGACGCGCCGGGCCGGTCTGCGCAACAGGTGTTGTGAGCAGCGCGAGGCCGCCGGACGCAACCGAGGCCGACCCGACGAAGACGAACGGCAGCTCGCGGTAGCCCTCGTGCCAGGCCGGTGTCGCGGTGTCGGCGATGAGCACGGCTGTGTAGGACGCGACGGCGGGGCCGAGCAGCGCGGCGCCGAGGCCCGATGGGCGCGCGAGTGCGTGCACGAGCGGCCGGAACGGCCGCGGCACGAGCGGCGTCAGTTCGGCGACGGCGGCGATCCCTGCGAGCGGGCCGAAGCCGGAGAGGATCCACGTGCCGACCGACATCGGCGACGTCGGCTTCGCGACACGCAGCATGTTGACGAACCGCTCGGGACGGCCGAGGTCGTGCACGAGCGCGCCGAACGAGACGGTGATGGCGCCGAGCGCGCCGAGGCGGGCGTTGCGCCGCAGTGCGGGCAGCCCGGCGAGGTCGGCGCCCGCGCCGAGCAGCGCCGAGCCGCCCGCGACGCCGCCGAGGAACAGGTAGGCCGGGATGTCGGCACCCCACGGCGCGGCCTTCAACACCGGGCGCCCGTAGTAGCTGGTGAACTGCGCGTCCGGCACCATCGGCTGCTCGCCGCGGCGGCCTCGACCACCGCGCCGACCTCCGCGTCGCCCGCCCTGGCCGACGTGCGTGGCGCGGGCGGAGCCGAAGTTCTGCTCGCCCTCACGGCCGGTGCCGTCCTGCGCCGGCTGGTAGCCGCCGGGCAGGGTGCTCATCGCTTGCCGCCGAGGAACGCGGCGACGGCGCCGGCCAGCATGGTGACGGCGGCGATCCCCGCCTTCTTCCACATGTCCGGTAGGTCGCGGGTGGTGACGACCGGGTCGGGCGGCAGGCCGTAGACCTGCGGCTCGTCGAGCAGCAGGAACATCGCGCCCGCGCCGCCGATGCCGTCGTTCGGGTCGTGGCCGTAGAGCCGCGCCTCCCCCACCCCGGACGCGTGCAGGTCGGCCAGTCGCTTCGCCGCACGCTCGCGCAACTCGTCCACGGGGCCGAACTGGATCGACTCGGTCGGGCAGGTCTGCGCGCACGCCGGGGTCATGCCGGCGCCGAGGCGGTCGTAGCAGAGCGTGCACTTCTGCGCGATGCCCGAGTTCTTCACCGTGCGGTCGCCCTCACGCCGGTCGATGACGCCGAACGGGCAGGCGGGCACGCAGTAGCCGCAGCCGTTGCAGATGTCGTCCTGCACGACCACGGTGCCGAACTCGGTGCGGAACAGCGAGCCGGTCGGGCAGACGTCGAGGCAGGCGGCGTGCGTGCAGTGCTTGCAGACGTCGCTCTCCATCAACCAGCGGAACTCGGTGCGCGAGCCGGCGCCGTCCGGGATGCCCGCCGACCCGGCGAGGGCGAGCGCGTCGACATCCGTGCCGAGCTTGCCCCTGTCACCGGTCAGCAGCGTGTCCGCGGCGCGGTTCACGACCGGGGCGCCACTCGCGCCGGTCGGCAGCAGCTCGAAGCCGGGCTCCTGCTCGGCGAGCCGGCGGGGCTGCTCGATGAACGCCACGTGCCGCCACGTGCTCGCGCCGAGCGCGCCGGTGTTGTCGTAGCTCGAGCCGAGCAGGTTGAACCCGTCGTCCGGGACGCCGTTCCACTCCTTGCACGCCACCTCGCACGCCTTGCAACCGATGCAGACGGAGGTGTCGGTGAAGAAGCCCATGCGTGGCCGCTCCGGCCAACCGGCGTCCTGCGCGACCTGTGGTTCCGGACCGGAGAGCAAACCCATGCGCTCTTCCTACCCCGCTTGTTTCATTTCGCAACGAGGGGGGAAGATCGGGCTCGTGAGCATCAGTCCGCTGCAGTGGCCCGTGGTGCGCCAGCTGACCGGACCGGACCGGCTCGGACGCGGCAAGGCCGTCCGCTCGCCGAAGCAGTGGGACCCGCGCACGGAGACCGCCGACCGCGTCGTCGGCAGCGTCTGCCCGTTCTGCGCGGTCGGCTGCGGCCAGCGGATCTTCGTCAAGGACGAGCAGGTCGTCCAGGTCGAGGGCGACCCCGACTCGCCGATCAGCCGCGGCCGGCTGTGCCCCAAGGGCGCGTCCACGCTGCAGCTCACCACCGGCTCGAACCGCGAGAAGAAGATCCGCTACCGGCGCCCGCACGGCACCGAGTGGGAGGACCTCGATCTCGACACCGCCATGGACATGATCGCCGACCGGGTGATCGGGAGCCGCCGCGCGTTCTGGCAGGACGAGGTGGACGGCGCGCGGGTCAACCGCACCATGGGCATCGCCAGTCTCGGAGGAGCGACCCTCGACAACGAGGAGAACTACCTCATGAAGAAGCTGTACACGGCGATGGGTGCGATCCAGATCGAGAACCAGGCCCGTATTTGACACAGCTCCACCGTTCCCGGTCTGGGAACTTCGTTCGGACGTGGCGGCGCCACCTCCTTCCAGCAGGACCTGCAGAACTCCGATTGCATCGTGATCGAGGGTTCGAACATGGCCGAGTGCCATCCGGTCGGGTTCCAATGGGTGATGGAGGCGAAGGCCCGCGGCGCGACGATCATCCACGTCGACCCACGGTTCACGCGCACGTCGGCGGTCGCGGACATCCACGTCCCGATCCGCGCCGGCGCTGACATCGCCTTCCTCGGCGCGCTGATCAACCACGTGCTGCAGGGCGGTCACGAGTTCCGTGACTACGTCGTCGCGTACACCAACGCGGCCTCGATCCTGCGCGAGGACTTCCAGGACACCGAGGACCTCGCCGGCGTCTTCTCCGGCTGGGACCCCGAGAGCCACCACTACGACAGCGAGACCTGGCAGTACGAGGGCACCGAGGCGGCCGCGGCCGCCGGGCACCGCGACACCCAGTACCAGGACCGTGCCGGTGAGAGCAGCGCCGGCGGCAACACGTCCGGCGAGCAGCACGAGAGCCAGGCGGCCGACGACTCGCAACGCTCGCACAGCTACGGCAGCGGCGGCGCGACGATCGGTGGCCAGCCGAAGCGGGACGACACCCTGCAGCACCCTCGGTGCGTCTTCCAGGTGCTGAAGCGGCACTTCGCGCGCTACACGCCGGAGATGGTGCAGGAGGTCTGCGGCATCCCGCCGGAGCTGTTCGCCAAGGTCGCCGACGCGCTGGTGCAGAACTCGGGCCGCGACCGCACGACCGCGTTCTGCTACGCCGTCGGTTGGACGCACCACACGGTCGGCGTGCAGTACATCCGGACGGCGGCGATCCTGCAGACGCTGCTGGGCAACATGGGGCGTCCCGGCGGCGGCATCATGGCGCTGCGCGGCCACGCGTCGATCCAGGGCTCGACCGACATCCCGACGCTGTTCAACATCCTGCCGGGCTACATCCCGATGCCCCACGCGCACCAGCACCAGACGCTCGACGACTTCGTGTCCGCCGACGCCGGGAAGAAGGGCTTCTGGGGCAACATGCGCGCCTACACGGTGAGCCTGTTGAAGGCCTACTGGGGGGACGCGGCGACGGCCGAGAACGACTACTGCTTCGACTACATGCCGCGGATCACGGGCGACCACTCGACGCACGCGACGGTCATGCAGCAGATGGACCGCGGCGGTGGCGGATACTTCATCGTCGGCGAGAACCCGACGGTCGGGTCGCCGAACGCGAAGATGCAGCGGCTCGGGCTGTCCAACACCGACTGGGTGGTGATCCGCGACTTCTCGCTGATCGAGTCCGCCACGTGGTGGAAGGACGGGCCGGAGATCGAGACCGGCGAGCAGCGCACCGAGGACATCGCGACCGAGGTGTTCTTCATGCCGGCGGCCGCACACACCGAGAAGAGCGGCACGTTCACCAACACACAACGCCTGTTGCAGTGGCACCACCAGGCAGTCGAGCCCGACGGCGACACCCGCAGCGACCTGTGGTTCTACTACCACCTCGGCCGGATCATCCGCGAGAAGCTCAAGGACTCGACCGACCCGCGCGACCGGCCGATCCTGGACCTCGCGTGGGACTACCCGACCGAGGGGCCGCTCGACGAGCCGAGCGCCGAGGCCGTGCTGCAGGAGATCAGCGGGTACGCGTCCGACGGCTCACCGCTGTCGGGCTACACCGAGCTGAAGGACGACGGCTCGACGACGTGCGGCTGCTGGATCTACAGCGGCTGCTACGCCGACGGCGTCAACCAGACCGCGCGCCGCAAGCCCGGCAAGGAGCAGTCATGGGTCGCGCCCGAATGGGGTTGGGCCTGGCCGGCGAACCGCCGCATCCTCTACAACCGCGCGTCCGCAGACCCTGACGGCAAGCCGTGGAGCGAGCGGAAGGCCTACGTCTGGTGGGACGAGTCGGAGGGCAAGTGGGTCGGCCACGACGTCCCTGACTTCGAGGCGACCAAGCGCCCCGACTACGTGCCGCCCGACGGCGCGAAGGCACAGGACGCGATCGGCGGCGCCGATCCGTTCATCATGCAGACCGACGGCAAGGCGTGGCTGTACGTGCCGACCGGGCTGATGGACGGCCCGATGCCGACGCACTACGAGCCGCACGAGTCGCCGGTGTCGAACGCGTTGTACCCGTCGCAGCGGTCGAACCCCGGGCGCGAGCAGTTCCCGCGCAAGGACAACGCCTACGCGCCGCCGGACAACCACGGCGCATACCCGTACGTCTTCACCAGCTACCGGCTGACCGAGCACCACACCGCCGGTGGCATGAGCCGGTGGGTGCCGTACCTGTCCGAACTGCAGCCGGAGAGGTTCTGCGAGATCAGCCCCGAGCTGGCGCGCGAGCGCAAGCTCGAGCATCTCGGCTGGGCGACGATCGTGACGCCACGGACGGCGATCGAGGCGCGGGTGATCGTCACCGACCGCATGGTGCCGCTGACGATCGGCGGCCAGGTCGTGCACCAGATCGGGCTGCCGTACCACTGGGGCCCGAACGGCTACGTCACGGGTGACGCGGCGAACGAGCTGTTCCCGCTCGTGCTCGACCCGAACGTGCACATCCAGGAGACGAAGGCCGCGGTGTGCGACATCGTCCCCGGACGCCGCCCGCGCGGGCCCGAGCTGCTGACGTTCGTCGACGCCTACCGGCGCCGCGGCGACGTGGTGGACGAGGGCGAGCCGACGGTGGAGCCGCAGGGCAAGGGCGGCTGAGCACGAGGGCAGGTCGGGCAATCCCCCGTTCGTAGGGGTGTCGTCGCCGCACCACCTACGTCTGGCGGATGGTCGGGCACGGCGGCCGCCAGCAGGCTCGTCGCCATGACCTTCATCGATGCGCGCACCGCTGCGCGCCACCATCGGAACCCCCGCACGCGGCGACGCTCGCTGCCTGCGGCCCTGCTCACCGTGTCCGTGCTCGTGCTGCCGGGGACCTTCGCGGTCGCGTCCGCCGACGCCGCGTCCGTGCCACGCTGTCTGGGTCACCGCGCGACCATCGTCGGCACGTCGCGCGCCGACCACATCCACGGCACCGCCGGCAACGACGTGATCGTCGCCCTCGGCGGTGACGACACCATCTACGGCGACGGCGGCAACGACATCATCTGCGGCGGTCCCGGCAACGACGTGCTCGACGGCGGGCGCGGCAACGACCGGCTCTCCGGCGACGCCGGCAACGACATCCTCGACGGCGATGCCGGCAGCGACCGCCTCTTCGGCGGCGCCGGCCGCGACCACCTCGACTCGGGTGTCGGCGCCGACGGCGCGCTGCACGGCGGCCCCGGTGCCGACGTGATCGTCGTCCGCGAGACCCGCGCCTTCGCGTTCGGCGACGGCGGCAACGACCGCCTCTCGACCTCCGCCGCCGGCACGGAGCTCGACGGCGACGCCGGCAACGACGTCCTCACCGCGTCGGTGCGCGCGGTGCTGGCGGGCGACGACGGCGACGACCGTATCACCGGCTCGCCGTTCAACGACCTCATCAGCGGCGGGGCGGGCAACGACCGCATCGACGCCCGCGGGGGCAACGACAACGTCGAGGGCGACGACGGCAACGACGTCATGGACGGCGGCGCGGGCAACGACTGGCTCGACGGTGGCGCCGGCATCGACCATTGCTACGGCGAGGGCGGGTCCGATCAGTGCAACGGCGGTGCACCCGGTACGTACGCCAACACCCCGAGCGATCCCGATATCTGCGAGGCCGAGGTGATGGTCTCGTGTCATGAGACCGACCTGCCGGCCGGATGGCGGGCGACGCTGCGCGGCACCTCCACCTCCCGGGACGGTTACGGCACGGTCGAGACGACCGAGTGGACGATGGCGACCACGCTGCACCTCGAGGCGCACGACAACGGCATCGTCGTCTACACCGACGACATCGCGGCACGCAGCGGCCAGTGGTCGACGAAGGGCTCGTACCCGACCGCCAATGGCGGCTCCTGCACCGTCGAGGCCAGCGGCTCGATGACCGACCGGGACCTCGACCTCATCGCGCACTTCCTGCCGGGGCCGCACACCTACGGCCTCGACTGGGGCGGCCTCGGCGCCATCGAGGACACCGCGACGTGCGGCAGCGAGGTCGTGCGGCACGTGACCCGCGTCGACGCGGGCGAGCAGTTCGACGGTGAGCGCATCGTGCGTGACACGTCCGGCACCATCACGGGCAAGCGGACGTTCACCGACGACAACGGGTGCACCGAGGTCTACAGCTACAGCCTCGCCCCGCTCGACTGAGGCAGCGTCCAACGTCCAGAGGTCGCCGTCGGGGGGGGGGGCCCCGGGGGGGGTAAGTTGCCCGCGCCGGCCACCCCCCCGCACCCGCCCGCCGGGGGGC
>NZ_JBQCEE010000122.1:0-2366 GCF_051960575.1 Jatrophihabitans sp.
GGTGAAGACGAGCTCGCCGAGCTCGCCGTCGGGCAGCACCTCCTCGGTGACCGGGTCGATGACCTCGGGGTAGAAGTGGTCCTCCCAGACGTGCAGGCCGTCCTTGGTCGTCGCCGCCTCCTGCGCGACCCCCGGGCCCATGACCTCGGACAGGCCGTAGATGTCGACGGCGTGCATGTCCAGGCGCTGCTCCATCTCCACGCGCATGTCGTTGGTCCACGGCTCGGCGCCGAAGATGCCGACCTGCAGGCTGGTGGTGCGCGGGTCCAGACCCTGCCGCTCCATCTCGTCGACGATGGCCCGCAGGTAGGACGGCGTCACCATGATCACGTCCGGCTCGAAGTCGCGGATCAGGGTGACCTGCCGTTCAGTCATCCCGCCGGACACCGGGATCACCGTGCACCCCAGCGCCTCGGCGCCGTAGTGCGCGCCCAGCCCGCCGGTGAACAGCCCGTACCCGTAGGCGATGTGCACGTGGTCCTCCGGCCGACCGCCGATCGCCCGGATCGAGCGCTCCATCACCGCGGCCCAGGTGCGGATGTCCTCGGCGGTGTAACCGACGACAGTGGGACGGCCGGTGGTGCCGCTGCTCGCGTGGATCCGCGACACCTGCTCCCGTGGGACGGCGAACATGCCGAACGGGTAGTTCTCGCGCAGGTCCGCCTTGGTCGTGAACGGGAATCGCGCGAGGTCTTCGAGCGCCTTGCAGTCGTCGGGATGCACGCCGGCCGCCTCGAACGCCGCGCGGTAGTGCGGCACGTTCTCGTAGGCATGGTGCAGCGACCAGCGCATCCGGTCGAGCTGCAGCGCGCGCAGTTCGTCGACGGAGGCACGTTCGATCGGATCGAGATCTTCGGGACGGGGAGTGCGATCCTGCATGTCGCTCACGGTGGCCGCTCGAACCGGCTTGCGCAAGACCGCTCAGTTGCGAACGCGTGCACTCCGCAGGACGCTGGCGCACGCCACGCCCTACTAGGCGTCGTAGTCGACGGTGACCGTGTCGCTGGTCGGCAGTGCCTGGCAGGTGAGCACGTAACCGGCCTCGACCTCGTCGTCCTCGAGGGCGAAGTTGCGCCGCATGGTCACCTCGCCGTGCCTCACGAGCGCCCGGCACGTGCCGCACACACCGCCCTTGCAGGCGAACGGCAGATCCGGACGGAACTTCTGCGCCGCGTCGAGGATCGGCGTGCCGGGCGCCACGGTGACGGTGCTGCTGCGCCCGTCCAGCACGACCGTGACCTCGGCGCCGGGGCCCGGGGGTGCGTCGACATGGTGCACCTCGGCGGGCGGGTCGGGCTCGACGTAGAACAGCTCGCGGTGGATCCTGCTGCGCTCGACACCGAGCTCGCCCAGCACCTCGATCGCATCGGTGACCATGCCGAACGGCCCGCACAACCACCAGTGGTCGACGCCGGCGACATCGACGGTGACCGGCAGCAGCGTGCGCAGCTTGGCGGCGTCGAGGCGGCCGGTGAACAGCTCGACCTCCTGCGGCTCGCGGCTGAGCACGTGCACCAGCCGCATCCGGGCCGGGTAGGCGTCCTTGAGGTCGGCGACCTCGTCGGCGAACATCACCGAGTCGGTGCGGCGGTTGCCGTAGAACAGCGTCACGGTCGATTCCTCGTGGGCGGCGAGGACGGACGCCGCGATCGAGAGCATCGGCGTGATGCCCGAGCCGGCCGCGATGAGCACGTGGTGACCCGGCGTGCGCAGGTCGGGTGAGAACGAGCCGCTCGGCGGCTGCACCTCGAGCACGTCCCCGGGGCGCAGATCACGCACCAGCCAGCCGGAAAGCGCGCCGCCCGGCACCTCGCGCACGCCGATCCGCGGCGGACGGCCGACCCCGGCGCAGATCGAGTACGAGCGCCGCTCGGCACCGCGCTTGAGCGTCAGCGACTGTCCCGGTGCGAACGCGAACTCATCCCGCAGATCATCAGGGACCCTGACCGTCACGGCGGCGGAGTCGTCGGTCAGCCGATCGACGCGGGCCACCGTGAGCCGGCGAAACGTTGTCGGCATCAGATCGCCTTGACCGACTCGAACGGCTCGCCGCAATCGGCGCAGCGGTGCAACGACTTGCACGCAGTGCCGCTGAACCGGGCAGTCTCGCTGGTGCGCTCGGATCCGCAGCGCGGGCAGGTGAGCTGCGCTCGCGTCGTCAGCGTGAGCGGCACCGGGCCGGTCCGCGCAGGTGCTGCATGCGGCGGCGCGATGCCAGCCGCGGCGAGCTTCGCGCGACCCTGCTCGGTGATCCAGTCGCTGGTCCACGCCGGCGTGAGCTGCTGTCGCACGCGCACCTCGCGGTACCCCGCCCGGCGCAACCGATGCGTGAGGTCGCTGGTGATCTCGCGCATCGCCGGGCAGCC
>NZ_JBQCEE010000123.1:0-9622 GCF_051960575.1 Jatrophihabitans sp.
CGTGCCGCGCTGCTCGTCGAGGCATTGCGCTCGCATCCCGAAGATCTTCTCGGTGCGACTGAGGACAAGCTGCATCAGCCGTATCGCGCACCCGCGATGCCGAAGACCGCCGCGTTGGTTGCCGAGCTTCGGGACGCGGGCATCCCGGCGGTCGTCTCAGGCGCGGGCCCCACGGTGCTGGCGCTCACCACGACAGACAGCCGTGACCGAGCCGTGACCTTCGCCCGCCGCGGCTGGAGCGCCCTGCCACTCGAGATAGACCGCAAGGGCGCCCACCTCGCCCCGCTGTAAGACACGCGGAATACACCGAATCCCACCTTTGTTGGCAGGAATGGACGGCGACGTCTACGCTGTGTAAGCGATAGCCGCCCCATCGGGGCGAGGTTTCCGCTCTGCAGCGAGTCAACGATTCCGGTAGCGAGCCTCACAAAGTCTCATTGCCGTCCTTTGATCCGCAGCTTCCCCGCCCCCTAGGGGCGCGCGAGACCAGCCCGGGATCGGCTCAAAAACAAGCTCCCGCCGCATAGGTGGGTTCCTGTGCTCCCGCCGGCAGGACCGGCCGCACCGTAAGAAATAAGGAAGGAACGTAAGTGAGAGAAACTCACGACGTTTAGACCACCGCTACGCCGACCAACGATGCGGCGAGCGCCAACGGATCCGGTAGCGGCCGCCCCAAGGGGCTGTCCGGGATGCTGCTGCCCGAGCTGCAAACGCTCGCAGGCGACCTCGGCATCACCGGCACCGCCAAGATGCGCAAGGGCGAGCTGATCGAGGCGATCCAGGCGAAGCAGAGCGGCGGCTCGCGTTCCGGTGGATCGGCTTCGGCTGACACCGACTCTGCAGATTTGCGCGCGGAGCGCTCTGCAGATGTGCGCGCGGAGCGCGACCGCTCCGACTCGCGAGAGCAGCGCAGCTCCGACGAGCGCGCGCCGCGCGAGAACCGGGACGACCGCGGCTTCGACGAGCGCGACGAGCGCGACGAGCGCAGCATCGATGAGCGCGACGACCGCAACCGCGAACGCCAGCAAGGCGATCGTTCGCAGGGCAACCGGCAGCAGGGCAACCGCCAAGGCGGCGGCCAGAACCGGCAGAACAACCAGAACAACAACCAAGGCCAGGGTGGCCAGGGCGATCGCGATGGCGGTGCTGATCAGCGCCGAGACGGTGACGACGAGTTCGGGTCGAACCGCTCCCGCCGGGGCCGGTTCCGCGAGCGCAACCGTGGTCGCGGTGGCCGCGACCGCTTCGGTGACTCCGAGCCGATCATCGCCGAGGACGATGTCCTCGTCCCGGTCGGCGGAATCATCGACATCCTCGACAACTACGCCTTCGTCCGCACCAGCGGCTACCTCTCGAGCCCCGACGACGTCTACGTCTCGCTGTCCCAGGTACGCCGATACGGGCTGCGCAAGGGTGACGCAGTCACCGGCATGATTCGCCAGCCGCGCGAAGGCGAGCGGCGCGAGAAGTTCAACGCGCTCGTGCGGCTCGACACTGTCAACGGCATCGACCCGGAAGACGCAAAGAAGCGGCCTGACTTCAACAAGCTGATCCCGCTGTATCCGCAGGAGCGGCTGCGCCTGGAGACGGAGCCCAACGACTACACCACGCGCGTCATCGACCTCGTCGCGCCACTCGGCAAGGGCCAGCGCGGCCTGATCGTGTCGCCGCCGAAGGCCGGCAAGACGATGATCCTCCAGGCCATCGCCAACGCGATCACCAAGAACAACCCCGAGTGCCCCCTCATGGTCGTCCTTGTGGACGAGCGGCCCGAGGAAGTCACCGACATGCAGCGCTCGGTGAAGGGTGAGGTCATCGCCTCGACCTTCGACCGGCGCCCGCAGGACCACACGATGGTGGCCGAGCTGTCGATCGAGCGGGCCAAGCGGCTGGTCGAGATGGGCCACGACGTCGTCGTGCTGCTCGACTCGATCACCCGCCTCGGCCGGGCCTACAACCTCGCCGCGCCGGCGTCCGGCCGCATCCTGTCCGGCGGTGTCGACTCGACCGCGCTCTACCCGCCGAAGCGCTTCCTGGGCGCCGCGCGCAACATCGAGAACGGCGGCTCGCTCACCATCATCGCCACGGCGCTGGTCGAGACCGGTTCGGCCGGTGACACGGTGATCTTCGAGGAGTTCAAGGGCACCGGCAACGCCGAGCTGCGGCTGCGGCGCGACATCGCCGACAAGCGCATCTTCCCGGCCGTCGACGTCGACCAGAGCTCGACGCGCAAGGAGGAGCTGCTGCTCAGCCCCGACGAGCTCGCGGTGACGATCAAGCTGCGGCGGGTGCTCCACGCCCTCGACCCCCAGCAGGCGATCGACCTGCTGATGGACCGGTTGCGCAAGACCCGCACGAACTACGAGTTCCTGATGACCATCGCCAAGACGACGCCGGGGCAGGAGTAGCCCGTCCCGAACCCGGCGAAATTGTGCGGGAACCTGTGCGGCGAGCCGTCCGGGAACCTGTTCAGGTGGCGCCCGAACTGCACCGGACACCCGGTTCCCCGCCTCGCGCGGGGGACCGGGTGTTTGTTCGTTGCTCGTCCGAACAAGCCTCGTAACCTTTTCGCAACGCGTGTGGGGTGTCCCCTTCCAATCCGGGTGTGACCTGTGACATCGTGCGACCGTCTCAAGCGTTTACAGAAGACTTGAGGAGAGACGGGGTCAGTCCATGCGGTGGAAGATCAGCATTGCGGCGCTGGCGGTCGCGACGACCGCGCTGTCGGCGTGCAGCAGCAGTGGCAGCAACGGCGGTGGCGGCGGCGGCGGCAGCACGACGCCGACCGGCGGCGGGTCGAGCGCGAACGGCGGCGGCGGCGGTGTCGACACCTCCGCGGTGTCGAAGAACAACATCAAGCCGGTCACCATGACCGGTGACTGCGCCGACTTCGGCAAGTACGGCAAGTACTCGGGTCAGACGGTGACGATCTACACCTCGATCACCAACCCCGAGCTGCAGTACCACATCGACTCGGTCAAGCAGTTCGAGAAGTGCACCGGCATCTCGATCCAGTACCAGGGCACGAAGGACTTCGAGGGCGCGCTGAAGACGAAGGTGCAGGGTGGCAACGCCCCCGACCTCGCGTTCTTCCCGCAGCCGGGTCTGCTGCAGAAGTTCGCCAGCGGCGGCCAGCTCAAGCCAGCCACCGCCGACCTGCTCAAGGAGGCCCAGACCAACTGGGCGCCGTCCTGGATCGGCTACGGCACGGTCGACAAGGTCTTCTTCGGTGCTCCGCTCGGCGCGAACCTGAAGTCGCTCATCTGGTACTCGCCGAAGTACTTCAAGCAGTGGGGCTACACCGTCCCGACGACCTGGGACCAGCTGCAGGCCCTCACGGACAAGGCCGTCAAGGACGGTCACAAGCCGTGGTGCCTCGGCATCGAGTCCGGTGACGCGACCGGCTGGGTGCTCACGGACTGGATGGAAGAGTTCATGCTCCGGATGTACGGCCCGGACGTGTACGACCAGTGGGTCAGCCACAAGATCCCGTTCAACGACCCCAAGGTCCTGGACGTGCTCAAGAAGGTCGGCAGCATCGTCAAGAACCCGGCCTACGTGAACGCGGGCATCGGTGACGTCAAGTCGATCGCGACGACGGCGTTCCAGAAGGGCGGCCTGCCGATCGAGACCGGCAAGTGCGTCTTCCACGCCCAGGCCAACTTCTACGCGGCCAACTGGGACAAGGGCATCAAGGTCGCGCAGGACGGCGACGTCTTCGCCTTCTACGAGCCGACCTTCAACGACAAGTTCGGCAAGGTCGTCGAGGTCGGTGGCGAGTTCGTCGGCGCCTTCAGCGACAGCGCCCCGACGCAGGCCGTGCAGCTCTACCTGGCGAGCGGCGACTGGGCCACCCGCAAGGCGACGCTGAACTCGCAGGCCGGCACGTCCGGTTGGGCCACGGCGAACAAGGCCGTCGACAAGTCGGTGTTCAAGGACCCGATCGACAAGCTGTCGGTCGACATCCTCACCGACCCGTCGTCCAACGCCCGCTTCGACGGTTCGGACGCCATGCCGGCCGAGGTCGGCACCGGCTCGTTCTGGACGCAGATGACCCAGTGGATCCTGGGCAACGTCAGCGACCAGCAGGCGCTCGACAACATCGAGCAGTCCTGGCCCAAGTGAGCCGGAGCGAGTAAGACGGTAGCTCCGAGGTAGTCCATTCGGCGGGTCGGCCGGTCCCGGTGCACGGGGCCGGCCGGCCCACCGATCTCGTTCGACCGACCGGACCGGGAAGTGATGTCGTGAGCTGGTTGCACGATCTGGCCCACTCGACCTCCGCGTGGGGCAAGTTCGGCTTCGCGATCCTGATGGTGATCCTGTTCTTCGCCGTCATGGGGATCGTGCTGTTGCTGGTCGACCGTGCACCGCGCACCGGTCGCGAGAAGATCCAGGCGTTCCTGTTCCTGCTGCCGGCGATCGTGCTGCTCTGCGTCGGCCTGGTCGGCCCGATCATCACGACGATGGTCTCGTCGCTGACCTCCGGTGAGGTCGACCGTCCCGGGTGTGTGCCGCTGCCCCAGTTGCCGAAGCGCTGCGTGGTCAGTTCCGGCGGTTCGTGGAACAACTTCGCCCACTTCAAGTGGATCTTCACCGACAGCACCGCGCTCGAGGCGTTCCGCAACACCATCCTCTGGACGCTGATCGCGCCGGTCGCGGCGACCGCGATCGGCCTCGGCTACGCCTACGCGATCGACAAGATCCGCGGCGAGGCCGTCGCGAAGGCGCTGGTCTTCCTGCCGACGGCGATCTCGTTCGTCGGCGCGGCGGTCATCTGGGGCCTCATGTACCAGCAGCCGTCGCAGAACGGCCCGTCCGGGCTCGTCAACGTCGTGCTGAAGTGGTTCGGCCTCGGGCCGCTGAACTTCCCGACCACCGGTGGTTTCCCGCTGACCCTGATGATGATCGTGGTGATGGTCTGGATCCAGGCCGGGTTCGCCACCGTCGTCCTCAGCGCCGCGATCAAGGCCGTGCCCGCCGAGTTGAGCGAGGCCGCCAAGATCGACGGTGCGACGAACGGCCAGGCCTTCCGCCGGGTCGTCATCCCCTCGATCCGGCCGACTATCGTCGTCGTGCTGGTGACCATCTCGGTCGCGACGCTGAAGGTCTTCGACCTCATCCGCGCCTTCGGCGCCGACCGCTACAACGGCAGCACGCTGGCCAACGAGATGTACAAGGAGTCGCTGCTCGCCGGCATCTCGTCCGGCGGCGGTTCGCCGATCCAGGACCACCGGTCGGCCGCGCTCGCCATGATGATCTTCGTCCTGGTCATCCCCTTCGTCGCCTATCAGGTGCGGCAGATGACCAAGCAGCGGGCGGCCCGATGAGCGCCGGCCCCGTCACCGCGTCCGCGACCGACCTGAGCGGGGAGTGCTCTCGATGACCACCGTCCTGACGCCCACCGGCGGCGCCCCGGCCACGCCGGACCCCGACGCCACCGTCCCGACGCTGGGCCAGGCCGGCCGGGTGCGCAAGGGGCTGACCAACCCGGTCGCTTCGGTCGTCGCGCTCGTGATCGGCGTGCTGTGGACCATCCCGACCCTCGGCCTGTTCGTGCAGTCCTTCCGCAGCAAGCAGGCGCAGGACTCCTCGGGCTGGTGGCACTTCAACGGGTTCACCTTCGACAACTACCGACACGTGCTGTCGGGCAGCCAGAACATCCTGTCGAATCTCGTGAACTCGATCGTCATCGTGATCCCGGCGTCGCTCATCCCGATCGCCGTGGCCTCGATGGCGGCCTACGCGCTGGTCTGGATCGACTTCCGGGGACGCGACTGGATCTACATTGCGATCTTCGCGCTGCAGGTCGTGCCGCTGCAGGTGGCCGTCGTGCCGCTGCTGCGCTTCGTCGTCCACGGCGCCCACATCGGCAGCGTGACGATCATCCCGGAGTTCGGCTTCGCCGGCACGGTGGCCGCGATCTGGTTGGCGCACGCGTGCTTCGCGCTGCCGCTCGCGATCTTCCTCATGCACAACTTCATGTCCGAGATCCCGCGTGACCTGCTCGAGGCAGCGCGCATCGACGGCGCGAGCCACGGCCAGATCTTCCGCACCATCATGCTGCCGCTGCTGCGTCCCGCGCTCGCCGCGTTCGGCATCTTCCAGTTCCTCTGGGTCTGGAACGACCTGTTCGTCGGCATCGTGATGTCGGGCTCGAACCCGTCGATCTCGCCGATCACGGTGTCGATCAACAACCTGCAGAACGGCACCTCCGGCGCCGGCGGCGAGCTGCTGCCGGCTGCGGCGTTCGTGTCGATCGCGATCCCGCTGGTCGTGTTCATCTCCCTGCAGCGCTACTTCGTCCGCGGTCTGCTCGCGGGCTCGGTGAAGGGGTGATGCGCCTGCCGTGACCGAACGGCGGGGGCCGTGCCGGTCACGATCACCCCGCCCGCAGCACCGTGCACCACCCACGATCGCCATGCCGTCGTCGGGCACCGCTCCAGCTGACCGGGGAGCGGAGGACGTCCGGCGGCGGAAATCCGTGAGACGTCGCACCAGGCGGCGTCCGTACCCGGCGCGATCACCCCCCGGTCGAAACGGAGTCCGCTGTGGCCGAAGTGAAGTACGTCAACGCCTACTGCCAGTACCCGGGCAACCCGAAGCCGTCGATCAACGACCTGAACCTCGACATCAAGGACGGCGAGTTCATGGTGCTCGTCGGGCCGTCGGGTTCGGGCAAGTCCACCGCCCTGCGCATGCTCGCCGGCCTCGAGCCGGTCAGCCAGGGCGAGATCCGCATCGACGGTCGCGACGTGGCGCAGTTGCCGCCCAAGGACCGCGACATCGCGATGGTCTTCCAGAGCTACGCGCTCTACCCGCACATGAGCGTCGCCGAGAACATGGGCTTCGCGCTGAAGCTCGCCGGCGTCTCGAAGGAGGAGCGGACGGCGAAGGTGCGCGAGGCGGCCAAGCTGCTGAACCTCGAGGAGTACCTCGACCGCAAGCCGAAGGCGCTCTCCGGCGGTCAGCGCCAGCGTGTCGCGATGGGTCGTGCCATCGTCCGCTCGCCCGCGGTGTTCCTGATGGACGAGCCGCTGTCGAACCTCGACGCCAAGCTGCGCGTGGAGACCCGCTCGAACATCGCACAGCTGCAGGCCCGGCTCGGCACCACGACGCTCTACGTGACCCACGACCAGGTCGAGGCCATGACGATGGGGCACCGGGTGGCGATCCTCAAGGAGGGCGGCTTCCTGCAGCAGGTCGACACGCCGCGCAACCTCTACGACCGCCCGACCAACGCCTTCGTCGCCGGCTTCATCGGCTCGCCCGCGATGAACCTGCGCAAGGCCGAGCTCACCGGTGGCGGCGCGCGACTCGGCAACATCGTGCTGCCGCTGTCGAAGGACGTACTGGACGCCGCGGCCGCCCAGAACCTCAAGGAGATCATCCTCGGCGTGCGGCCCGAGTCGTTCACCCGCAGCGCCGAGACGCACACCCAGGACGAGACGGCCAACGGTCTCAAGATCGAGGTGCTGCTGGTCGAGGAACTCGGCGCCGACGCCTACGTGCACGGCAAGCTGCCCGGCGACGACGCCTCCGCCGCGCCGTATGTCGTGCGCTTCGACGGCCGGGTGCCGCCGCGCATCGGCGAGACGCTGACGATCGACGTCCGCACCGGTGAGGAGCACGCCTTCCACCCCGAGACGCAGGAGCGGCTCGGCGACGCGACCCCGACGCCGGGTACGGCCTCGTCGGCGCCGTCGTTCGCCAAGCAGTAGTCCGAGCAGCAATCCGTCCTGCGGCGCGCAGCCGCGGCCCCCGTCGCTCCGGGGTCGCGCTGCGCGCCGTCGGCGTCTCTGCGAGGCTGTCCGGATGACCGACTTCCCGCAGGCGTCGCTGATCGACAGCATCCGGTTCACCGCCCAGATCGCCGTGCCGGGCGTGATCCAGGGCCTGTTCAGCAAGCGGGTGCTGCCGGTGCGGGTCGCGGCGAAGGCGCACGCCGACCAGTTCGGCCACCAGCTGGTGCAGGGCATGGTCGACCGCGCCGGGGCGGCACCCATCGCGCTCAAGGTCGGCACCGACGACGCGGTGCTGGTGCACACGCCGGAGGACCTCGAGTTCGTGCTCGGCCACTCGCCCAGCCCGTTCGCGTCCGACCCGGCTGCGAAGCACAAGGGCATGGCGGCGTTCCAGCCCGACGCGCTGACGATCTCGCGCGGTGACCTGTGGGCCAACCGGCGGCGTTTCGCCGAGGCCGTGCTCGACACCGGCTCGCCGCTGCACCGGCTCGCGCCGGACTTCGCGGCCGTGGCCGTGGCCGAGGCGGACGCCCTCGTCAGCGCCCGCACCGTCACCTGGGACGCGATCAACGCTGCCTTCCAGCGGATCACCCGCCGGGTGGTCTTCGGTGACGCGGCGACCGACGACCAGCAGCTCACCGACGACCTCGCCGCGCTCATGGCCGCCGGCAACAAGATGCCGGGCACGCCCGCCCCGAACCTCGCGGCGTTCATGGCCAAGGTGCAGGCCCACGTCGACCGCGCCGAGCCGGGCAGCCTGTGCGCGCTCATCGCGGACGCGCCCTCGGACGACCGGACGAACGTGGCCGGCCAGGTCGTGCACTGGTTGTTCGCCATGGGCGACACGCTGCCCGCGAACCTGTACCGCGCGCTCGCGCTGCTGGCGAGCCACCCCGAGCAGCTGCGCGAGGTGCGGCACGCGCTCGGCGACGGCGACCTCACCGATCCGGCCGTCGTCGCCGCGCAGACCTACCTCGCCGGCTGCCTGCAGGAGGCGATGCGGCTCTGGCCCACGACGGCCCTGTTCGGGCGGGTCACCACCGAGGAGGTCACCTTCCCCGGCGGCGGCGTGCTGCCGGCCGGCCGGCAGGTCTTCATCTACAACGTGTTCAACCACCGCCGCCGCGACCTGGTCGAGTACGCCGACCGGTTCGCGCCGGGGGAGTGGGCCTCGGGGGACGCGTCCGAGAACTGGCTGTTCAACTTCTTCAGCCATGGCCCGCAGGGCTGCCCGGGGGCCGGGCTGTCGATCTTCCTCGGCCAGGCGCTCGTCGGCCGGCTGCTGCAGCGCGCCGAGCCGCGGCTGCAGGGCGTGACGCTCGACCCCGCGAAACGGCTGCCCTACAGCCTCGACATCTACGGCTACAGCGTCGCCCTCGCCCCGCGCGCATAGGGGGAATGCCGGGGGGTCCGGTACCGTTGTCGGGTACGTCGGCAGCTGCCGACAGCAACCCGCCTCCGGTTCACCTCTGCATTTCCAGCACGATCCGAGGACCCGGCGGCTCTGTGAAGGGATCCAGCTTCATGAAGAACGGCATCCACCCGGAGTACGTGGAGACCCAGGTGACCTGCTCCTGCGGCAACACGTTCACCACCCGCAGCACCGCCAAGGGCGGCGTCCTGCACGCCGACGTCTGCTCGGCCTGCCACCCGTTCTACACGGGCAAGCAGAAGATCATGGACGTCGGCGGCCGCGTCGACAAGTTCGAGAAGCGCTACGGCAAGCGGCAGCGCCCCACCAAGTAGCTCTCCGACCGGCGCCCGCCCCCGACGGGGGTGGGCGCCGTTGTGTTGTTTGAGAAGGTGACCACCAGGCGATGAGCGCTCGCGCGAAGAGCCCGGCGCCGCGGCGCGGCCCCGCCGGCAGGCGGGTCGAGTTC
>NZ_JBQCEE010000124.1:0-2430 GCF_051960575.1 Jatrophihabitans sp.
ACGCCGGCCGACCGGCCGCGCGCGACGCTCGGCCCGGGCGGCCGCTGCTCGAGCAGCCGCTCGGACGCCAGCAGGTCGGCGACGACGTCGGCGACCGCGCTGCGCGAGAGCCCGGTCAGCCGCTGCACGTCGGCACGCGTGGCCGAACCCTCCCGCCGCACGGCGTCGAGCACCCGCTGCCGCGACCTGGCATGACGGCTCATGCCGGGGCGGCGGTCGACGGCGGTCACATCCGTCCTTTCGTCCGGTCACTGGAGTAATTCGACCGTAACGTCCCTCTTGTCCGATTCACAGCCGCGGGGTCAGCATTCGGACATCCCGCCCAAACGACCGGCGGAGATCTCCCCAGGAGGATCCATGCCTCACGCTGCACCACCGCAGCACCGCCGGCGGGCCCGCCGCGCGGTCCGCCTCGGCGCCATCGGCATCACCGGCGCCCTCGCCGTCTCGATCACCACCGCCCCCACCGCCGACGCCGGGCCGACGCACCATCCGACCGCCAAGGGCCATCCGGCCGCGGCGCGTCCGGCCTACCTGGACGCGAAGCTGCCGATCGCCGCCCGCGTGCGCGACCTGCTCGGCCGCATGACCCTCGCCGAGAAGGTCGGGCAGATGACGCAGGCCGAGCGCGGCGCCGTCGACACCAGCCGCGACAAGATCACCACCGACAACCTCGGCTCGCTGCTCTCGGGCGGCGGCTCGACACCGGCGACGAACGACCCGCAGGCGTGGGCCGACATGATCGACGCGTACCAGTCGTACGCGCTGAAGACGCGGCTGCACATCCCGCTGATCTACGGCATCGACTCGGTGCACGGGCACGGCAACCTCTATGGCGCCACGCTCATCCCCCACAACGTCGGCCTCGGCTCGACGCGCGACCCGAAGCTGGTCGAGCAGAGCGAGCACATGGTCGCCACCGAGACACGCGCCACGGGCATTCCCTGGGTCTTCGCGCCGTGCCTCTGCGTCGCCCGCGACGACCGGTGGGGACGCACCTACGAGAGCTTCGGCGAGGACCCGGCGCTCGTCGAGGCGATGGAGACCTCGATCGACGGCTTCCAGGGCACGCGGCCGAGCGATCTCAGCAAGCCCGACCATGTGCTCGCCACCGCCAAGCACTTCGCCGGTGACGGCGACACCACCTACGGCAGCGGGCGCGACGCCGCCGGGGCGCACAGCAGCAACTACCCGATCGACCAGGGCATCACGCAGGTCAGCCGCGCGCACTTCGACCGCATCGACCTCGCGCCGTACGTGCCTGCCGTGAAGCAGCACCACGTCGGGTCGATCATGCCGTCGTACTCGTCCGTGGACTTCACGAACGACGGCCTCGGCAACCCGGTGAAGATGCACGCGGACGCAGCGTTGCTGCAGGGCTGGCTCAAGGACAAGCTCGGCTTCGACGGCTTCGTCATCAGCGACTACAACGGCCTCGAGCAGATCCCGCTGCCGACGTTCGCGGCGAAGGTCGACGCCTTCGTCAACGCGGGTGGCGACATGGCGATGGAGCCGAACAAGTTCGAGAACTTCGAGACGACGCTCGTCGACGAGGTGCAGGCCGGCCACGTGTCGATGGCCCGCATCGACGACGCGGTCACGCGCATCCTCACCGAGAAGTTCGCCCTCGGGCTGTTCGAGCACCCCTACGCCGACCGCACACACATCAACGAGATCGGCGACACGCAGCACCGGGCCATCGCCCGCCAGGCGGCGGCCGAGTCGCAGGTGCTGCTGAAGAACGATCACAACGTGCTGCCGCTGGGGAAGAACGAGCGCATCTACGTTGCCGGCCGCAACGCCGACAACCTCGGTGACCAGGCCGGCGGCTGGACGATCACCTGGCAGGGCCAGAGCGGGACGCACACCTTGGGCACCACGATCCTGCAGGGCATGCGGCAGGTGGCGCCGAGGGCGACGATCACCTACAGCCAGGACGCGTCCGCGCCGACCGCCGGCTACGACGTCGGTGTGGTGATCGTCGGCGAGACGCCCTACAGCGAGGGCTACGGCGACGTCGGCGGCCCGCGGTGGGCCTACGACCCGAGCGACCACAACACGCCGCGCGAGCCGAAGACGATGGAGCTCAAGCAGTCCGACCAGGACGCGATCGACAAGGTCTGCTCGGCGTTGCCGAAGTGCGTCGTGCTCGTCGTGTCGGGCCGCCCGCAGATCGTCACCTCGCAGCTGCCCGAGATCGACGGCCTGGTGGCCTCGTGGCTGCCCGGCACCGAGGGTGAGGGCGTCGCCGACGTGCTGTTCGGCAACCGCGGCTTCAGCGGGCAGCTGTCGCAGAGCTGGCCGCGGTCGGCCGACCAGGAGCCGATCAACGTGGGCGACCGAAACTACGCCCCGCTCTACCCGTTCGGCTGGGGGCTTACTACCACGGCGCGCGGTCGGCACGCGGCAACCGCGCGCACCACCGAGCCG
>NZ_JBQCEE010000125.1:0-3686 GCF_051960575.1 Jatrophihabitans sp.
AGCGCGCTGCACTGCAAGAGTGGCTCGACTACCACCGCCAGACGCTGGTGCACAAGTGCGCCGGCCTCACTGCCGAACAGTTATGTCTGCGCGCGGTCCCGCCGTCGACGCTGAGCCTGCTCGGTCTCGTCCGCCACATGTTGGAGGTCGAACGCAGTTGGTTCCTGCACGGTCTCGCTCGCCTCGACCGTCCGCCGATCTACTACTCCCCCGACAACCGGGACGGCGACTTCGACGACGTCGATCCGCAGCAGGCCGAGGCCGACTACACCGCCTACCTCGCCGAGTGCGCGGAAGCGGACGCCGCCATCGCCGGAAAGAGCCTCGACGACACACTGGTGACGCGCCGCGGCGAGACCATCGATCTGCGTTGGATCTACCTCCACATGATCGAGGAGTACGCCCGCCACAACGGCCACGCCGACCTGCTGCGCGAGTGCATCGACGGCGTGACCGGCGATTGACCCGTGCGGTCGCGCGCCACCGATCTCACTGCGAGCTGAACGCGGCCAGCAGCTGCTCGTGCGCGGTGGCGATCGCCATGATCATCCGCCGGGCATACACCGCGGCCAGCGCATACGCACCCGCGCCGATCACCGCCGCGACCACCCCGGCCGTGGTCGAGAACCCGGCCGCGATCACGACAACGATCACGAACAGGCTCGAGATCAGGTACCACGTCCACCACCACCCGGCGAGGCCACGGTTGCGGTCGGCGCGCGGGAACGCGTCGGCCGCCACTTGGTACGGGAACCAGAAGCTGACGATCGGGACGAAGAAGCCCAGCGCCGCCCACACCGGGTCGCGGCGCGCCGGCAGCGCGGCGTTGCGGGCGAACTTCGCGGCGCGATACAGCCAGATCATCAAGAAGATCTCCGCGACGAAGACCGCGATCCCGATCAGCTCGGTGAAGGCGAAGCCAGATGGCATCGCGGGTTCGGTGACCGTCCCGTCGGCGTTGGTCGTCGCGTCGAGCGACTTGCGGAAGAAGTCACCGAACACGGCCGCCGCGACGAACTGGTTGACCGCGCCGATCAAGGCAGCGAGCACGACGGCGATGGACGCGCGCCCGGCGGCTACGTGCTCGTCGTCGAGATCCTTGCGCGGATCAAGCCGGTAGAAGCTCGGCGCGGACGGTGCCGTGTATGAGGACCAGGCCCGTCCGTCCCACCACCGCACACCATTCGAGAACGGGTCGGGATACCAGCCGGGCTCCATGCGGGCAGTGTGCCGGAAGTCAACGCACCGAGATCATCGCCGCGCCGCGCGCAACGATCTCGCCGACCACCGGGGCGCCGGGAAGCTCTCCCACGATCAGCAGACCACCGCTGGTCTGCGCGTCCGCGAGCAGCAGTAGTTCGGTCTCGTCGACCGTCGCGTCGAGTCCCGGACGCACCCACTCGAGATTGCGGCGGGTGCCGCCGCTGATGTAGCCCTCGGCGGCCGACGCGCGGGCAGCGTCCAGGTACGGGACGGCGGCCGAGTCGAGCACCGCCGAGACACCCGAGGCGCGCATCATCTTGTACAGGTGCCCGAGCAGCCCGAACCCGGTCACGTCCGTCGCCGCGCGCACTCCGGCCGCCACGGCGGCCGTCGCGGCATCGGCGTTCAATGAGGCCATGGTCTCGACCGCCTGCGGGAACACCTCCCCCGTCGCCTTGTGCCGGTTGTTCAAGACCCCCAGACCGAGCGGCTTCGTCAGCGTCAGCGGCAAGCCGGCGCGCGCGCTGTCGTTGCGCATCAACTGGTCCGGTGCGGCCACACCCGTGACCGCCATGCCGTACTTCGGCTCAGGATCGTCGATGCTGTGCCCGCCGCCGACCGGGCAGCCCGCCAGCGTCGCGACGTCGAACCCGCCGCGCAGCACCTCGGTCAGCAGCTCGCTCGGCAGCACGTCCCTGGGCCAGCCGACAAGGTTGATCGCAACGATCGGACGGCCCCCCATCGCGTACACGTCCAAGAGCGCGTTCGCTGCAGCGATCCGGCCCCAGTCGTACGGATCGTCGACCACCGGCGTGAAGAAGTCGGCGGTGCTGATCACTGCGGTGTCCGGGCCGATGCTGACCACCGCACCGTCGTCGCCGTCGTCGAGACCGACCAGCAGGTCCGCGTTCCGCTGCCCGCCGAGGCCGGCAACCACCGCCTCGAGTTCGCCGGGAGGGATCTTGCAGGCGCAGCCGCCGCCGTGCGCGTACTGGGTCAGTCGAACCGCCACAAGCCAACGGTACGGTGATCAGCGGAGGCGTATGGGTACCTGGTGGTCCTCCCGGTCTTCAAAACCGGTGAAGCCGAGCAACTCGGCTTGGCGGGTTCGATTCCCGTCCGCCTCCGCGTTCGCCGGCTGCACGAGGTAGGGAGGCCCCGTGTCCGACCCGCGTCGCCTTGTGCCGCGCACCGACGCCGTCCTCGCCGATCCACGCATCGTCGAAGCGACCCGACGGTTCGGACGAGCGCGCGTGAAGCGCGCCGTCACTGCCGGCCTGCAGCTCGTCCGCGACGGCCGCATTGCCCCGGACGACGTCGCCGACGAGGTACTCGCCGCGCTCGGCAACCCGCCGTCCGCGCTGCGGGCGGTGATCAACGCGACCGGCGTCGTGCTGCACACGAACCTCGGTCGCGCCCCGCTCGGCGACGCGGCTCGTGAGGCGGTCGCGGCGGCCGCCGGCTACGTCGATGTCGAGTACGACCTGGGGACGGGCCGCCGGGCCCGGCGCGGCCGCGGTGCCCTGGCTGCGCTCACCCGCGCCGTCCCGGGTGCCGACGCCGCGCTCGTGGTCAACAACGGCGCTGCCGCCCTGGTGCTCGCTACCACCGCGCTCGCGGCCGGGCGCGAGGTCGTGATCAGCCGCGGCGAGCTCGTCGAGATCGGCGACGGATTCCGGCTGCCCGACCTGATCACCTCGACCGGCGCGCGGCTGCGCGAGGTCGGCACCACGAACCGGGTCACGCTCGCCGACTACGCCGCCGCGATCGGTCCGGACACCGGCTGCATCCTCAAGGTGCACCCGAGCAACTTCCGGATCGAGGGGTTCACCAGTTCTGTCGTCGTGCGCGACCTCGCCGGGCTGGGTGTGCCGGTCGTGGTCGACACCGGCAGCGGCCTGCTCGCCCCGCATCCGCTGCTGCCGGACGAGCCCGACGTCGCCTCGGCGGTCGCCGCGGGCGCTGCGCTGGTGACGGCGAGCGGCGACAAGCTGCTCGGCGGACCCCAGGCCGGGCTCGTGCTCGGCGAGGCCGCCGCCGTCGAGCAGCTGCGGCGGCACCCGCTGGCCCGCGCGCTGCGCGTCGACAAGCTGACCCTCGCGGCGCTCGAGGCCACGCTGCGCGGGCCCCTCCCGCCCGTGGCCGCCACCCTGCACGCCGAGCCCGCGGCCCTGCGCGCCCGCACCGAGCGCCTCGCCGCAGCCCTGGGCCGGCAGGTCGTCGAGGTGGCCGGGGCCGTCGGCGGGGGAGCCGCCCCCGGTATGCCGCTGCCGGGCGTCGCCGTCGAGCTGCCCCCGGGCTGCGCCGAGCCCCTCCGGCTCGGGGAGCCGCCGGTCGTCGCCCGGGTCGAGCGCGGACGCTGCCTCGTCGACCTCCGGTGCATCCCCGCCGAGTCGGACGGCGCCCTCGAGGCGGCCCTGCGGTCCGTGCTGGCCGTCGTCCCCGCGGCCGAGGACTGAGCCGTGCACGTGCTCGCCACGGCC
>NZ_JBQCEE010000126.1:0-8420 GCF_051960575.1 Jatrophihabitans sp.
CGCCCCGTCGACCCCGGCGAGGCGGTAGGAGCCGGCGACCATCCCGTCCGAGAGCGGTCGGGCGTCGAGGAACCGGCGGGCCTGCTGCACCTGGTCGTCGGGTGCGGGGCCGTCCTGGTCGTAGCAGCAGGCGAGCTTGTCGCACACGATCTTCAGGTCGGCCAGGTGCAGCGCGTGCGCGGCCTGCACCAGCGACCGTTCGGCCTCGTCCAGCTCGTGCGGGGTGAGCCGCGGCGGCAGGTCGGCGAGGGTCTTCACGATCAGCGCCACCTGCACAGGTGTCACCACCCCGGCGGCGCGAGCCTGCGCGAGGTGTGGGCGCAGCGGTGGTAGCGGTTCGCCGGAGAACGTGACCCGCGGGCCGCACTGCCGGGCGGCGGTCACCCGCTGCCTGGCCTCGCCGGCGGTGAGGCGCCACAACGCGGACAGGAACCCCGCGGTGGTGCGGGTCAGCTGCTTGTGCGGCAACTCGCGCCGCTCCACGTCGGTGACCACGGCGTCGTCGACCGTCCCGAGCGACCGCCGCAGCGCTTCCAGGTCACGGGCCAGGTCGATGAACTCGTCATCGCTCAACTGCCCGAACCCGCCACCGGCGGCGCACTCACCGAACGCATCGATCGCCTTGTGCAGCACCTCGAACCGCTCGAGGATCGCCGCATCAGTCATACCAGCAAACTAGAACAGGGGTACGACAATTTCGGTCGTGCTTCGGTGATCCAACCTGCTCGACACGCGGCATGGTCGCGCTCCGCCGCGAGAACGCGATAAGAGGTCGTCACGCGTTGGGACGTTCGGGCTCAGAGATGGTGACCTTGCCGGCGTCATCGGTAGTGAACTGCACGCTGCCGCGCCACCTGGGCAACTTGCGCTGGAGTGCGCGGAGAATGGCTATGGACTCCTCGTCAGAGATGCCGGACGTGATCCGCCAGTCGAGCCCGGAACCGACCACATCGCTTGCGAACACGACCTCGACCGCCAGGAGGGCTTGCCTCCATTCGCCGACGGTGAGCGCCTCACCTGCTTCGATCCGTGTCCAAAGTGCCCACGCTTCGCGGGATAGGCTCTCTGCGCTGGTGAAGCCCATGGCTGCGGCAAGCGCGTCCGTTGGATTGGCGGGACCGCCCCAATCCAGCAAGGCAGACCGGAGAAAGCATCGCTCTCTTTCGTCTAGGGAGACTGGCACGCGAGAGTCGTCACTCACGGGTCGGATGATGCCAGGCGCAGCGACCGTTCCGCCGCATGAGCAGGCGCTCCCATGGTCGCGATGAGAACCGCTACGTCATCGGCATGACGGCGCGCCGGCCAAGCTCGTCCGATCCCCTCCGAACTGGGGCATGGTCCGGCGCGCCCGGCCGGTTGACCGGTCGGTCACCCGATCGCCCCATCAGCTCCGCCACCTGCCGGTCGATGAGTGTCGACGCAGACCCGCGGTGACGCGGTCGGGTGTGACCGAGGAGCGCACATGACGGCTGACTGGCCGAGCGATGTCATCGTCGGCAGGGCAGGGATCTTCGACGCGGCCTGCGAACTGGTCGGTCATGAGTTGCTGCTGGCCGAGACGCCCCGCCACCGCGACGGCGACGCGCCGTCCGCGGTGGCCTCCGCGATCGATGCGATCGCCGACGGCCTGGACGCGTTGGCCGGCGGAGTACCGCTGTTCCTGGCCGCCGAACGCGAGACGTTGCTCGGGCACCACGGCACCGGGGCGCTCCCGGCCGGCTCCGTCCTGGTCATGCCGCCCCAGCTCGGCATCGACGACGAGCTGGTCGACGGGGTGCGTCGCCGGCTCGCGGAGGACCAACTCGGCCTCGCCCTCGACGAGGTCGATTGGGTTCCCGGTGTCGAGCACCTGCTGGAACTCGCCTCGGTGGTGCGGGTCGACCTGCAACGGCACACCGCCGCGGGTGCAGGTGCCGTGGTCGATCGCTGTCAGAGCTACGGCATCGCCCTGCTCGCACACGGCCTCGAGACCGACGCCGACCTGCAACTGGCCCGCGACCTCGGGTTCGACCTGTTCCAGGGCACCGCGGTGCGTCCCGCACACGTCGAGCGAGCCGGCGGCGGCAGCACCAACGTCGGCCGACTCCGCACGGTCGGATCGCTGCTGGGCGGCTCGCTCGACTTCGACGAGGTCGAGGAGGTGCTGCAGACCGAGCCGACGGTGACCTACCAGATCATGCGGTTGGCATCGCTCGGCCGCCCTGGTGAGACCCGGCGACGGATCGCCTCGATCCGCGACGCGCTCGTCATCGCCGGGCAGTGGCGCGTGCAGCAGTGGATGGCGCTGCTGATGACCCAGTCCGGCGACACCGGCGCGAGCGACCTCGTGCTCTGCACCCTGGCCCGCGCCCGCGCCTGCGAGCTGCTGGCCGCCGAGCGGTGGAACGAGTCAGCCGGTCGGGTCGGCTTCACGGCCGGCGTCGTCTCGTCCTTCGAGCAGCTGCTGCGGATCCCCGCGGACGAGATCGCCGACTCCCTCGAACTCTCCACCGAGCTGCGGGACGCCGCCTTCGGCTCGGTGCGGCCGTTGTCGCGCCTCGTCCGTGATGTCGTGCACCGCCAGACCGGCACGCGCGTCCCCCCGATGTCAGGCATCTCGCGGCGCGAGGTCGATGCCGCACTCGGGGCCGCGCATCGCTGGGCGCTCGACGTGACGGGTGTCCTGGCCGAGGCCGCCTGATCGCCCCTCCGGACGCGGCGGTTCAGTCGCGCGACCGATCGGCCGTTGTGGCAGGCACGGTCAGCGGTTCGAGCACGACGACGGCTGTCTCCGTGCCACGCAGGGCGGCGTACGCCTCGAGCTCCTTGTCGATGTCGGCCCATCGCGCCCACAACCGAGCACGCTCAGCGCCGCATGCACGACGCGCGCGCACCCGGAAGTTGCCGTCGCGCGTCTGTGCGGTCGCGTCGGGGTGGGTCTGCAGGTTCAGCCACCAGGCCGGTTCACCCGCGCCCCACCCGTTCATCGCCATGGTGACCAGCGCGTCGCCGTCGGCGAAGTAGCCGACCAGGACGCGCCTCGGCCGCCCGCTGCGTCGACCGGTCGTCGTCAGCCACAGCGTGCCCCACCCGCCCCGATCGGGGCGCCACAGGCCGAGGTGTCCGCGCGTCATCCGGACGATCGCCCGATGCACCCGCCAGAACGCCACGACGAACCACCGCGGTGGCAGCTTCGGCCGGCGCGAACGCGTGCCCGTCGGCGGGACGAGAGGACCCGGTGTCATGCCCCGACCGTGCGTCGCGGGCACACCACCACCCAGAGCACAACGACCCGTCCCTGCCCCCTGCCGCGCTGCATCGTCGGGACTGACAGGACGTCACCTCGTCGCCTCGCGCACGGGCGACACAGCTGCCTCACCCTGCCGAGCACCCAACAGCGTGCCACGCGCGAGCAGCGCGAAGTGCAGGCCCAGCACGACCTCGGGGTCGCCGAGGTCGACGCCGAGCACCCGCTCGACCTTGGTGATGCGGTCGTAGAGCGAAGCCCGCGAGATGTAGAGCTCGTCCGCCGCAGCCGTCTTGTTGGCACCGTGCCGACAGAGCACCTCGAGGAACTCGACCAGCCGGGTGCCGTGCGTGGCGTCGTGCGCGAGCAACTGGCCCAGCTCGCGCTCGACGTAGTCGCGCAGCAGTGGCTCGTCGCCGAGCGCGTAGACCAGACCCCGCAGCCGCAGGTCCGGTGGCCGGTAGTACGGCCGACCCCCCGGCAGGGTGCCGGCCGTGTCGGCCACCTGCCGCGCCTCACGCAGCGTGTGGTGGGCACGCTCGACTCCGGCGACGGTGCTGCCCGCGGCGACGACGAGGGTGACGTCGGGGCGGCGGTCGGTCGCGGCACGAAGGCGGGCGCTCAGCGTGGCGAGCGTCGCGTCGACGTCGGCGCTGCGGTCGTGCGACAGCAGCATGGCCACCCGCTGGTCGTCGAGCAGCCCGACCAGGGCGGGCACCTTCGCCGCGCGCAGCGCGGCGACCGCCTGGCTCGCGACGTCGCGCAGCAGTGCGGGCAGGTTGTCGCCGTCGAGGCGCACGACCACGCCGGTGAGCCGGCGGCGTTCGAGCGGCACGCCGAGCGCCTTCGCCCGCGCCGCCGTCTCCCCCGCCGCGTCGCTCGAGAGCACCAGCGCGGTGAGCAGCGTGCGGTGGGTCTGACGCTCGAGGCTGTCGAGGTCGCGCACGGTGAGCCGGTTGATGACGAGCGCCGTCGCCCCCCGCTCGAGCAGCATGCGCTCACGCGCCGTCGGTACGGCGTCGGCCACGAGCACCAACCGTCCCCACTCGCCGCCGCCCGGCGCGGCGACGCCGACGGCGAGCCAGTGCGGGTCGTCCTCGGCCTGTGCCTCGCGCGAACGGGCCTCCCAGCCGACCAGCACGTCGTCGGGTGCGTGGTAGGCGAGCACCTGGTGGGCCAGGTTCTCGTAGACGACGGGCCGTCGCGACATCTCGGCCACGAGGTCGACGACCTGCTGCGGGCCGTGCCCGGCGACCGAGAGGCGGGTGAAGGCCTGGTGGGCCTCCTCGGACGCGACCAGTTCCTGCATCCGCGCGTCCAGGATGAGGGTGTGCACGGCCTGCGTGACGGCCACGAACGGCGTCTCGCGCCGCAACTCGATGAGTGGCAGCCCGACATCGGCGGCGGCGGCGACCAGTTCGTCCGGCAGCGCCGCGCGGAAGCGCCGGCCGAGCTCGACGACCAGGCCGGCCACGCCCACAGCCTGCAGCTCGCCGACATAGGTCGCCCACTGCTCGGGGTCCGACGGCAGGGCGATGCCGGTGGTGAGGATCAGCTCGCCGCCCTCGAGCAGGTGCGCGATGTCGCTGACCTCGCTGACGTGCACCCAGCGCACGGGCCGCTCGGCCAGCACCTCGCCGCCCGCGCGCACCTGCGGGTCGCCCGCCTGCAGCGCGGGCAGGGCGAGCACTGTCGCCAGGGCGGGGAGTTCCACCCGACGGATCGTACGTCGCGCAACCCGGCAGAGCGTCGGATGATGCGGTCCGCGTCCAGACACTTCGTCGGTTACCGGCGCCATGATCGCCGACTAGCCTTCGCGCATGGTTCACCGCATCGAGCACTGGATCGACGGCCGCCGCGCGCCCGGCACCTCGGGACGGACCGGCCCTGTCTTCAACCCGGCCACGGGCGAGCAGACCGGTGAGGTCGACCTCGCCTCGGCCGCCGAGATCGACGCCGCCGTCGCGAGCGCGAAGGCGGCCGCTGCGGAGTGGCGGTCCGCGTCGCTCTCCCGCCGCTCGGCGGTGCTGTTCGCCTTCCGCGAGATCCTGCACGGCCGCGCCGACGAGCTGGCGCAGATCGTGACGGCCGAGCACGGCAAGGTGCTCAGCGACGCCCACGGCGAGATCGCCCGGGCCCTCGAGAACGTCGAGTTCGCCTGCGGCGTGCCGCAGCTGCTCAAGGGCGGGTTCAGCGAGCAGGCGGCGTCCGGGGTCGACGTCTACTCCATCCGCCAGCCGCTCGGCGTCGTCGCCGGCATCACCCCGTTCAACTTCCCCGCCATGGTGCCGCTCTGGATGGCCGCCAACGCGATCGCCTGCGGCAACGCGTTCGTCCTCAAGCCGTCCGAGAAGGACCCGTCGTCGTCGCTGTGGCTGGCCGAGGCGTGGAAGGAGGCCGGGCTGCCGGACGGCGTCTTCACGGTCGTCCACGGCGACAAGGAGGCCGTCGACGCCATCCTCGGCCACCCGGACATCGCCGCCGTCAGCTTCGTCGGTTCCACCCCGATCGCGAAGTACATCTACGAGACCGGCACCGCGAGCGGGAAGCGGGTGCAGGCCCTCGGCGGCGCGAAGAACCACATGGTCGTGCTGCCCGACGCGGACATCGACATGGCCGCCGACGCCGCCGTGTCGGCCGCCTACGGCGCCGCGGGCGAGCGCTGCATGGCCGTCTCGGTCGCGGTCGCCGTCGGCGACGTCGGTGACCGCCTGGTGGACGCGATCGCGGCCCGCCTCCCCAAGCTCCGGGTCGGCAACGGCGCCGACCCGGACTCCGACATGGGCCCGCTCGTCACCCGCGAGCACCGCGACAAGGTCGCGGGCTACATCGCCGCCGGCGCAGAGTCGGGCGCGAGTGTCGTGGTCGACGGACGCGAGGCGGACGTGCCCGCCGACGGCTTCTTCCTCGGCACCACGCTGCTCGACAAGGTGACGCCCGAGATGTCGGTCTACCGCGACGAGATCTTCGGCCCGGTGCTCTGCGTCGTGCGCGCGCAGACCTACGACGAGGCGCTGCGGCTCATCAACGCGAACACCTTCGCCAACGGCGTCGCGCTCTTCACCCGCGACGGCGGGGCGGCCCGGCAGTTCCAGTTCGACGTCGAGGTCGGCATGGTCGGCATCAACGTGCCGATCCCGGTGCCGGTGGCCTACTACTCCTTCGGCGGCTGGAAGGCGTCGCTGTTCGGCGACACCCACATGTACGGCCCCGAGGGCATCACCTTCTACACCCGCGGCAAGGTCGTCACCTCGCGCTGGCCGGACCCGGCCACCTCGGTGATCGACCTCGGCTTCCCCCGGACCCGCTAGGAGCGCGCCGTGACCAACCCATCGACGAACCCGCTGGCCGGCATCCCCGCCGACGAGGCGAGTGTGCGCAAGCTCGACCGGGCCCATGTCTTCCACTCGTGGTCGGCGCAGGCGCTCATCGATCCGCTGCCGATCGCGTCGGCGCAGGGGTCGTACTTCACCGACTACGAGGGCAAGCGGTACCTCGACTTCAGCTCGCAGCTGGTGAACGTCAACATCGGCTACCAGCACCCGCGGCTGATCGCGGCGCTGCAGGAGTACGCGGGCCGCATGACCACCGTGTCACCGGCGTTCGCCAACGACGCGCGCAGCGAGGCAGCGCGGCTCATCAGCGAGGTGGCGCCGGGCGACCTCGACCGGGTCTTCTTCACCAACGGCGGCGCCGAGGCGACGGAGAACGCGCTGCGCATGGCGAAGCTGCACACCGGGCGGCACAAGGTGCTCGCCGCCTACCGCAGCTACCACGGCGCGACGGCCGGCGCGATCAGCATGACCGGCGACCCGCGCCGCTGGGGCGCCGAGCCGGCGATGCCGGGCATCGTCCACTTCTGGGGGCCGTACCCGTACCGGTCGGCGTTCCACTCGACGACGCCCGAGGAGGAGACGCAACGGGCGTTGCAGCACCTGCGCGACGTCATCATGGTCGAGGGCGCGGCGACGATCGCGGCGATCATCCTCGAGACGGTCGTGGGCACCAACGGGATCCTGGTGCCGCCGCCGGGCTACCTCGCCGGCGTGCGCGGGATCTGCGACGAGTTCGGCATCGTGATGATCGCCGACGAGGTGATGGCCGGGTTCGGCCGCTGCGGCGAGTGGTTCGCGGTCGACCACTGGGGCGTCGTGCCCGACCTCATCTGCTTCGCGAAGGGCGTGAACTCCGGCTACGTGCCGCTCGGCGGCGTCCTCATCAACGACGCGATCAACGCCACCTTCCAGGAGCGCGCGTACCCCGGCGGGCTCACCTACTCCGGCCACCCGCTCGCGTGCGCCACGGCCGTCGCGTCCATCGAGATCTTCAAGGACGAGGGCGTCATCGACAACGCGCGCCGGCTCGGCACCGACGTCATCGGCCCCGAGCTCGCGAAGATCGCCGACCGGCACCCGTCGGTGGGCGAGGTGCGCGGCCTCGGCGTGTTCTGGGCCGTCGAGCTCGTGCTCGACCGCGAGACGCGCGAGCCTTTGGTGCCCTACAACGCGAGTGGAGCCGCCGCGGCGCCGATGAACGCCGTCGCCGCAGCCTGCAAGCAGCGCGGCATGTGGCCGATGACCCACTTCAACCGGCTGCACGTGGTGCCGCCGTGCACCGCCACCGAGCAGGAGGTGCGCGAGGGCCTCGCCGCGTTGGACGAGGCGCTCGACACCGCCGACGAGTACTACACCGGTTCGTGACCCAGAGGAGTCCCGCATGACGACCATCCGCGCCGCCATCACCCAGGTCGCCTGGACCGGCGACAAGGAGACGATGATCGCCCGCCACGAGGAGCTGGCGCGCGAGGCCGCCGCGAAGGGCGTGCAGATCATCGGCTTCCAGGAACTGTTCTACGGCCCGTACTTCGGCGCGGTGCAGGACCAGAAGTACTACGACTACGTCGAGACGATCCCCGGCGCGACCACCGAACGCTTCCAGGCGCTCGCCGCCGAACTGCACATGGTGATCGTGCTGCCGATCTACGAGATGGAGCGCGAGGGCGTCTACTACAACACCGCCGCGGTGATCGACGCCGACGGCACCCTGCTCGGCAAGTACCGCAAGCACCACATCCCGAACCTGCCGGCGTTCTGGGAGAAGTTCTACTTCCGGCCGGGCAACCTCGGCTACCCGGTGTTCGACACCGCGGTCGGCAAGGTCGGTGTGTACATCTGCTACGACCGGCACTTCCCGG
>NZ_JBQCEE010000127.1:0-6593 GCF_051960575.1 Jatrophihabitans sp.
TGTCGTTGGACCACGACGCCTGCTCGGCGTAGCTACCGAAGGAACCGAACGACACGTTCGCGGCGCCGCCGGTCTGGCCCGGAGCGATCCACGCGCACTCGTCGGAGTTCTCCTGCTGGTAGTACGAACTGAGCGTCTGGTGGTTCGTCCAGCCGCCCGCCGGGTTCTGGTCGGACATCATCTCGTGCCACTCGTGGCCGAGCGTCATCGTCCAGCCGTCGAGCTTGCCGGCGGTGCCGCTGTTGATGAAGTTGGTGCCGCAGCTCGCGCCCATGTCGATGTTGTAGGGCTGGTTGCTGAAGGCGATGTCGCCGTAGGGGGACGAGACGCCGACGTCACCGTTGTAGTCGTGCCACGCGCAGTAGCCCTGCGTCGGACTCTGGTAGTTGTCCGGGTTCGTGCCGTGAGGCGACAGGATGACGTAGTACGCGTCCCGGTTCGACGCGGCCGTCGTGTTGCCGAAGTGGGCGGCCGCCGAGACGGCCTCCTGGCCCAGCTGTGCCGCGGTCGCCGACGACGGCGACGCCTTGGAGTTGTCGTACCAGACGCCCGAGAGCACACCGCCGGACTGGTAGGGGATGTAGCTCGCGCCGGACGCGGGGCACGAGGTCGCGCCGCTCGCGACGCCCGCGCCGTCACACCACTGGGTCAGGTCCGCCGACCAGAGTTCGTTGTTCGTCCCGATGCCCTTGAACATGTTCTGCGCGGCCTGGGCGGCGCCGTTCGCGTCGCCGGAGAAGCTGCTGATGCCGTTCGTGGTGGTCTGCGTGCCCCACTGGGTGCCGTAGAAGACCAGGTACACCTTCGAGTGGCCGCTCTGCACGCCGATGCCGTCGACCCCGCCGCCGTACGACAGCGTCTCGCTGCCCGTGGCGGCAGCGGGCTGGCTCGCGGCCCAGTGCTGCATCCGCTGCTGCACGGCACGCGTCGGGATGACGCCGTGCCGGTAGCTGTGGCCGTGGGCCGGTGAGTAGGGATTAGACTCGCCGTTGCTGGGCGGGGCGGCGAGGGCGGCTGGTGCCACGGCGATCAACGCGGTGGCGGTGCCGAGCGCGGCGACGGTGCCGAGTGCCCGGAGACGACTGGTCACGAACGACCTCCTGGGTCGGGGGAAGGGAGCCCGTCGGGTGGACGGGACGGCAGCACGCTAGCCCGACCTGTGAGTCGGTTAAGTTTCTTGAGAGCGGGGACTTCGTGCCGCGCAGCTAGCTGCCAGTTCGCAGCAGGCCGGCGACCAGCCCGGCGCCGAGCCGGGGTGTGAGCGTGCCGCCGCCGAGCCCGAGGTCGACGAAGTCGTCGAAGATCCGCTGGTCACGCGCCGCGGCGCGCACACCCGCGTCCACGACGACGTCGAGGGTGCTGAGGCGGGCCGCCGCGGCGGTGTTGACGAGGTGGACGCCGAGGGCGGGGGTGACGGCCCGGCGGTAGCGCCGTCCCGCCGCCTGCGGCCGCCCGGCGGCGAGCGCCTCGGCCGCCGCGCGACCGGCCGCCGCGCCGGTCAGCACGGCGTAGTAGATCCCCTCGCCGGTGAGGGGATTGATCAGGCCCGCGGCGTCCCCGACGGTGAGCACGCGGCCTTCGGGCGGGCGGAAGCGCCAGGACGACAGTGGCAGGTGGTGCCCGCGCCACGCGCGCCCGTCCTCCGTCGCCCCGGGCAGCAGCCGCTCGAGCTCGCCGAGCAGCAGTGCGCGCGAGGGTGCGGCACGTGCGGGGCTGAGCACCTCGCCGTACCCCACGTTCGCCCAGCCGTCGCCGCGGTCGAACGACCACGCGTACGAGGGCTGCCGCTGGTCACCGAAGACGATCACCTGCTCGCTCGCGCGGCCGGGAGGCGTCGGTGCGTAGCCGCGCAGCGCGAAGGCGGTGCGCCCGCGGCGCGGTGCTGCTCCCGGCAGCGGGTGGGCGCCGTGCGCGAGCACGACGACGCGGGCGTCCAGGTGGTCGACCGCGCGCACGCGCCGCCGCTCGAAGCGTGCCCCGGCGTCCAGCGCAGCAGCGACGAGCCGGGCGTCGAAGATCTCGCGCGGCACGACGAAGTTCGGACTCCGCGTGGTGCGGGCGGCGCCGTGGCCCTGCTTGACCAGCCGCAGCCGGTGCACGGGGATCCGGTCGTCGAAGAGGCCCTCGAGGCCGAGGCCGGCGAGCACGTCGAGCGCGTGCGGTGCGATGCCGTCGCCGCACGGTTTGTCGCGGGGGAAGTCGGCGCGGTCGACCAGCCGCACGTCGAGCCCCGGGTGCGCACGCAGCGCGGCGAGCGCGGCGGTGGCACCGGCCGGGCCGGCCCCCACCACGACCACGTCCGCCGTCACCCCCGGACGGTACCCAGTACGGCGCCGACGACGACGGCCCGACGATAATCGCGTCATGACGGCAACCGTCGAACGCAGCGCGGTGCGCAAGTTCCTGTCGCTCGTGATGATCGAGCACTCGGTCTTCGCGCTGCCGTTCGCCTACATCGCCGCGCTCACCGCCATGTGGCGCCAGACGTCGAGCGTGCACTGGGTGCAACTGCTGCTGATCACCGTGGCGATGGTCGGCGCGCGCACGGTCGCGATGAGCGCGAACCGCATCCTCGACCGCAACTTCGACGCGCTGAACCCGCGCACCGCCCGGCGCGAACTCGTCACCGGCGAGCTGACCGTCGCGTCCGCGTGGATCGGTACGGCGGTCGCGCTCGCGGTCTTCCTCGGCAGTGCGGCGGCGCTGTCGTGGCTCTGCCTGGCGCTGGCGCCGGTCGCGGTGTTCCTGCTCGTGCTCTACAGCTACGGCAAGCGATTCACCGACTTCCCGCAGCTGCTGCTCGCGATCGCGCAGTTCGTCGCGCCCGTCGGGGCGTGGATCGCGGTGACCGGGTCGGGCAGCTGGGCCGCCACCGCCCTCGGCATCGCCGTCGGCACCTGGATCGGTGGCTTCGACCTCATCTACTCGTGCCAGGACGCCGAGGTCGACCGCCGCATCGGCTCGCGGTCGTTCCCGGCCCGGTTCGGCGTCCCGGCGGCGCTGCGCGCGTCGTCGGTCGTGCACGTCGTCACCGTCGCCGCCTTCCTGTGGTTCGGCGTCGCCGCCTCGCTGGGCGGCTGGTGGTTCGCCGGGGTCGCGCTCACCGCGGTCGTGCTCGTGTACGAGCACTCGATCGTGCGGGCCGACGACCTGTCACGCGTGAACCGCGCCTTCTTCACCGCGAACGGCGTCATCGGCATCGGGCTGTTCGCGTTCGCGCTCGTCGACCTGCTCGCCAACGGCCTGCGCGGCTGACCGCTCAGCGCTTGCGCGCTGCCACCACGTAGGTCGACGCCTCGCTGGCCCGGCCGCCGGTCGAGTACCGGCTCTCGAGCTCGCGGTGATCGGCGAGGTCGGCCACCGTGAACCCGTGCGAGCCGAGCAGCTTCGCCGCGTCGTCCGGGGTCACGGCGAAGGTGAGCGGCTCGCCGATGAGGGCGAAGCTGCGGGCCGCGGCCTCGCGCAGCCGGCCGCCGGTGGTCACGGCGGGGAGCCGCTGCCAGAAGTCCAGGGTGAGCGTCGACCCCTGGCCGCAGACGTCGCCGAGCGTCGCGAGGGTGCCCTCGACGGCCGGGCGGTCGAGATAGGGCGTCACGCCCTCCCACACCACGAAGGTGCGCGCCCCGACCGCGAAGCCCGACTCGAGCAGCCGCTCGGCGAGCGACTGGGTGCGGAAGTCGATCTCGACCCGGCGCACCCGGGTGTGGCCGAACACCTCCGGGTGCGCGGCGACGATGGCGGCCTTCCGGCGCGACAGCGGCGGCAGGTCGACCTCGTGCACCGGCCGGCCGCTGAGCTCGGCGGCGAACCGGTAGGCGCGGCTGTCGTAGCCCGCACCGAGCACGAGCACCTGCTCGACACCGTCGTCCAGGCAACGGGCCAGGTGCACGTCGATGAACCGGTGCCGCACCAGCGAGAAGGTGATGACGCCGGCGGGCGCCAAGCGCTCGAGCGCGCGGTAGGCGCCGCCGGTGACCCCGAGTGAACGCTCGACGACCCGGGCCGGCCCCGACAGGAAGTGCGGTGCGTACTCGTCGGTGACGATCCGGTCGCCCACCGGACGCCGCAGTTCTGCCGCCCGCGCGAGGGTCACCGCTTCGGCCGTCGAGCTCGGACGCTGCGAACGGTGCAGCTCACGCGGGATCAGACGCACGGCCGAAGCCTAATCGGCGCCGTTTCGTCCCTTTCGGGGCCGCGGGTCGGGTCAGACCGAGAGCCGCGTGACGAACCGGTAGCGGTCGCCGCGGTACCACGACTGCACCCACTCGACCGGCTCGCCCGCGGCCGTGAAGCTGTGCCGGCTCAGCACGAGCATCGGTGCGCCGGTGTCGGTCTGCAGGTACTCGGCCTCGCGGGGCGAGGCGACCGCGGTCTCGATCGTCTCCTCGGCGGTGACCGGTTCGACGCCGAACTCGTCGCGCAGCACGCGGTAGAGCGAGTCACCCCGCTTCAGCAGCCGGGCCAGTCCGGGGAAGCGGGCGGCCGACAGGTGCGAGGTCTCGAGCGCCATCGGGGTGCCGTCGACGAGCCGCAGCCGTTCGATGCGGTGGACGAGACCGCCGGGATGCAACCCGAGCCGCTCGGCCACGGCGTCGCCGGCCTTTTCACGCGTGGCCTCGATCAGCTCGGTGGTCGCCGCGTGCCCGGTGGCGGCGGCCTGCTCGGTGAAGCTCGTCATCTGCAGCGGCCAGCTCACCTTCGGCTCGGCGACGAAGGTGCCCGAGCCCTGCCGCCGGACGAGCCGGCCCTCGCCGACGAGCTCGGCGAGCGCCTGCCGCACGGTGGTGCGTGAGGTGGCCAGCTGCGCGGTGAGCAGCCGCTCGGTCGGCACCGGGCTGCCGGGCTGCAGCGTGTCGATGAGCTCGAGCAGGTGCTGCTTCACCGCGTAGTACTTCGGTGCGCGGGTGAACCGCTCGTCAGGCGCGACCACGACGACCTCCTTGGCTGGACAGCCGACAGCCGTCCTCGATGTCTACACCATTGACAGCGGCCCGGGGTACCGGGAAGCATCCAGATTTGTCTACACCACTTTCATCGGACGAGGGTATGCGCATCGACGACGATCTCCGCCGCCAGGCCCTCGGGTCGCTGCTGCTCGGCTTCGTCGGTGAGGAACCGCCCCGGTGGTTGCTCGACGCTCTCGCTCACGGTCTCGGTGGGGTCGTCCTGTTCGGGTCGAATGTCGGCGACGGGCGATCGGTCGACCGGCTCACCGCCCGGCTGCGGGACGCGGCCGGGCGTGACATCGTCGTGGCGCTCGACGAGGAGGGCGGCGACGTCACCCGGCTCGACACGGTGCGGGGGAGCGCCTCGCCCGGTGCGTGCGCACTCGGCTTCCTCGACGACGAGGCGGCGACCGAGGCCGCCTACGCGGCGATCGCGGCGCGGCTCGTCGACGCCGGCGTGACGCTCGACCTCGCCCCCGTCGCCGACGTCAACCTCGACCCGGACAACCCGGTGATCGGGCTGCGGTCGTTCGGGGCCGACCCCGTGCTCGCCGCGCGGCACGTGGCGGCGGCGGTGCGCGGGCTGCAGTCGGCGGGCGTCGCCGCCTGTGCGAAGCACTTCCCGGGCCACGGCGCCACCAGCGCCGACTCGCATCACGAGGTCGCGACCGTCACGCGCACGCGTGACGAGCTCGAGCGGGGCGAGTTCGTGCCGTTCCGGGCCGCCGTCGACGCGGGGGTGCGCGCGGTGATGACCGGTCACCTGCTGGTGGCCGCCCTCGACCCCGACCGGCTCGCGACGGTGAGCCGTGCGGTCACCCACGACGTGCTGCGCGGCGACCTCGGGTTCGACGGCACGGTCGTGACCGATGCGCTCGAGATGCGGGCCCTCGCCGACACCCACGGCCTGGTCGGCGGCTTCGTCGCCGCGCTGGCCGCAGGTGCCGATGCGATCGAGACCGGTGCGCTCGCCTACCCGCACCTCGTCGAGGCCGTGCCTGCGGCGGTGGCGCAGGCCGTCGAGCGTGGTGGGCTCAGGGTCGAGCGGGTCGAGGACGCGGCGCGCCGCACGGCCATGCTGGCCCGTCGCGGCGGCGCGATCACCCGGCCGACGGCCGTCGACGCGAGCCGCTGCCTCGAGGTGCTCGGTGCACTGCCGGTGCTCGACCGGCCGCTCGTGCTCGAGGCCCGACCGCCCGGCGGCATGGCGTCGGGCGAACTGCCCTGGTCGTTGGGTGAGCCGCTGTCAGCGCGGACGACAGGGGTGACGACACTGCCCGTGACGGACGCGTCGCTGCCGGCGATCGACCCGTCACGGTCGCTGGTGGTGGTCGTGCGCGACCCGCACCGGCATGCGTGGCAGCACGCGCTGCTGCGCGCGGCACTGGCGCACCCGGCGGCCGTGGTGGTCGACGTCGGCTGGCCGGCCGGGCTCCCCGGCGGCCCGACGGTCGTGCGCACGCGCGGTGTCGCCCCTGGTCTGCTCGACGCGGCCGCCGACCTGCTCGCCGGCCGCCTCGCGCAGGTGTCGCGATGACCGCCGGTGCCCTGATGGCGGCGGACATCGCGGCCCAACCCGAGCTGTTCGCGCGGCTCGCGGCGACCGACGGCGGACTGGCCGAGGCGCGGGCCCGCATCGCCGCTGCC
>NZ_JBQCEE010000128.1:0-14802 GCF_051960575.1 Jatrophihabitans sp.
CACTCCGTCGTCGTCCCGGCCTGCAGGGCGGCGTAGGTGTGCGGCAACTCGCTCACGAGCACCCGTGACCACCCGACCATCCGCGCCGCGGTGTGCGGCGAACACATCCGCGCCAACCCCACCTGCAACGCGATCCCACGCCGCGACCGCTCCTGCTTCACCCCGGCCGCGAGCTGCTCGGCCTGCTGGGCATCGGCGAACGCCACCGTCTCCCGCGCCTGCGCCGCCGACGCCGCAGCCTTCAACCGCTCCAACAACCCGATCCGCTCCACCCGGACCGCGTCATCGACCTCCGCATCCCCCAGACGCCCCAGCGCCGCGAGCATCAGCTCCAGCGACGGATCAGGCACCATCCCAGTCTAACCGAACAAAAAGACGAATACAAGCTTGAAACGAGGTATGTCAGAACCCGCACTCCCGGCTGCTCACGATCCCGTTGGCCGTCCCGGCGCCGCCTGGTGAGCAGGGGGGTTCGGGCCGTTGGGCCGGGGCCGACAGACCAAGATCACGGGGCGTGCGACCCTCGATCGAGTCACGACATGTCAGCACCATTGGCATGAATGGGGCGAAGGGGTCGGCCCATGCTGATCCGGGGGAATCGCTCCATGCTGCCCAGGCGTCGCCTGTCCACCGTCCGTCTTCGCGTGCTGTTGCTCGTGCTCGTCGCCGCGCTCACCGGCGCAGCCGCCGTCGCCGGTACGGCGTCGGCCGCGCCGCAGACCTCCGGCCGCACCGCAGCGGCGACCACGCCCGGTTGCGGTGGCGGCGCGCTGCGCAAGGCGGACGGCACGCCCTGGGTGTGCAGCTTCGACGACGAGTTCGGCGGCTCGACGCTCGACCGCAGCAAGTGGATGGTCGAGACGACCGTCTCGAACGGCTACCACTCCGGCGCCGAGTGCTTCGTCGACAGCCGAGCACGGTCGCGGTGGCGAACGGCCTGCTCGACCTGACGGCCCGCCGCCTCGCCCAGCCGTACCTCTGCAACGTGCCCGGCGCGCCGTACACGACGCAGTACGTGAGCGGCATGGTCGACAGCTACGGCCTGTTCGCGCAGGCGTACGGCCGCTTCGAGGTGCGGGCCAAGGTGCCGTCGCAGCTCGCCGCGGGTCTGCAGACCGCGCTGTGGCTGTACCCGCAGAACCCGGCGTACGGCGGCTGGCCGTCGTCCGGCGAGATCGACATCGCCGAGATGTTCGGCAACTACCGCAACCTCGCGGTGCCGACGGTGCACTACGACAATGCGTCCGACCCGGGGGCGACGAACACGACCTGCGCGATCGACCCGACCCGCTTCCACACCTACGCGCTCGTCTGGACGACCGATTCGCTGCAGGTCACGATCGACGGGGCGCTGTGTCTCGACGACCGTTGGACGCCGCTGACCATGGCGAAGCCGGCGCCGTTCGACCAGCCCTTCTACCTGCTGCTCACGCAGGCGTTGGGTATCGGCACGAACGCGCTGACGGCGACCACCCCGTTGCCCGCGACCACCGCGATCGACTACGTGCGCGTCTGGCGCTGAGCCTCAGCGGCGCGGCTCGCTGAGCATCGCGTGGTTCGGCACGCGGAACTCGCGGTCCGGGCCGGCGAGGGTGGTGTGCACCGGGCCGAGGCGCACGACACGGGCGTCGACGTACTCGTGCTCGTCGGCGCAGTAGAGGTGCACGAGCTCGCCGCGCTCGTACGGCTGGACGAAGCGCAGCAGGGCGCCGGCGGCGACGTCGGCGACGAACTCACGGGCGGCGATGGCCAGCAGGCCGACGAAACCGAGCAGCACCACCAGGATGCTGCTCAGCGGCGCGCCCAGCACAGTGAGGGCGACGAGCGAGACCGCGGCGAGGGCACCGAAGACGACGGTGCCGTCCAGTGCCGTGGCGCGGACCGGGCCGCGCTCGTTGAGCCAGACGATGCGGCGCGGGTCGCACGCCCGCCGCACGTCGGCTCCCGAGATCTTCATCCGTGTCATGAACCCTGTGTAGCAAGGGTTTTTGAACGATCGGTGACCCGCTCACGACCATGTCAAGCCGTTCGTGAGCGGCGTCACGGACGCGCGTCACAAAACGGGGTCGGAGAAGGGCATATACGACCCGACGCCCGGTCTAACGTGAGAAAGATCGCGGCCCGAACAAATAGCCGAAGCCGTCAGGCGAGGCGCCGGATCACCTGCAGCGGCGCGTGCCGCATGACGACGCCGAGCGGCCGCCACGGCCACGCCGGGGTCTCGGCCTCGGCGACCTCGCGCTCGACGGCGCCGACGATCGAGCGCACACCGACCTCGGTCGACACCATCAGTGGCGTCGACTGCGCGACCTGGTCGTTCATCTCCGAGCGGATGTAGCCGGGGTAGATGGTCGTGACCCTGATGGGTGTGCCGAGCACGTCCGCCCGGATGCCCTCGGCGAGTGCCGCGATGCCCGCCTTGGTCGCGGCATAGGTCGTGAGCGCCCTCGGTAGGCCGCGCATCGCCGACATGGACGAGATCACCACCAGGTGCCCGTCGCCGGCGCCGCGGAACAGCTCCATCGCCGCCTCGCACTGGGCGAGCGCCGCGACGAAGTTGGTCATCGCCGTCTCGCGGTTCGCGTCGAAACGACCGGTGCCGATCGGCGCGCCCTTGCCGAGGCCGGCGTTGACGATCACCCGGTCGAGGCCGCCGCCGTGCGCCTCGGCGGCGGCGCGGAAGACGGTGAAGACGGCGTCGTGGTCGTTGACGTCGAGGGCGTGCACCGTCACGGACACACCGCCACCGATCTCGTCCCGCAGCCGCTCGAGGTTGTCGACCCGACGTGCGCAGAGGGCGAGGTCGTGGCCCTTCGCAGCGAACTGCCGGGCCATCTCGGCGCCGAGGCCGGAACTTGCACCGGTGATCAGGATGCGGCGGCGGCGGGGGGCGGGGCTCATGCCCGGGAGGGTAGAGCAGCCTATGTCTGTAGGGTCATGTCGTGGATGCGCAACGTCCGGCCCGGCTGCGGGTCGGGGTCGTCGGCGCCGGACGCGTCGGCGCCACGCTCGGCGCTGCGCTCGCCCGCGCGGGGCACGCCGTCGTCGCCGTCACGGCGGTCAGCGACAGCACCGTGCGCCGCGTCGAGCGGTGGCTGCCGGGCGCGCAGATCCTGCCGGCGGACGAGGTGCTGGCGGCCGCCGACCTCGTGCTGGTCGCGGTGCCGGACGACGCCCTGCGGCCGCTCGTCGCCGGGCTGGCCGAGACCGGCGCCTGGCGGGCGGGCCAGATCGTCGCGCACACCTCGGGTGCGCAGGGCATCTCGGCGCTCGACCCCGCCGCCGCACGCGGCGCGATGGCGCTGGCCCTGCACCCCGTCATGACGTTCACCGGACGCGCCGAGGACCTCGACCGGCTCAGCGGTGCGGCGTTCGGCGTGACCGCGCTCGACGACCTGCGTCCGGTGGCCGAGTCGCTGGTGTTCGAGATGGGCGGCGAGCCGATCTGGGTGCCCGAGTCGGCGCGGGGGATGTACCACGCGGCGCTCAGCGTGGGTGCGAACCACCTGGTGACGCTGGTGAACGACGCGCTCGGGCTGCTCGGCGGCGCGGGCGTCGCCGAGCCCGCCCGTCTCATCGCGCCGCTGCTCAGCGCCGCGCTCGACAATGTGCTGCGTCTCGGCGACGCCGCGCTCACCGGGCCGGTGTCGCGCGGCGACGTCGCGACGCTGCAGACGCACCTGCGCACGCTGCGCGAGCGGGCGCCCGAGGTCGTGCCGTCGTACGTGGCGATGGCGCGCCGCACCGAGGAGCGCGCGCTCGCCGCCGGGCGGCTCAGCGCCGACCAGGCCGAGGCCGTCCGTGCCGTGCTGGAGGACGCATGATCGTCGCGCACAGCCGGGCGGAACTCGCCGCGGCGCTCGCCGACCGCCCGGCGCCCGTCGCGCTCGTGCCGACGATGGGCGCGCTGCATCAGGGACACGCCACGCTCGTCGAGCACGCGCGGGCGCAGGCCGCCACGGTCGTCGTGTCGATCTTCGTCAACCCGCTGCAGTTCGGCCCGAACGAGGACCTCGCCAAGTACCCGCGCACGCTGCCCGACGACCTCGCGCTCTGCGAGCGGCTCGGCGCCGACGTGGTCTGGGCGCCCAGCGTCGACGACGTGTACCCGGGCGGCGACGCGCAGGTCACCGTGCACCCCGGCCCGCTCGGCGATCGGCTCGAGGGGGCGGTGCGCCCCGGACACTTCGCGGGCGTGCTCACCGTGGTGGCCAAGCTCTTCGGGCTCGTCCGGCCGCAGCGCGCCCTGTTCGGTGAGAAGGACTACCAGCAGCTGACGCTGATCCGCCGCATGGTGCTCGACCTCGAGCTCGGCGTCGCGGTGCTGGGCGTGCCGACGGTGCGCGAGCCCGACGGCCTCGCGCTGTCGAGCCGCAACGTCTACCTCTCCGCCGACGAGCGGCAGGCCGCCACCGCGCTCTCGCGCGCGCTGTTCGCCGGGCGCGACGCGGCGGCCCACGGCGCCCTCGCCGTGATCGACACCGCCACCCACGAGCTCGCCCGCGAACCCGGTGTCGCCGTCGACTACCTCGACCTGCGCGGCACCGACCTCGGCGAGATCCCGCACCACGGCCCGGCGCGGCTGCTCGTCGCCGCCCGCGTCGGCACGACCCGACTCATCGACAACGTGGCGGTGCAGCTGTGATCCCACAACGTCTCGCCGCGCCCGCGCCGGGTTGGACGGTCGACACCGACGTCGTCGTGGTCGGCTCCGGCATCGCCGGACTCACCACGGCGCTGCATCTCGCCCGCCAGTCGTCGCTGCGCGTGCTGCTGGTGACCAAGGACGTGCTGGCCGCCGGGTCGACCCGCTGGGCGCAGGGCGGCATCGCCGCGGCGCTCGGCGCGAACGACTCGCCCGAGGAGCACTTCACCGACACCATCGTCGCGGGCGTCGGCGTGTGCGACGAGGCGGCCGTGCGGGTGCTCGTGCGCGAGGGTCCGGCCGCGGTGCGCGAGCTCGCGCAGATCGGTGCCCGCTTCGACCGTGGCGCCGACGGCAAGATCTCGCTGACGCGCGAGGGCGGCCACCACCGCGACCGCATCGCGCACGCGGGCGGTGACGCCACCGGCGCCGAGATCGAGCGGGCGCTGGTCACGCGCATCCTCGACGCGACGAATGTCGAGGTGATCGAGCATGCGCTCGTGCTCGACCTGCTGCTCACCGCCGACGGCTCGGTCGGCGGCCTGACGCTGCACGTGATGGGCGAGGGCCAGCGCGACGGTGTGGGCGCGGTGCGGGCGCGTGCCACCGTGCTCGCCACCGGCGGCATCGGCCAGGTGTACGCGTCCACCACCAACCCGAGCGTGTCGACGGGCGACGGCGTCGCGGCCGCCCTGCGGGCCGGCGCGGTCGTGCGCGATCTCGAGTTCGTCCAGTTCCACCCGACGGTCACCTATCTCGGCCCGCGCTCGCGCGGGCAGCAGCCGCTCGTGTCGGAGGCCGTGCGCGGCGAGGGCGCGTTCCTGGTCGACGGCGCGGGCGTGCGCTTCATGCAGGGGCAGCACGAGCTGGCCGACCTCGCCCCCCGCGACATCGTGGCCAAGGCGATCCTGCGCCGCATGCAGGAGACGGGCGCCGACAACATGTGGCTCGACGCCCGGCACTTCGGCGCCGAGCAGTGGCGCGTGCGGTTCCCGACGATCCTGGACACCCTGCAGTCACTCGGCATCGACCCGATCCACGAGCTCATCCCGGTCGTGCCCGCCTGCCACTACGCGAGCGGCGGCGTGCACACCGACCTGCAGGGCGAGTCGTCGCTGCCGAACCTGTTCGTCTGCGGCGAGACCGCCTGCACCGGCGTGCACGGGGCGAACCGGCTGGCGTCCAACTCGCTGCTCGAGGGGCTCGTCTTCGGGCACCGCATCGCCGAGACGATCCTGCGCCGACTCGCCGAGCCGGGCGAGCTGCCCGAGGTCGAGATCGCTGCGGGCGAGGGCACGCTGCTCGACGACCGCTTCCGCGGCGAGCTGCAGACGCTCATGTCGCGGGACGCGGGTGTGCTGCGCGACGAGAAGGGGCTGCTCGCCGCGGGCGAGGGGCTGGCCGAACTCGCGGCCCGGGGCGGCGGCGTGCCGACGACCGAGCACTGGGAGACGACCAACCTGCTCACCGTCGCGTCCGCGCTCGTCCAGGCGGCGACCCGGCGCGAGGAGACGCGCGGCTCGCACTGGCGCGACGACCACCCCGACCGCGACGACGAGCACTGGCGCGGGCACCTCGACACGGTGCTCGTCGACGGCCGGCTCGAGACCACCTACCAGGAGATCGCGTGAGCACCGACGAGATCGCACCAGGCCTGTCCCGCCATGTCGTCGAGGACGTCGTCGGCCGCGCGCTGCACGAGGATCTCGGCGCCGAGGGCGACGTCACGACCCAGGCCACCGTGCCGCCCGACCTGCTCGCGACCGCGAACCTCACCGCCCGCGAGCACGGCGTGCTCGCCGGACTCCCCGTGGCCGTCGCGGTCTTCGAGACCGTCGGCCAGGGACGCGTGCTGGTCGAGAGCGGCAGCGCCGACGGCGCCCGCGTGAGCCCCGGCGAGGTCGTCGCGACCGTCCGCGGCCCGGTGCGCGACATCCTCACCGCCGAGCGCACCGCCCTGAACCTGATCGGGCACCTGTCCGGCGTCGCCACCCTGACGCGGCGGTGGGTCGACGCGGTCGAGGGCACCGGCGCGCGCATCCGCGACACCCGCAAGACCATGCCCGGGCTGCGGGCGCTGGAGAAGTACGCGGTGCGCTGCGGCGGAGGTGTGAACCACCGCATGTCGCTGTCGGACGCCGCGCTGGTGAAGGACAACCACGTCGTGGCCGCCGGCGGCGTCGTCCCCGCATTCGAGCGGGTTCGCGCAAAGTACCCGGACCTCCCGCTCGAGATCGAGGTCGACACCGTCGAGCAGGCCCGCGAGGTGATCGACGCGGGCGCCGACCTGGTGCTGCTCGACAACATGTCGCTCGAGGACATGCGCACCGTCGTGGCCTTCGCGCGCGGGCGCTGCCGGCTCGAGGCGTCCGGCGGGTTGCGGCTGGAGCATGCGCGGGCCGTCGCCGAGACCGGCGTCGACTTCCTCTCCATCGGTGCGCTGACCCACTCGGCCGCCGTCCTCGACCTCGGTCTGGACATGTGAGGCACCGATGCTGCTGACCATCGACACCGGCAACACCAACACCGTCCTCGGCGTCTTCGACGGCACCGACCTGCAACATTCGTGGCGGATCAAGTCCGACGCCCGCACGACGGCGGACGAGCTGGCGCTCATGTTCCGGGGGCTGCTCGCCGACGTGCCGATCACCGGGATCGCCGCCTGCTCGACCGTGCCGGCCGTCATGCGCGAGCTGCGCACGATGCTGGCGCGCTACTACGACCACCTGCCGACCGTGCTCGTCGAACCCGGGGTGCGCACCGGCGTCAGCGTGCTCACGGACAACCCGAAGGAGGTCGGTACCGACCGCATCTGCAACACCGCGGCCGCCTACCACCTGGTGCAGGGCCCGTGCATCGTCGTCGACTTCGGCACCTCGACCAACTTCGACGTGGTCAGCCCGCGCGGCGAGTTCCTCGGCGGCGCGCTCGCCCCGGGCATCGAGATCTCGCTCGACGCTCTCGCCGCCCGTGCCGCCCAGCTGCGCAAGGTCGAGCTCGTCGCGCCGCGCAGCCCGATCGGCAAGAACACCGTCGAGTCGCTGCAGTCGGGCATCCTCTACGGCTTCGCCGGCCAGGTCGACGGCCTGGTCAGGCGGCTGCGGCACGCGCTCGACCCGCAGCGTCCGGACGAGGTCGAAGTGATCGCCACCGGTGGCCTGGCGACGCTGGTGGTCGACCACAGCGAGACGGTCACCCGTTACGAACCCGACCTGACCCTGCTGGGTCTGCGTCTCATCTTCGACCGCAACGTCTGAGGGACTGTTCATGGATCTGCGCATCTTCGTCGAACCGCAGCAGGGCGCGAGCTACGACGACCAGCTCCGCATGGCGCGGAAGGCCGAGGACCTCGGCTTCGACGCCTTCTTCCGCAGCGACCACTACCTCGCGATGGGGGTCGAGGGGCTGCCCGGGCCGACCGACGCCTGGCTCACCCTCGCCGCCCTGGCGCGCGAGACGTCGCGGATCCGCCTCGGCACGCTCGTCTCACCGGCGACGTTCCGCCTGCCCGGGCCGCTCGCGATCAGCGTCGCGCAGGTCGACGAGATGAGCGGTGGACGCGTCGAGCTCGGCCTCGGCGCCGGCTGGTACGAGGCCGAGCACGTGGCCTACGGCATCCCCTTCTTCGAGACCGGCGAGCGCTTCGACCGGTTCGCCGAGCAGGTCGAGATCATCGACGGTCTGCTGACGACACCGGCGGGCAGCAGCTACTCGTTCGACGGCCGCTACTACACGCTGACCGACTCGCCCGCGCTGCCGAAGCCGGTGCAGTCGCCGCGCCCGCCGATGATCCTCGGCGGTGCCGCGCGCAAGCGGGGCGCCGCGCTCGCCGCCAACTTCGCCGACGAGTACAACGTCGCCTTCCAGGGGGTGGACGAGACCCGGACGGTGTTCGAGCGCGTGCGCGAGGCGGCGTCGCACACCGGCCGCCGGCTCGTGTACTCGGTCGCGCAGGTCGCGTGCGTCGCCGAGGACGAGGCGACGTTCGAGCGCCGCGCCGCCGCCATCGGACGCGAACCGGCCGAGCTCCGCGCGAACGGCCTCGCCGGCACCCTCGCCGAGGCCCGCGAGCGGCTAGCCCGCTTCGCCGACCTCGGCGCGACCCGCGTCTACCTGCAGGTGCTCGACCTCGCCGACCTCGACCACCTCGAGCTGCTCGCCGAGCTGCAGTAGCTCACACGCGGCGGGTGTCGCGGCGGTAGGTCCACATCGCGAAGACGGCGCAGACGACGAACCAGCCGGCGATCACGAGCCAGCCCTCGGTGCCCCAGGGGTCGCCGCTGCCGCCGAGACCGACGCGGCCCGCCGCGGTGAGCCAGTACGACGGCAGCAGCTTGCAGAACTCGACGAACGCGCCGTGCCCGGTGATCGGGAACCAGGTGCCGCCGAGGAACGCGAACAGCGACGACGCGCCGCCGAGTGCGGGCCCCATCGAGTCGACGGTGAGCAGGTGCCCGAGCGCGATCCCGAGCGCGGCGAACGGCGCGATCGCCACGAGCACCAGCAGGCTCATGTGCAGCCAGTTCGCGGCCGACAGCCGCACGCCGAGGGTGAGGCCGGCGGCGTAGAGCAGGATCATCGAGCTGAGCACCATGAGGTAGCCGGTGACGATCTTGGTGCGGAAGTACTGCCGCGGCGTCAGCGGTGTGAGCCGCAACTGCCGCGACCAGCCGACCTGCCGTTCCGCCGCGATGCGGGCGCCGGTGCTGAGCGCGGCCACCATGCCGCCGAACGACAGCAGCCCGACCATGTAGAACAGCGGGGCGCCGATGCCGGCCTGCTTCAGGAAGGTGTTGCTGTTCCGGTTCGGCGTCGCCAGCAGGTAGTACATGATGATCGGGATCCCGATCGAGAAGATGAACGCGCGCTTGTTGCGGAACGTGCGCAGCACCTCGAACTTGAGGTAGGTCGCCGTGGTCATGCGTCCTCCTCGGCCGTCATCTGCAGGAACGCCTCCTCGAGCCCGGCACCGGTGACCTCGATGTCGCGGGCGGCCGGGCAGGCCGGCAGCAGCGCCCGCAGCGCGGTGTCCGAGTCGGTGCACTGCAGGATCACCGCCTCGCCGCGCGTGTCGACGCTGCTGACCCCCGGCAGCGCCCGCAGCGCCGCGAGGTCCGCGTCGGGCAGCGTGGCGCGGATCGTCCGCAGGCCCACCGTCGCCTTGATCTCCGTCGCCGGCCCGTCGGCGACGACCCGGCCGTGCGCCATGAGGATGATCCGGTCGGCGTAGGCGTCGGCCTCCTCGAGGTAGTGGGTCGCGAACAGCACCGTCTTCCCGCGGGCGGCGAAGGTGCGCATCGTCGCCCAGAAGTCGCGCCGCGCCTCGACGTCCATCGCCACGGTCGGCTCGTCGAGCACCAGCAGGTCGGGGTTGCTGATGAGCGCGATGGCGAAGCGCAGCCGCTGCGTCTGGCCGCCCGACAGCTTGGTGGTGCGGCGCGCGACCAGGTCGCCGATGCGGGTCAGCTCGACCACCTCGTCCACCGGCAGCGGACGCGGGTACAGGCTCGCGACCATCTCGAGCATCTCGCGCACCGACAGGTCGCTGATCAGCCCGCCCGTCTGCAGCATCGCCCCGACCGCGCCGGCGGCCACGGCGTCCTGTGGCGAGCGCCCGAAGACGCTGATCGACCCGGCGTCGGGCGGCAGCAGGCCGAGCAGCATGTCGATGGTCGTCGACTTGCCGGCGCCGTTCGGGCCCAGCAGCGCGACGGTCTCGCCGGCGCCGATCGTGACGTCGATCCCGCGCACGGCCTGCACGGGTCCGGCAGGGGTGCGGAAGGACTTCGTGAGCCCCTGCAGCACGATGCCGGTGTCCGTTCGTTTCAGGACGGATGTGGTCATGGCAGACACCTTGGCCCAGCCGCCCCCCCAACAGCCAGAGGGTTTGCCCTGATCTTCGACGCGAGTCGCGGACACCACCGTGCGCGGCGGCGCGTCCGTGCCGGTGGCGGCGCCGAATAGGGTCGACGGCGTGACCGACCAGCCGGACGCCACCACCGACCCCACCGACGACCTGCCCGAGCAGCTCCGCGTGCGGCGCGCCAAGTACGACCGGCTGAGCGCCTCGCCCGCGACCGAGCCGTTCCCGGTCGGGGTGCCGCGCACGCACACCCTCGCCGCGGTGCGCGCCGCCCACCCCGAGCTGCCCGCGGGCGAGGAGACGGGCGAGCAGGTCGGCGTCGCCGGCCGCGTGATCTTCGTGCGCAACACCGGGCGGCTCTGCTTCGCGATGCTGCGCGAGGGCGAGGCCGAGCTGCAGGTGATGCTGTCGGAGGCCCGCGTGGGTGCCGACGCGCTCGCGCAGTGGAAGGCCGACGTCGACCTCGGCGACATCGTCTTCGTGGCCGGCGAGGTCGTCGCGTCCAAGCGCGGCGAACTGTCGGTCATGGCCGACGGGTGGCGCATGGCGGCGAAGGCGATGCGTCCGTTGCCGGTCGCGCACAAGCCGTTGTCGGAGGAGACGCGCGTCCGGCAGCGATATGTCGATCTCATCGTCCGGCCGGAGGCGCGCGCGATGGTGCGCACCCGCGCCGAGGTGCTGCGGTCACTGCGCGAGACGTTCCACCGGCTCGGCTATCTCGAGGTCGAGACGCCGATCCTGCAGGTCGTGCACGGGGGCGCGGCCGCGCGTCCGTTTCACACGCATCTCAATGCCTTCGATCTCGACATGTCCCTGCGAATCGCGACCGAGCTGTATCTGAAACGGTGCATCGTCGGCGGGATCGAGAAGGTGTACGAGATCGGTCCCGCATTCCGCAACGAGGGCGTCGATTCGACGCACTCGCCCGAATACACGTTGCTCGAGGCCTACGAGGCGTTCGGCGATTACGACACCATGGCGGCGCTGACGCGCACGCTGATCCTGGACGCCGCCGAGGCCACCGGAGTCGCCGAGCCGCACACCGGCGACGGCACCTCCATCGACCTGTCGGGCGAATGGCGCAGCGTCACGATCCACGACGCGGTGGCCGAGGCCGTCGGCGAGCCGGTCACGCCCGACACCGGGGTCGCCGAGCTGACCCGCCACGCCGAGCGCCTCGGCGTCGCGCTGCAGCCCGGCTGGGACGCGGGCGAGATCGTGCTCGAACTGTTCGAGAAGCTGGTCGAGCACACGCTGGTGCAGCCGACCTTCGTCAAGGACTACCCGGTGTCCGTGCGCCCGCTGGCCCGCCCGCACCGCGACGACCCGCGGCTGGCCGAGGCGTGGGACCTGATCATCGGCGGCGTCGAGATCGCGCCGGCCTACTCGGAGCTCGTCGACCCGGTCGAGCAACGCTCGCGGCTGGTCGCGCAGTCGCTCGCCGCGGCCGCCGGCGACCCCGAGGCGATGCAACAGGACGAGGACTTCCTGCGGGCGCTCGAAAACGGCATGCCGCCCACCGGCGGGCTCGGCATGGGCGTCGACCGATTGGTGATGCTGCTGACCGGCAAGGGCATTCGCGAAACGATCCTGTTCCCGTTGCTCAAACCCGAGATCGGTTGATCGATTCGCCGGTGCATTTCGCCATGACACATTGTCAGCGGAACTCCGTGTCGAACTCGTGCGTTATCGTGACGACGCATTTCCCCGCAGCCGCAAAGGACCCGGAATGGCGCAGCAGCACATCGTCCAGTTGATCGACGACATCGACGAGTCCCCGGCCGACGAAACGGTGTCGTTCGCGCTCGACGGCAATCGGTACGAGATCGACCTGTCGGCCGCGAACGCCGCGAAACTGCGCGAGGCGATGGCGCTCTACGTCGCGCACGCCCGCCGCGAGGGTGGCCGCCCGGCCCGGGCGAACGGCACCGCGCGGCGCGCCGCCGGCCGGTCGGCCCGCAGCGACCGCGAGCAGACCCAGGCCATCCGCGAGTGGGCGCGGCAGAACGGGTTCACGGTCGGCGAGAAGGGCCGCATCCCGGCCACCGTGCTCGAGGCGTACCACTCGCAGAACTGAGCTGCCCGTGCACTGAGGCGGGCGGAGCCCGCCTCAGTGCAGATGCTCGCCGAAGAAGGTCTCGATGCGCTGCCAGGCGTCGGCGGCCGCGGTCGGCTCCGGCCCGACGTTCGCGACCCTGAGCAGCGGACGCAACAGGCTCGGCCCGTTCGGGGCGTCGTTGAGGAACGAGTGGCCGGCGCTCGGGTACTCCTTGACGTCGTGCTCGACGCCCGCCCGGGTGAGCCCGCGCTCGAGCTTCGCGGCGGCGCCGCGCAGGCTGGTGTCCTTCATCCCGTAGCTCGCGACGATCGGGCAGGCGCCCTGCAGCACGGCGTCGAGGTCCTTCGGCAGCACCCCGTAGTTCACCGACGACGCGTCGAACCCGCGCTGCGCGGTCAGCAGCGCGAACGCGCCGCCCATGCAGAAGCCGATGACCCCGACCTTCCCGGTGCAGTCCGGGTGCCCGGCCAGCGCCACGCGCGCCGCCTCGATGTCGGCGAAGGCCTTGCCGCGTCCGGACGCGATCGAGCGGAACGCGCCGATCACGCACCGCACGGTGCTGCCGTCGGTGAACAGGTCGGGCGCCAGCGCGAGGTAGCCCGCGGCGGCCAGTCGGTCGGCCTGGCGCTTGACGACGTCGTCCAGCCCGAACGCCTCGTGGATGACGACGACGCCCGGCCACGGCCCGTCGCCCGCCGGAAGTGCGAGGTGGCCGGTCAGGTGTCGGGAGCCCCCGACCGGGCTGCCGAGATCGAACGCGGGCATGTGCTTCTCCTCACCGGGGCAGGCGCCGGAACCGACGCGAAACCTAACCTGTTGCGACCAGGACAGTCCGAGCGTCCATCCGCAGTCCGGAGGGCGACCGTCTGGAGGTTCCGTATGAGCGGCATGTACCGCCACATGTTCAAGAGCAAGATCCACCGGGCCACGGTGACGAAGGCCGACCTGCACTACGTCGGCTCGGTCACCATCGACGCCGACCTCATGGACGCCAGCGACCTGCTGCCCGGCGAGCAGGTGGCCATCGTCGACGTCACCAACGGGGCCCGGCTCGAGACCTATGTCATCGAGGGCGAGCGGGGCTCGGGCGTCATCGGCATCAACGGCGCCGCCGCCCACCTGGTGCACGAGGGCGACCTCGTGATCATCATCAGCTACGCGATGCTTCCGGACGTCGAGGCGAAGGCCTACGTCCCGAAGGTCGTGCTCGTGGACGCCGCCAACCGCGTGCAGCACGAGGGCTCGGAGCTCGCGTACCCGGGCGTGCTGCCCGCCTGAGGTCCCGCCGCCCGCCCCGTCCACAGCCCCGGGGCGTGTTCGCTCACAGCTGACCCGCGCTCATCGGGCATGTTCCGGTGCCGATGTTCGTTGGGGAAGGTGTCCACGTCCGCTCCGCGCGGGACGTGGTCCCCCCTCCATCACGGTCCTTGGTCGCGAGCGTTGTGTCACACGACCGGTCTACAGTCGATGGTGCACCACGGGTGGTACCAGCGGCGCGGATAGGAGCAGGCTGCATGTTCGAACGGTTCACCGACCGCGCACGTCGCGTCGTCGTCCTGGCTCAAGAAGAGGCCAGGATGCTCAACCACAACTACATCGGCACCGAGCACATCCTGCTCGGCCTCATCCACGAGGGTGAGGGCGTCGCCGCCAAGGCCCTCGAGTCGCTCGGCATCTCCCTGGACGCCGTGCGCCAGCAGGTCGAAGAGATCATCGGCCAGGGCCAGCAGGCGCCGAGCGGGCACATCCCGTTCACGCCGCGCGCCAAGAAGGTGCTGGAGCTCTCGCTGCGCGAGGCCCTGCAGCTCGGCCACAACTACATCGGCACCGAGCACATCCTGCTCGGCCTCATCCGTGAGGGCGAGGGCGTCGCCGCCCAGGTGCTGGTGAAGCTCGGCGCCGACCTGAACAAGGTCCGCCAGCAGGTCATCCAGCTGCTGAACGGCTACCAGAGCAAGGAGCCCGCGGGCACCGCGTCCGAGGCCGCCCCGTCGACCTCGCTCGTGCTCGACCAGTTCGGCCGCAACCTCACCCAGGCCGCCCGCGAGGGCAAGCTCGACCCCGTCATCGGCCGCGAGAAGGAGATCGAGCGCCTCATGCAGGTGCTCTCGCGGCGCACCAAGAACAACCCGGTGCTGATCGGCGAGCCCGGCGTCGGCAAGACGGCCGTCGTCGAGGGCCTGGCCCAGGCGATCGTCAAGGGCGAGGTGCCCGAGACGCTGAAGGACAAGCAGC
>NZ_JBQCEE010000129.1:0-20695 GCF_051960575.1 Jatrophihabitans sp.
TGCGGGGCGCCGCCCCCCCCCCCCCCCCCGGGGGGGGGGGGCGGCCGGGGGGGCGGGCGGGCGGGCCGGCCCCCGCCCGGGCGCCCGGCGGACCTGGGGTGACTACTTCGCGCCGATGGAGATGACGCCGCCGTCCGGCTTGAACGTCTTGCTCGCGGCGTCCCAGACCTGCGTCTGGAAGCCGCTGAAGCCGACGAGCTCGTCCGGCTTGCTGATCCACGTGATGCCGTTGCCGAGCATCGGGCACGCGTAGTCCTGATCACGGGCCGCCGCGATCACGTTGCCCTCCGTCAACCCACCGGACATGCCGGCGGCCTGCTTCAGCGTGTTGATCGTGAGGTCGGCCGCGACCCAGCCGGCGACGGCGATCGCGTTGAGCTTGTTCGACGTCGTGACCTCGGACAGGTAGGTCTTGACACCGGGGTCGTTCGCGAGCGACGGGTCGGCCGGGTTCTTCAGGTAGGACGGGACGACGTTGCCGTTGGCGGCCTGTCCGGCCTGGATGTAGGCGGTGGTGTCGGCGCAGTTGTCCGGGTTCAGCGTGAACTTCGGCGTGAAGCCGATGCGGCTCATCGCCGTGACCAGCGGGCCGCAGTCCGTGCTGATGCCCGCGTTGTAGACGACGTCGACATTGGCGGCCTTCAACTTCGTGGCGGCCGAGTTCGGGTCGGTCTCGTCGGCCTCGACCGCGATGGTCAGCTTGGTGCCCTTCGCCGCGGCCTTGAACGCGTCGCGCTCACCGATGCCCGACTGGGTCTGGTTGACCGCGATGCCGACCTTCGCGCCGTCGGGGAACTTCGACAGGATGTACTTGACGTCGTAGTTCGCCTCGGCCTCACCCGAGGGCAGGAACTGCACCGTCCACGGGTACTGCTTGATGTCGCGGTACGCCTGCACCGACGAGCTCGGGTACAGCAGCGGCACGCAGGCCGCGTTCTGCGTGTCCGCCATCGCGCCCACACCACCGCTGCCGAAGGTGATCAGCGAGTTCACGTGGTCGCTCTGCAGGAACTGCGTCAGGTTCGACTTGGCGCGGTCGGGGGTGAACTGGTCGTCCTTGTACTCGACGTCGATCTTCTTGCCGTTGATGCCGCCCGCCGCGTTGAAGGCGTTGATGTGCGCCTTCCACCCCTCGAGGTAGTACTCGACGACGCCGGCGACCGGGCCGGACAGCGGGAGGCTGTAGCCGATCTTCCAGTCACCCGTCACCGGCTTGGTGACCGACGACGGGTCGTTGCAGTTGCTGGTGTCCACCTTGAAGCCGGACGTCGTGCCGCCGCCGGTGCTGCTCGGGCCGGCAGCGGGCGTACTCGTCGTGCCACCGCCCGTGGCGGTCGAACTGCCGCCGCCGCCCTTGCTGCCGGACGACGAACAGGCGGTGAGGGTGACGGCGAGCGCCGCCGCCGATGCGATCGTGATCCCGAGCCGGGACCGAGTGAGTCGCTCCATAGCCTTGATAAGCCCTTTCTTCCTCGACGAAACGCTGTGTGTTCCTGCCAGATGCAGTGGGCCGTCGTGCGGACCGGCCGGGGCTGGTCAGATCGGATCGGGCGCGTCGGCCGGGTCACCTCCCGAGGTCGTGTCGGGACGGGCCGCGGTGGCGGCGGCCGGCTGTTCCGGCCGGTCCGCGCGGACATACGGCCGAGGGGTTCGCGGGATCACGCGGAGGACCCGCCGCAGGAAGCGGAAGAAGGCACCGGTGATGCCCTCGGGGGCGACGAAGACGATGACGATGAGGGCGGCGCCGAAGATGACCGCCGCCGACTCACCCTGGCCGAGTGACGAGCTGTAGTAGGGGATGTAGACCACCGCGAGGCCGCCCACGATGGCGCCGAACCGGGTGCCCTCACCGCCGATGACCAGCCCCGTCAACAGCGCGATCGCGTTGAGCAGTGTGAACGAGTCGTTCGCGACGAGCGTGCCGAGGTACATCGCGAACAGGCTGCCGCCCACGCCGGTGATGGCGCCCGACAGCCCGAACGACACGGTCTTCGCCACCGCCAGGTTGACGCCGCAGGACGACGCGGCGATCTCGTTGTCGCGCGAGGCCATCATGGCCAGGCCGTAGCGGCTGCGCACCACGTTGTGCACGACGATCATCACGACCAGCAGTACCGCGGCCGAGAACCAGTACAGCCAGCGCGGCTGCTCGCCGAGGTTGTAGCCGGTCCACTCCGGCGGCTTGAGGTCGCGCAGCCGGATGGTCAGCCCGGACGCGCCACCGGTGAGCCCGTCGAAGCGGGCGACCACCTCGGGGAACGCGACGCCGAACGCGAGCGTCACGATCGCCAGGTACAGGCCGCGGATGCGCAGTGCCGGCAGGCCGACCACCAGGCCGACGACGAAGCAGACGGCGAAGGCGATCGGCAGGGTCTTCTCGGCCTCCCAGCCGTACTTCACCACGAGGATGCCGGTCGTGTACGCCCCCAGGCCGAAGAACGCCGAGTGCCCGACCGAGACCAGACCCGTGTAGCCGGTGGCGATGTTGAGCCCGGCGATCGCGACCGCGTAGATCATCACGCGGGTGAGCTGGCCCTGCTCGAACGCGCCGATGGAGCCGCCGTAGAGGATCGCGCCGACGACGGCGGCGAGACCGAGCGCGACCAGGCCGAGGTGCACGCCCGAGCCCCGCTGCACGACGAAGGGCAGTGACCGGGCGCGCGCACCGCGGCGCGGCGGGCGCGCCTCCTCGCGCGAGGCGACCAGCTCGCCGTCGACGGTCTGCGGGCGGTCGAAGGAGTCGCCGTCGATCTGGGATGTCGTGGTCACACTCGCTCGATTCGTCGGGCGCCGAAGACGCCGGTCGGCTTGAACACCAGGACGACGACGATGATGAACAGCGCGAAGGTCAACTGCAGCGAGCCGCCGAGGAAGGTGGCGTAGCCGTTGATCATCGATTCGGCGATGGCGAGGCCGAGGCCACCGACGACCGCGCCCTTGACGCTGTCCAGGCCGCCGAACAGCGCGGCGGCGGACGCCAGGATCAGGATCGAGAAGAAGCTGCTCAGGTCGAGCTGGTTCGGCGGCAGCACCGGCACCAGCAGGCAGCCGGCCAGCGAGCCGATCGCCGCCGACAGCCCCCAGCTGACGCTGAGCACCCGGCCGACCTTCACGCCCGACAGCGCGGCCGATTCGGGGTTGGTCGCGACGGCCCGCATCTGCAGGCCGAGCGAGGTGCGGTTGAACAGCAGCATCAGCACGATGACGACGATGACCAGCGCCAGGAAGATCCCGATCGAGTCGTAGTGCAGACGCGAGCCGTGGATGTCGAAGTAGTCGTCGGCCGCGTGCGGCAGCAGCTCGGGGAAGGTCTTGTCCGCCGGCCCCCAGATCCAGCCGTCCGCGCCGTTGAGCGCGGTGAACAGGCCGAGTCCGACGATCAGCGTCGCGACCTCGCTGCGGCGCCGCACGGGGCGCACGAGGGCGCGCTCGGCGACGACGCCCATCGCGAAGCCGACGACCATCGCGGCGATCACGTCGAGCCACATCGGCACGCCCTTGGTGTGCAGCCACCAGGCGACGTAGCAGGTGAAGAGCGCGAACTCGCCCTGCGCGAAGTTGATGGTGCCCGAGCTCCGGAAGACGACGACGAGCGCGAGGGCGATCAACGCGTAGATCGACCCGTCGGTGATGCCGGAGAAGAGCCGGTCGAGAAAGATGTCCACGGTCGTCCTTCAGTAGCCGAGGTAGGCGCGACGGATCGCGTCGTTGCTTCTGAACTCCTCGGTCGGGCCGCTCGATGCGACCGAGCCGACCTCGAGCAGGTACACGCGGGAGGCGATGTCGAGGGCGAGTTCCGCGTTCTGCTCGACGAGCAGCACCGCCGTGCCGCGTTCGGCGTTCACCCGGGCCAGCACCTCGAACAGGCCCTGCACGATCAACGGCGCCAGGCCGAGGCTGACCTCGTCGCAGAGCAGCAGCCGCGGGCGCGACATCATCGCGCGGGCCACGGCCAGCATCTGCTGCTCGCCACCCGAGAGGGTGCCCGCGATCTGGTCGCGCCGCTTGCCGAGCGGCGGGAACACCGTGCACCACTGGTCGATGTCCTCGGCGACGTCCGGGCCGGGCTTGCGACTCACCGCACCGACCCGCAGGTTGTCGCGGACCGTCATGTCGGTGAGCGTCCCGCGGCCCTGCGGGATCTGGCTGATGCCCAGCCGCAGCATGGCGTCCGGACGCACCTTGGTGACGACCTTGCCGTCGACACGGATCTCGCCGGTGTGCGGGATGAGGCCGGAGATCGCGCGCATCAGCGTCGTCTTGCCGGCGCCGTTCGCGCCGAGCACGACGACCGCCTCGCCGGCGCCGACGGTGAGGTCGATGTCGCGCAGCACATTCGACTGGCCGTACCCGGCGGAGAGGCCGACGGCCTCGAGCAGCGGCGCGCTCATGCGGCGCGTCCGAGGTAGGCGGCGATGACCTCGGGCGAGCGCTGCACCTCGGTGGGCGGCCCGTCGGCGATCTTGCGCCCGAAGTCCATGGCGACGACGTGGTCGGAGATCCCCATCACCATGCCCATGTGGTGCTCGACGAGCAGCGCGCTGAAGCCGAAGGTCGCGCGCATCCGCAGGATCAGCTGGCCGAGGTCGTGCACCTCGGCGTGGGTCAGGCCGCCGGCCGGCTCGTCCAGCAGCAGCATCGACGGGCGCCCCATGAGCGCCCGGGCGAGCTCGACGCGCTTGAGCGTCCCGAACGGCAGTCCCTTGGCGAACTCGTGCGCGATGTCGACGAGGTCGAGCTCCTCGAGCACGTACCACGCCTCGGACTCCAGCTGCCGCCGCGCGCGGTGGGTCGTGGGCCAGCTCAGTGCACTCGGCACGAGGCGTGGCGTCGAACGCGAGTGGGCGCCCATCATCGCGTTCTGCATCACGGTGAGCGACGGGAACAGCGCGAGGTTCTGGAACGTGCGCGCGATGCCCTTGCGCACGATCTGGTGCCGGCGCAGGGACAGCAGGTCGACGCCGTTGTAGCTGATCGAGCCCTCGGACGGACGGTAGACCCTGGTGACGCAGTTGAACAGGGACGTCTTGCCCGCCCCGTTCGGCCCGATCAGGCCGCAGATCTCACCGTCGGCGACGGTGAACGAGACGCCCTCCAACGCGGTGATGCCGCCGAAGCGCAGGACCACATCGCGAATCTCGAGCACGACAGGAGCCTCCAGCCGTTGGTCGTCCGATCGACACTCGTGGATCGGGTGTGCAGTCGCCGCCGCCGATCAGGGCCATGGTGGCTTCGACAGTTGGAGTGACGAGCGCTACTACAATTAGCAGTGTCGATTCCTACAACACGAGCGCGCCCCCGGTCAACGACCCGGCAACAATTGGCGGCCGATTCGCAACATGCCCGCGACAACCGGTCATTGGCAGGTCGCGCTGTTAGTTGTAGCGTGACCGCACGTCGACGAGCGAACGGGCGGAGGACGACGCATGGGCGCAAGGGTGGCCGGGTCGGTGGCACTGGTGACCGGAGGGAATCGGGGCATCGGGGAGGCGTTCGTCCAGCAGCTGCTCGAGGGCGGCGCGGCGAAGGTCTACTGCGGCGCGCGCACCGTCGCCGACGTCCCGCAGGCCCTGCTCGACGCGGGCGCGGTGCCTGTCCATCTCGACGTCACCGACACCGCGTCGGTCGCGAAGGCGGCGGCGACGTGCGACGACGCGACGGTCATCGTCAACAACGCCGGCCTGCACGGCCGCGACCGGCTGGTGCTGGCCGCCGATCCCGACATGGCGCGGCAGGAGATGGAGGTCAACTACTTCGGGCCGCTGAACATGATCCGCGCCTTCGCGCCCGTGCTCGCCGCGAACGGCGGCGGCGCGATCGTCAACGTGCTGTCCGTCGCCGGCGCGTTCCCGACGGCCTTCATGGGCGGCTACTCCCCCGCCAAGTCGGCCGCCATGTTCCTGTCGATCATCGCGCGCGCCGAGCTCGAACCGCAGGGCACGAGCGTCACCGCACTCGTCGTCGGCTCAGTCGAGACCCGCATGTCCGACCACGTCGTCGGCGCCAAGGAGGCGCCGCGGGACATCGCGATCGCGGGGCTCAAGGCGATGGAGCGCGGCGAACGCGTCGCCGACACCGACCGCATGGCGATGGAGGCGCGCGCCAAGTACGCGCTGGACCCGGTGCGCTGGGAGCGCGGCGTCGCGAAGGTGCTGCACTCGACCGCGCCGCCGAGCACCGGGCGCTGAGGGGCGTCCGCTCCGTCGGTCAGCGGCGGGCTGCGCCCAGCGCCGCCCGCGCCTGGTCCTCGGCCTCCGCGTCGCGGACGACACGCACCGTGTGGCCGCGCAGCCGGGTGTGGCACACGTTGCAGACCAGCCGCGGGTGGAAGGTGCGCCGGCAGCGCTGGTGCTCGAGACGCATCGCCTGGCCGTCCGGCGACCGGAACCAGCGCTGCCCCCACTCGAGCACCGAGGCGACGACAGGGAAGAAGCCGCGTCCCTTGTCGGTGAGGTGGTAGACGGCCCAGTCGGCGCGACGCGGGTTCGGGGTCTGCACGAGCACCCCGATGTCGCAGAAGCTCTTCAGCCGGTCGGCGACGATCGTGGGCGGCGCGCCCATGCGCTGCTGGAACTCGCCGAAACGGGTGGCACCCATGAACGCGGCGCCGAGCAGCGCGGCCGACCACCGGTTGCCGATGAGCGCCATGGTCTGCTCGACCAGCTCGACCGGGCGGCTGCCCTTGGCGGAGCGACGCCGCGTGGCGGCCGAGGGCACGCTGCGCTCCCACGTGCCGCTCGGGCCGAACTTCGACCTGATGTCGCGCGGTTCGACGTGCTCGTCGCACGCGTCGCACCGCATCTCGGGCGAGAAGATCTCGCCGCAGGTCGTGTGCAGCATGCGGGGCAGGTGCTCGTTCGGGTCGTTGACCCAGGTCTGCTCCCAGTCCCACATCGTGAGCAGGATCGGCCACATCGACCGTCCGCGCGCGGTCAGCACGTAGTCGTGCCGGGGCGGGCGCGAGTTGTACTCGACGCGCTCCATGATGTCGGCCTCGACCAGCCGCGCGAGGCGGGCCGTGAGCACCGAGCTCGAGATCGGGCCGGCGCGCAGCCACTCGTTGTACTGGGTGACGCCGTGCAGGCCCATCTCGACGATCCAGAGGGTCCACTCGTCACCGACGATGCCGTTGGAGACGGCGATGGCGTTCGGCCCCCCGGCGTCCAGGATCGTCACCCGGTTCGACGCGGAGTCCTTCGCGAGCTGCACGCCGCCACTCTACGTATCGGATTCACAGCCGGCCGCATCATGGCGCGCCGTCAGCGCGGCGCGGCGACCACCCAGCGGCCCGCACGCAGGTCGCGCTTGAGGATCTTGCCGACGGGGTTGCGGGGCAGCGCCTCGACCAGTTCCAGGCGTTCCGGCCACTTGAACCGCGCGACGTCCTTGGCGCGCAGCACCTCGTGCAGCTCCTCGAGGGTCGGCGGGTCGGCCGGGTCGCGTGGTGCGGCGAACGCGCACACCTGCTCGCCGAGACGCTCGTCGGGCATGCCGACGACGCCGACCTCGGCGATCTTCGGGTGGGCGGAGAGTAGCGTCTCGACCTCGACGGCCGAGATCTTGTAGCCGCCGCGGCTGATGAGGTCCTTCGCGCGATCGACGTAGACCAGCAGGTGGCCGCCGTCGCCGGTGATCTCGAAGATGTCGCCGGTGCGGTAGAAGCCCTGCTCGTCGAACGGGCTCGGCGCGTCCGCGCCCCAGTAGCCCGCGATCACGGCCGGCGACCAGACGCGCAGCTCGCCGGGGTGACCTGCCTCCTCGATGTCCTCGCCGGTCTCGAGGTCGACCAGCCGCGAGCGGCTCTCACGGCCGATCCGCGTGCGCCAGGCGAACGACGGGTCACCGGGACGCGGGAACAGCCGCCCGCGTTCGGCCGGGTCCGGGATCGTGTCCGGGCAGCCGAACAGGCAGAGACCCTCGTTCGAACCGAAGAGGTTCAGCACCTCGACGCCGCGCCCGCGCTCCCACGCCTCGATCATCCAGCCGGCGAGCGGCGCCGACCCCGAGCCGACTGCGCGCAGCGAGCCGATGTCCCGTCCGGCCAGGGCCGTGGGGTCGCCGACCAGCGCGTCGAGGACGGCCGGCGGCGCGCACGTGTAGGTCACCCGCTCGGTCTCGATCTGCCGGATCAGCACCTCGATGTCGAAGGGGTGGTGCTGCACCAGCCGGGCGCCGAGCATGAGCCAGGGCATGAACATGCCGGCCATGCCGCCGGCGTTCACCATCGGGAACGGGTTCAGCAGGACGTCGTCCGAGGTGAGCCGGGGCGTCTCGATCGTCCCGAGCGCGATGGTCTGCCAGTCGCCGCTCGCCCGCGGCACTCCCTTCGGCACCCCCTCGGTGCCGGACGTCCAGCACAGTGTCACGCAGTCGTTCGGGTGGCGGACCAGCGCGTCGGTGTAGGCGCGGTACTCGGCGTCCAGGTGGTCGTCGAGCAGTTCGCCCGCGAGGTCGACGGCACCGGCGGGTGTGGCGTCGCCCCAGCAGAGCACGGTGGTCAGGGTGGGGATCCTGCCGACGAGCCCGACCGCGGTGTCGGCCGGTCGCGCGCTGCGGGCACGCGTCGTGGTCACGAACGTCGTCAGGCCGGCCAGCTCGCCCATCTGGCCGAGCTCGTGGCCGCCGTACTGGATCGGGAACGGGCAGGCGATGGCGCCCAGCGTGGCGGTGGCGATGAAGACCATCGCGAGCTCGACGGTGTTCGGCAGCTGCACGCCGACGACGTCGTCCTGCCGGACGCCGGCGCGGAACAGCGCGCGAGCGAGCCGGTCGACCTCGTCGTCGACCTCCAGCCAGGTCAGCCGTCGGGGCGGCCCGTCGGTGATCGACTCGCGGTTCAGCGGGTCGACGAGCGAGATGCGCTCGCCGAACTCGGTGACGCGTCGGCGGAACTGGTCGACCCAGGTGGTGCCGTCCCACCAGCCGTCGCGCTCGAACGCGGCGACCTGGTCATCGGCGTAGAGCCGCATCGCTGCTCCTCCGTTCGTCGTCGGGTCGAGGCGCCGTCACGCCGGCACGGTGCGGTCGCGGGTGATCTCACCGGCGAGGTCGAGGAACGCCGAGAGCGCCTCCGGGAACTCGCGCGGTTCGGCCTCGCGGCTGCGTGCGATGAGCGCCCCGAGCTGCTCGGGCGAGACGTGCCCCGCCGGCAGCGGCACCGCACCGAACTCGACGGTGCTCGCGACCCGGATCGCACCGGCCGCACTGACGATCACCTGGCCGTTCAGCGTCGACGCCGGGTCGACGAGCGCGGTGACGACGGGCGCGACGGCCTCGGGCGTCATGATGTCGCGGTACTGCGCATGCATGCCGGTGTCGGTCATCTGCGTCGTGGCGTAGGGCAGGACGACGTTCGTCAGGACGTTGCGCGCCTGACCCTCGACCGCGATCGCCCGCCCCAGTGCGATGAGGGCGCCCTTGCTCGCGGTGTACGCGGACGCGGTCGGCTCGCCGTAGAGCCCGGCGGTGGACGCGATCAGCACGATGCGTCCGGCCGACTGTGCGCGCATGTGCGCCGAGCACAGCATCGTCAGATGCGCGCTGCCGCTGATGTTGATCCTCGTGACGGTGTCGAACGCCTCGGGCGTGCTCTTGTGGAACATGGCCGGGTTGCTGACCGCGGCGTTCGCGACCAGGAAGTCGACATGGCCGGCCACGCCCAGCGCGGCGTCGAAGATGGCCTGCGCCGCATCGGCGTCCGCGACGTCGCTGTGCTCGGCGACGGCCGTCCCGCCGGCGGCCCGGATCTCGTCGACGACGTGGTCGGCCGGCCCGCGACCGTCGGCGTCGACCTGCCGGTTGCGGTTGTTGACCACGACGGTGGCGCCGGCCGCGGCCAGGTCGAGCGCGAAGGCGCGGCCGAGGCCCTTGCCGCCGCCGGTGACGATGCCGACCTGCCCGGCCAGTGGCCCGTCCATACCCATGTCCTGTCTCCTGCGCCGACCGCTGTAACTTCGTCAGTTGTAGTACGCGAGGTCGGCTTTGACAAGCAACGACCGCGTGCACCCATCGTTGACCACTGACTCTGTTTGTTGTAGTACTGATCCGCCGACGACACCACGAGGACGAGGGGCACGAGCATGAGCGGATCGAAGGACTGGGCCAAGCTGCGCCAGGTCGTCATCGCGACCACCGACCACGAAGGCGACGTCGCCGCGACGCGCAAGGCGTTCGGGCTCGGCCCCGGCTTCGCCGACCCCGAGGTGCACGAGATGCATCTGGTCGACGCCACCATGCCGGTCTCGGACACGACCTACCTCGAGTTCGTCGCGCCGATCGACGAGCGTGCCGGCGTCCACCGTTGGCTGCAGAAGATCGGCGGCCGGGGCGGGTACTGCCTGTCGGTGCAGCACTCGAACCCCGGTGCCGCGAAGGCGCGGGCCGAGGCGCGCGGCGTGCGCGCGGTCGCCGACGTCGTCGTCTTCGGCCACAACGTCGTGCAGCTGCACCCGAAGGACATGGGGCTGCTGCTCGAGCTCGACGGCATCGACGACCCGGACGTGTGGTTCTGGGACGACGTCGACCCGGGCCCGGAGTCGGGCGCGACCGTCGACCGCATCGTGTCGGTGGACGTCCCCGTCGCCGACCCGGCCGCGATGACGGCGCTGTGGCACGACGTGCTCGGGTTCGATGCCTCGGCCGGTGCGACCGAGGTCGACCTCGGCGAGACGACCGTGCACTTCGTGCCGGGCGGACCGTCGGCGCAGTGGACGGTGCGGCTGCGGCGCGCCGAGCAGGCCGGCGACGTCACGGTGCCGGAGCTGGCCGGCGTCCGGTTCGAGCTGGTCTGACTGCTGCACACCTCCTGCGCACCGCCGACGCCGGTCAGCCGGCGTCGGCGGTGTCGTGTCAGGAGATGTTGCGGTCGCGTCCGGCCCAGAACGGTGCGCGCAGTTCGCGCTTGAGCACCTTGCCCGAAGGGTTGCGCGGCAGGGCATCGACGACCTCGACCGACCGCGGGCACTTGTAGCCCGCCAGCAGGCCGCGCGCGTGGGCGATGATCGCCTCACCGTCGATCGCGCGCCCCGGTCGCGCCACGACGACGGCGTGGGGCGACTCGCCCCACCGCTCGGACGGGACGCCGATCACGGCGACCTCCAGGACGTCCGGGTGCGACATGATCGCGTTCTCGACCTCGGCGGGATAGACGTTCTCGCCGCCGGAGCTGATGACGTCCTTGATGCGGTCCTTGAGGAACAGGTAGCCGTCGGCATCGAGGTGTCCGGCGTCGCCGGTGCGGAACCAGCCACCTGGCCAGAACGCGGCCGCGGTGTCGTCGGGACGCCGCCAGTAGCCGCGCGTCACCACCGGCCCGCGGGTGACGACCTCGCCGACCTCGCCGATCGCGACCGCGTCGCCGGTGACCGGGTCGCGCACCTCGACCTCCACGCCGGGCACCGCTCGTCCGGCCGAGCGGAGCTTGCTGTCCTCGCGGACGACGTGGTCGTCGGGCCCGAGGATCGTCGTGACGCCGACCGTCTCGGTCAGGCCGTAGCTCTGCGCGAGCTTCGCGCCGAACACGCGCTGCGCCGCCACCATGGTCGACTCGGAGATCGGCGAGCCGCCGTAGACCAGCCACTCGACGCTCGAGTAGTCGGCCCGGGACGCCTCCGGGCTGCTGACGAAGGCCTGGATGACCGTCGGCACCATGATCACGTGCGTGGCACGCTCGCCGACCAGCTTCGTCAGCAGCGCCTGCGGCGTCACCTCGGTGAACTGCACGATCCGGCCGCCGGCGCCGAGCGCGATGAGCGACCAGCCGCCGGCGGCGATGTGGTAGTACGGCGTCGGCACGAGGCTGATCGCGGACGGCGACACGTCGAACTGCGACCCGAACGTCGCCACGCCCCAGAGCATCGCGGCGGCCGTCGTCTCGACGCCCTTGGGCCGGCCGGTCGTGCCGGAGCTGTACATCATGCAGAAGAGTTCGTCGCCTGGCGCGTCGCGATGCGGGTCCGGACCGGAGGCCTCGGCGAGGAACGTCTCGAGCGGCGTCCAACCCTCCGGCGCGGCTGCATCGCCCTGCGTGAACCACAGGCGCGGGCCGGCGAACGCCGCGGGCACCGCGTGCACCAGCTGGTCCTCGACCAGGATCGCGGCGGGGTCCGCGTCACCGAGGATCCACTCGACCTCGGCGGGGGCGAGCCGGAAGTTGAGCGGGACGACGACGAGGCCGGCCTTCGCCGCCGCGAAGAAGAGCTCCCAGTACTCGGTGGCATTGCGGCCCAGGTAGCAGACCCGCTCGCCCTGCTGCAGGCCGGCCGCGATCAGCCCCGACGCCAGCGCGCTCGAACGGCGGTCGAGTTCCCCGTGGGTGACCGGACGCCCGTCGCCGACGATCGCGGGCGCAGCAGGTCGCTCGGCCGCGTTGTGCCGCAGCAGGTCGGCCGGCGAGTTGGCGGCCAGCACGCGATCGCGGAACGAGGTGAGCGTCTGTGACATCAGTGCTCCTTCGACGATCGGGCGTCGTACGGCGTGACGATCGGACGGCTGATCACGCCCGGCGGGGCGTCGACGGCGTACCGCACCGCGCGCAGCACCTGCGCCGCAAGGGCGTACTGCTCGGCGGACATGCGCGTCGTGTCGTCCGGGTGCTTCTCGAGCTCGACGGCGAGGGTGATGCCGGGGTGCCCGGTGACGGTGATGCGCCACAGCGGCGGATCAGGCTGCTCGAGGTGCTCGGTGTCGACGTACCAGTGGATCGACATCGCCAGGTCGACGCCCGCCTCGGTCGTCGCCTCCCAGCGCCAGTTGGTGTGGCTGATGCCGCCGGCCTGCACGACACCCGTGCGTAGCTGGACGTCCCTGCTCGCGGCGTGCACGACGTGCCGCGTCGTGACACCGGTGACCACCGTCCCGATGTTGTGCGCGAGCGCGGCCAGCACCTCTTCGTACATGCCGTTGAGCGCGCCGGCCGGTCCCCACGTCGAGCCGTCGTCACCGACGGCGTTCGGGTCGACGGTGGACGCGTCCTGCCCGAAGCCGAGCGTGTCGAAGAGGTAGGCGGCCTGCTGCACCGGGCTGCTGTCGACGTGCTCGACGACCTCGATGCGGTCGACCCGCAGGCAGACGGCCGTGGCGGCCGCGGCGAGTTGTTCGGCGGCGAACCCGGGGTTGAGCCCGGCACCGATCAGGCTCGCGCCACCGCTGCGGCACGCCTGCTCGAGCCGTTCCAGCCGCGGGCCCGTCCAGTGCTGCGGACGCGAGTACCCGTTGATGCTGACGACGTTCTTGCCCGCCTCGAGCAGCCGGGCGATGTCGTCGTCGTGGCTGCCGTACTCGGCCAACCGACCGGCGTGGACGACGACGTCCGCGTCCAGCGCCAGGATCTCGTCGACGTCGCTCGTCGCCGCGACCCCGATCGGCGCGCGGCGCACCAGTTCGGCGACGTCGCGTCCGGCCTTCGCGGGGTTGTAGACGAAGGCGCCGACGACCTCGACCTCGTCGCTGTCGAGCAGACCGCGCAGCGTCGCGGCCCCCATCGCCCCGGTTGCCCACTGCACGACGCGGATCGGCACGCGAACCTCCCGATGGCCAGCCGGCACCTGCCCGAACGGCCCCGATGCTACAGTAAACAGAGTTACTTGGGCAGCACCCGGAGCGGATCCGACTCTTGGACGATCACGACGTGCAGGCGACGTGGGCCATGCACACCCTCCACCCGTCGAAGTTCGATGTCGCTGGTGGCTGACGGTCCGCTGATCCAGGTCTGCGGTCGGGTGGGGTCGAGGGCGGCGACCGCCTCGGGGACGTCGGCGACGATCTGCTCGGTGGTGATGACGCAGACGTGCCGGTCAGGGACGAGGGTGAGCGCACGGCGTCCTTGGCCGGGGCCGTGGTCGAGCACGATGGTGCCGGTGACGGCGATGCCGAGGGCGGCGGTGGTGACGACGGCGTCGAGCCTGTCGAGTTCGGCGGGGGTCAGCCTGGTGTCCGGCACGCCGTCGGTCACCGGCCAGGGGAAGCCGTCGGGGACGACGGTGGTGGCGCCGGCGAGCAGGTCGGCGAGCACGGCGGCGACCTCGTCGCCGGCGGCGTGGTGGACGGTGGCCCGGTAGTCGGCGACGCAGGCGGCGAACAGTTCGACCGGGTCGGCCGGTGGCGGCACGTCGCGGTAGCCGCGGTCGACCTGGACGCGGTCGTCCGCTGCGTCGGCGACCGCGGTGCGGACGCGGGCGAGGATCTCGTCGCGCGCGCTCATCGACGTCCCTGCCCGTGCTGCCGATGCCACCACTGACGGAACGACTGCTCCGGTGGTGCGGGCAGGTCGCGCGCGGAGGTCCAACGCGAGCCGGGGCCGGGCAGGCGGCGCAGGGCGCGGCGGCCACCGGGCATCGTCTCGCGGCCGAAGCGCCGCAGCAGGCGGCCGGCCAGGCCGGACAGCCGTTCGGCCCGGTCGAGCCGCGCACCGGACGACAGCGTGTGGGCGGCCACGCGCATGGCCAGCGCCTCGGGCTTCGGGGCGCCACCGCGCTGGGAGTCGACGACCTGGGCCCGCAGGTCGACCAGCACCGACGGGATGTCGATGCGCACGGGGCAGACCTCGAAGCACGCACCGCACAGGCTCGAGGCGTCGGGCAGCGAGTCGGTCTGTGCGTCGTGCCCGACGCCGCGCAGCAGCGGGCTGAGGATCGCGCCGATCGGTCCCGGATAGACCGATCCGTAGGCGTGGCCGCCTGTGCGTTCGTAGACCGGACAGATGTTGAGGCAGGCCGAGCAGCGGATGCAGCGCAGCGCCTGCCGCCCTATCTGGTCGGCGAGCGCACGCGTGCGGCCGTTGTCGAGCAGCACGACATGCACCTGCTGCGGCCCGTCGCCGGGCGTCACCCCCGACCAGATCGAGGTGTAGGGGTTCATCCGCTCACCGGTCGACGAGCGCGGCAGCAGCTGTAGGAAGACGTCGAGGTCGACCCAGTCCGGCACCACCTTCTCGATGCCGACCACCGACACCAGGATCTCGGGCAGCGTCAAACACATGCGCCCGTTGCCCTCGCTCTCGACCACCACGAGCGACCCGGTCTCGGCGACGGCGAAGTTCGCGCCGCTCACCGCCATCCGCGCGCGCAGGAACTTCTCGCGCAGGTGCAGCCGCGCGGCCTCGGCCAGGGCCGTCGGGTCGTCGGTGAGGTCGTCGGGCGCAGGACGCCCGGCGTCGCTCATCGCCCGGGCGAAGATGTCGCGGATCTCGGCCCGATTGCGGTGGATGGCCGGCACCAGGATGTGCGACGGCCGGTCGTCGCCGAGTTGCACGATCAGCTCGGCCAGATCGGTCTCCCACGCCGCGATCCCCGCGGCGGCCAGCTGTTCGTTGAGCTCGATCTCCTGGGTCGCCATCGACTTGACCTTCACGACTTCGCCGACGCCGTGCTCGCGGGCGATGCCGGCGACGATCGCGCCGGCCTCTGCGGCGTCGCGGGCCCAGTGCACCACCGCGCCGTTCGCCTGCAACGCCGCCTCGAGCCGCAGCAGGTGCTCGTCCAGATGCAGCAGCGCCGCGTCCTTGATCGCCGCCCCTGCCACCCGCAGCGCCTCCCACTGGTCCAGCTCGCCCACCACCGCGGCCCGCTTCGCACGGATCGTGCCCGTCGCCGCCGCCAGGTTGCGGCGCAACTGCGTGTCTGCCAGCGCCGCTCTGGCCGCGTCCGGGAACGGCGCCGGCATCCCGACGAAGGTCGCGCTCACGCCGTCACCGCCAGCACCTCGGCCAGATGCAGCACCCGGACGCCGGCGCGCTGCCGCGACAGCAGTCCCCCCACGTGCAGCAGGCACGAGTTGTCGCCGGCGACCAGCACCTCGGCGCCGGTCTCGAGCACGTGCCGCGCCTTGTCCGCGCCCATCGCGACCGAGGTGTCGGCGTTCTTCACCGCGAACGTCCCGCCGAACCCGCAGCACTCGGCTGCCGCCGGCAGGTCGACCAGCTGCAAGCCCCGCACCTTCCGCAACAACCGTTGAGGACGATCGCCCACACCCAACATCCGCAGTGAATGACACGTCGGGTGGTACGTCACCCGGTGCGGGAACGACGCACCGACGTCGTCGACGCCGAGCACGTCGACCAGGAACTCGCTGAACTCGTACGTCCGCGGCGACAGCTCGGCGACCGCCGACGCCAGCCCGGCGTCACCACTGCGCCGCGCCACCAGTGCGTGCTGGTGCCGCACCGACCCCACACACGACCCCGATGGCGCCACGATCGCGTCGTAGCCCTCGAACGCCCGGACGAAGTTGCGCACCACCGGCACCGCCTCGTCCAGATAGCCCGTGTTCACCATCGGCTGGCCACAGCACGCCTGCGCCGGCGGGAACCCGACCTCGACGCCGAGGCGCTCCAGCACCCTCAGCACCGCCCGCCCGGTGTCCGGGAACAACGCGTCGTTGAAGCAGGTGATCATCAAGGCGACGCGCACCGATCCACCCTGACGCTTCGCCAGGACCGGTGCAAGGTGTGCGCCGGTGTCCGGCCATGGCCGTCACGAGCTGGGATTCGTGGCGCTCGATCGCCGTCGGCAACCGATGAGCAGCGCGGATTGCCCACCGTTGCTCGCAAGCACGCGGGCTCGACGTCCGAGGTCGATGTGTGGGTCCTGTTCCGCAGACCGAGCGGCTGCGGCGCGGGCACGGCCGCCGCCGGGCAGAAGGGGGCGTGATGGGCCGCGCAGCCGGGTGGCGGGGCCGGCAGCAGAGCAGTCACACCTGCCCCGTCAGCCCATCGTCTCCAGGAGGTGTCGGACCTCGGTGACCGACTGCTGCAGCTGCCAGCGGCCGAAGAAGGCGAACTGCGCGCCGCTCCCGTGGTGGGGCAGCCGCTCGAACGCCAGCACGGCGTCATGCGGGAACATCCCCCGCGAGATTGTGCGGAGGGTTTCGGACTCGTGCCGCCGGTAGGCCGCGTCGTACTGATTCGCCGCGACCGCCTGCCGCGAGGTGTACAGCGCGGCGGCGTACGCACGCGCGGCGGCCGCGTCGTCACGGAACAACTGCGCGTTCAACTTCCAGAACGTCGCCCAAACGGTGCCCGCGAACGGCACGGGCTCGGCGGCGAACGTCGTCGCGAAGGCGGTCGCCAGATCGGCGTAGTGCCGGTAGGCGGTCCTCGACGGGCCGTACAGGGCGGGATCGTCTCGGGTGCAGCGCTCCCCCGGGGGACACGTCCAGCTTCTGCCGCCGATCACGATGGTTCCGCTGTACTCGAACCGCTGCGCCCACGACCGGTAGGAGGCGTCGAGCACCCGCGACGAGCGCACACCGGCGGTGTAGAACACGCAGTAACTCACCATCTGGTCGAGATCGCCGGACACCGTGACGGCGGCCGCTGCCGCTCGTGATGCGGTCTGGCGGGCCGCGACGTAGGTCGACGCGCCCGTGGTCAGCGGGCGCAGCGTCGGCAGCGACGTCATCGCGACCCGAGCAGCCTTCAGGCGGCCGCAGGCGGCCACGAGTCGCCGCAGCTCGGCAGGCGTCTCGGTCGCGCCGAGCCGCATGGCCGAGGTGAACCGCGCTCCGTCGGCGAGCGCCGCCAGCTGGCTGCTGCGCCACGAGGCGAGCGCCGTCAGGTACTCATGCGCAGCGGCATCCGCGGTCGACGCCGCCACAGCGGTCGAGGACGGACTGGTCGAGGCATCACCGGGTCCCGACTCCGGAGATCGTGTCGCCGGCCGCCTGCTCGAGGTGCAGGACGCAACCAGCGCGACGAGTGCGATCAGGGCGGCGAGCAGCACTGCCACTCGGGGTCTGTCGGCTCCGCGCACAGTCGCTCCTCACTGCTCGGTTGCACGGCTGCCCGGCGAGGTCCGGCCGGGTCACCGCACGCACAGCCTTCTCGAACCGCCTGATCCACGCAAATCAGCCTGATCCCGACACCTGCTGTGGACACCCGCTGTTCCGGCGGCTGGCCGATGGCACCGTCGTCGGCCCCCGAGTTGCCGCGCCTGCGCGGCGACCGCGCAGCAGGCACGAGGTGCGCCGAAGCGCCGGGCCGGGGAACGACGAAGGCCCCGGGATGATCACCGGGGCCTCGCGTGATGGTGGGCGATACTGGGTTTGAACCAGTGACCCCTACCGTGTCAACCCGTCGGGAGCCCCTCCAGCGCGGTACCGGCCGACCCGGATTGGCGCTCGCAGCTCAGCGTTCATCGAGGTTTCGTGTCGCGATCCGACTCGAAGTGCCGGGGCGTGACGGCGGGCTCCAACTACAACAGACCAACGGCCGACGCGGCATCCTCACCAGCGCGAGGCACTCCTACCGCAGCCTCCTCCAAGGGCGGTTCGAGATCGTCAACGGCGTGCGGCACTGGTCGCAGGTGGTCAGCGAGGGGCGAAGCTCACCAGGTCGCGGCCGACGTCCGCGATTCGGGCACTCCCCGCGAGCGCGAGTGCCTCGCGGACTTTGGCGCCGAGCGAGGTGAGGCGGTCAACCACCGCGTCCTCCCCGCCGATTGCCAGCGCCCAGAGCACCGGCCGACCCACCAGCACGGCTCCGGCACCGAGCGCGAGCGCGCGCAGCACGTCGATCCCCGTCCGCACTCCCCCGTCGGCATAGATCTCGGCCCGTCCGTCGATGGCGTCGACGACGTCCGCGAGAGCTCGGGGCACCGGAACGACTCCGTCCAATTGCCGGCCGCCATGCGACGAGACGATGACGCCAGCAGCACCCGCGTCGACGCAGCGCACCGCCTCGTCGCCGCGCAGCACACCCTTGACCACCACCGGCAGGCCGGTGAGATCGTGCAGCCGGCCCAAATCGGCGATGCCCAGGTCTGCGGCCTGCTGAAGCCGCGGGTCGTCGAGGTCACGATCGGCCAGCGACGGCACCACCGCGCCGGTCGGGCGACGGGCCGGGATCGCCGCGGCCTTCCGGGCGACGTAGGGCGTGTCCACCGTGACGACCAGGGCACGTGCGCCGCAGTCCGCCGCACAGCGGGCCACCTCGTCCGAGACCCCGCGGTCGCGCAGCACGTAGATCTGCTGCCAGAACGGCCCGGCGGTCGCGGCGATCTCCGGCAGTGGCCGCCCCGCCCGCATCGAGTTGACGAACAGACTGCCGGCGCGTCGGGCGGCGGCCGCGGTGGCGACCTCACCGTCCGGGTGGGCGAGCCCGTGCAGCGCGGTCGGGGCGACGAGCACTGGTGAGCGCACCGGCGTGCCGAGCACGGTCGTGGCGGTGTCGACCTCGCGCACGTCCTGCAGGAGCCGCGGCCGCAACCAGACTTGACGCCAGGCCTCCGCCTGCTGGTGCAGGGTCTGCTGCTGGCCCGCGCCCTGCGCGTAGTAGTCCCACACCTCCGGCGGCAGGACCGCGCGGGCGGCGACCTCGTCGGGATCCGCCTCCACGGGTGTCAGGATGCCCTGACCGCACCGACGGCCGAGTGTAGGGTGTCCCGCAGCCACTCCAGCTCGCGCGACACGTACTCGACGATGTCACCGGTCTTGTAGCGCGACGGCAGCACGTCCCAGGTGTAGGTCTCGATCTCGAGGTGGTCCGACAGCGGCGTCTCGGCGTGCACCGCCACCGCGTCCTCGATGCCTGACCGGGTCGTGCCGAAGCCGCCGAGGTCGTCGAGGAAGACAGGCACGTGGAAGTGGGTGCGCCACTCACGTTCACCACCCGGGTCGTGACGCCACCCGGCAATCGCCTGCTCGAGCGTCAGCATCCGGTGCAGTGCGCCGTTGCGCGACTCGGTCGTCTGGCTGAGGTAGATCGTGTCGGTGAAGGGGGTGAGGGCGTCAACAACCTCGCTGGTCACCCGCGGCACCCGCAATGCGGCGGCGGCCTGGAACTTGAAGATGGGGACCCCGGCGTCCCTCAGCGCGCACAGGGATGCGGCGATGTCCTCGAACTCCACCGACTGGTGACAGATGTCGAAGACGACACCGAGATGCCGGCGGACAAGACCGGTGACCTCGGCGGCGGGCAGGCCGCTGAGCTCAGCGAGTGTGCGGAGGCCGCGCGCCGACCAGATGTGGTCGCGGAAGTAGGTGATCGTCTCGTCGGTCGTCTCGAGCACGCAGGCAGGCTCGGGTTCGAGCGCGAGCTTGATCCGCCGGCCGGTGCGGGCCTCCACCGCGATCAGGTCGGCGACGACGCGCAACAGGTTGTGCGTCAGGCGATCCAGGTCGGCGTCGGTGGTGACGGTCGGCTTGAAGGCGAGCGGGGCCGTTTGGATCGAGGGCGCCACGTGCGGGGGCGTGATCTCGGCCAAGATGGCGGCGACCTGCGTCGTGTACGTGACGCGGTCCTCCGTCGACCAGTCGGGCTCGTAGACGTGCTCCATGACCACCCGGTTCTTGAACGGGCCGTACGGGAACGCGTTCACGGTGAACACGTACATGTCGTGGTCGTCGAGCCAGCGGCGCAACCGTTGCCGTTCCTCGGCGTCGTCCGTCAGGTACTGGGCCGAATCCGCCGAGAGTCGCAGCGACACCCCGTAGGGCGCGTCCGGTGACACCCGCGCCTTCACCGACGGGGCGAATTTCTCGAGACTCTCGCGCATCTCGGGCCAGCTGTCGCCGGGGTGCACGAGGGTCGAGTACGCCAGGTGGCCGACCCGATCACCGAGGAACACGACCACACCTCCGTTCCGCGGTCACGCGAGTTCACTGCCGAAGTCCGCGGACGCGAGCCGATGACGCACCACGTCAAGGAACTCGGCCGCGGCGGCACCGTCGACGCGGGCGGTGTCGTAAGTGAGGGTGAGGT
>NZ_JBQCEE010000130.1:0-16015 GCF_051960575.1 Jatrophihabitans sp.
CGACGCCGTCGGCGGGCACGACGAACAGGCCGAGCCAGTACCCGTCGTCGCCCTGCTCGACACCGATCACCAACGTCTCGCGGATCTCGGGCAGCGACTCGAGCACGTCGTAGAAGTCGCTGCTGCCGAGCCGCACACCCTGCCGGTTCAGCGTCGAGTCGCTGCGTCCGTGGATCGAGACGCTGCCGTCGGCGTGCAGGGTCACCCAGTCGCCGTGACGCCAGACGCCGGGCCAGGTGTCGAAGTACGACTCGGTGTAGCGGGCGGCGTCCGGGTCGTTCCAGAGATGGACCGGCATCGACGGCATCGGCTGGGTGACCACGAGATCGCCCACCTCGTCGACGACCGGCCGGCCGTCCTCGTCCCAGGCGGCGCAGTCGACACCGGCGAGGCGGCCGCCGATCCGTCCGGGACGCACCGGCGCGTACTCGTTCGCGCCGACGAACGAGCCGGAGATGTCGGTGCCGCCGCTGGTCGAGTCGATGCGCACGTCGTCGCTGATGTGCTCGAGGATCCAGCGGTACCCGTCGGGCGGCAGCGCCGAGCCGCTCACCATGACGTGCCGCAGTCGGCCCAGGTCGTGCTCGGCCCTGGGCGAGATGCCGGTGTTCGCGGTGGCCGTCACGACCGCGGCGCCGAGCAGCATCACGTGCGCTCCGGTGCGGGCCGCGACCTCCCACACCGCGCCCTTCGGGTGGTTGGGGCTGCCCTCGTACAGCACGATGCTCGCGCCCTGCAGCAGCGCGCCGAGCTGCATGTTCCACAGCGCCCAGCCGGTGGACGTGAAGGTGAACATGCGCTCGCCCTCGCGCAGCCCGCAGTACAGCCCCGACCACTTGGTGCCCTCGAGGGTGATGCCGCCCTGGCTGTGCACGAGCCCCTTCGGCAGGCCGGTCGTGCCGGAGGTGAACAGCACCCAGAGCGGGTGCGAGAACTCGACCTGCTCGAAGACCGGTTCGTCGTCGCCGCCCGCGACGTCGTCCCACGGGTCGGCGCCGTCGGGGGCGTCGCGCTCGGGGAAGGCACACTGCACGTGGACGAACCGGCGCAGCGTCGGCAACCGGCGGCGCAGGTCGGCGACGACGTCGCCGCGATCGATGTCCTTGCCGTTCCAGTGGTAGCCGTCGGCGGCGATCAGCACCGTCGGCTCGAGCTGGGCCAGCCGGCCGATGGTGCCGTCGGAGCCGAAGTCGGGTGAGCAGCAGGCCCACACCGCGCCGACCGCCGCCGCGGCGAGGCACCCGATCACCGCGTGCTCGGTGTTCGGCAGGTAGGCACCGACGCGGTCGCCGGGGCGCACGCCGACGCGGCGCAGCCAGGCCGCCATCGAGGCGACGGCGCGGCGCAGGTCGCCCCAGGTGATCTCGCGCGCCGGCACGCCGCCCTCGCGCACGCACACGAGCGCGACGGCGTCGTCGGCCCCGCGGCGCAACGCGTGGTGCGCCCAGTTCAGCCGGCCCCCCGTGAACCAACGGGTGTGCGGCATCGGGTCGGGCGTGCGCACCTGCGTCCACGGCGTCGTGAAGTCGATGCCGTAATAGTCGACGACGGCCGCCCAGAAGCGGTCGAGGTCGTCGACCGACCACGCCCAGAACTCGTCGTGGTCGGCGAAGGTGCGGCCCTCGCGGCGTTCGAGCCAGTCGAGGTGCGCGCGCAGGGCGGATCGGGCGATGCGCAGGGCGGACGGTCGCCACAGCACGTCCGGCTCGGCGGTCATGCGACGAACGTAGAGGCGCCGCCGGCGTCGGGCACCGCCTGTGGGCGCACGTTGATGAACCGTTGAGGAAGCGCCCAGCAGGGGTTGAGCTTCGAGGGGTTCGCTCGCACCCAGCGTCGATCCGACCAGAAGGAGTGCCGCATGAAGCTCGCCCTCTACCTGCCCAACTTCCGCGACGAGGTGACCCTCAAGGAGCTCGAGGACCTCACGAACCTCGCCGAGGAGCTCGACTTCGACTCGGTCTGGACGCTCGACCGGATCGTGGTGCCGGAGGCGTCCGACCGTGAGGAGCTGCAGTTCCCGTTCGGCATGATGACCGACTTCCCGAAGATCATGCCGGTGATCGCACGGGGCAAATGGTTCCAGGGCATGACGCTCATCCCCTGGCTCGCCGCCAAGACGCGGAAGGTGCGCCTCGGCATGAGCATCATCGACACGCCGTACCGGTCGCCGGGAGTGCTCGCCGCGGAACTCGCGACGCAGGACCACCTGGCGAACGGACGCCTCAACGTCGGCGTCGGCTCGGGCTGGATGCCCGAGGAGTTCGCGGCCGCCAGCGTCTCGCACCTGTTCCCACGCCGGCATGCGCACGTGCGCGAGACGATCGAGATCATGCAGGGCATCTGGGACGCGAAGAACGAGGTCTTCGAGTACCACGGCGAGTTCGCCGACTTCGAGCCCTGCGGCTTCGGGCACAAGCCCCTGCAGCAGCCCGGCCCGCCGATCTACTTCTCCGGCCTCAAGGACCCGGCGCGCTCGGCCAAGCGCATCGCCAGGTACGGCTTGCACGGATGGATCGGCATCCAGGACTCGCCCGAGGACATCAAGCGCTGGCGCGGCGAGATGGAGCGTGAGCTCAACGAGCTCAACCGCGGCTTCCCCGACGGGTTCGACATGTGCTCGATGATCTGGTTCGTCATCACCGACGAACCGACGGACATGACTCCGGCCGGCAAGGCGAGCAACCTGCTCGCCGGCACCGCGCAGCAGATCGAGGACCAGCTCAAGCGCTACGCCGAGGCCGGCATGACGATGCCGCTGCTCTGGCCACCGTTCCGCGACGTGCCGACGGCCAAGACGCTGGACGACCTCAAGCGGCTCACCGAGGAGATCATGCCGAAGGTGAACGCGGTCAGCGCCTGACCGATGCGACTGGACGAGGGCGAGGCCCGCGCGCGGCTCGACGCCGAGCACCACGGGGTGTTCTGCACGCTGCACCCCGAGCGCGGGCCCGATCCGCAACCGTGCGTGTACGCCGTCAGCGGCGACGGCACCCACGTCGGTGTGCCCATCGACTCGGTCAAGCCCAAGGCGTCGACCCGCCTGCGGCGCGAGGACAACCTCGACGCCGACCCTCGCGGGGCGTTGCTCGTCGAACACTGGGAGACCGAGGACTGGACGCGCCTGTGGTGGGTGCGCGCGAACCTGCGGCACGTGCCCGAGCCGTCGTCCGACGTGGTCGACGACCTCGCCGACCGGCTGGCCCGGGCCGTGCCGCAGTACGCGGACAAGCCCTTCCACCGCGTCCTGGTCTGCCGGATCGAGGCCGTCACCGGGTGGTCGGCGGCCGCGCCCTGATCGACACCCGCCCGAACCGGTCACCGGCGGTTCGGACGGGTGTCGATCATGCACCGAGGTCGTCGCGGCGTCCGGCCCGGCCCCTGCGCGGGCCGGGCGCGCGACCTTCGACCCGGTCGCTCGCACGCGGCCGGGTTCACGCTCGACCGGTGACGTCCGGCGGCGAGCCGCTCCTCGTGGTGCGCGGTGTGCACAAGGCCTACCGCGGCACAACGGTGCTGCACGACGTGCACCTCACTGTGGCGGCCGGCGAACTCGTGGCGCTGACCGGCGAGAACGGCGCGGGCAAGACGACCCTGCTGCGCATCTGCGCCGGGCTCGTGCGGGCCGACCGGGGCAGCGTCGCGGTGGCCGACGGCATCGGGTACTGCCCGCAGGCCGCGAGCCTGTTCGACCTGCTGACCGCCGACGAGCACCTGATCATGTTCGGCCGCGGGCTCGGGCTGTCCCGCCCGGACGCCCTGCGCACCGGCCGTGCCCTCCTGGCCGAGTTCGGCTTCCCCGTCGGGCCGCGGGTGGTGACGTCCGAGATGTCGGGCGGCACGCGGCAGAAGGTGAACCTCGCCCTGGCCCTGCTGGGCCGGCCGACCCTGCTGCTGCTCGACGAGCCCTACCAGGGCTTCGACCGCGGCACCTACGTCAACTTCTGGGACCACTGTCACCGCTGGCGCGACGAGGGCCGGGCCGTGGTCGTGGTGACGCACCTGCTCGCCGAGACCGACCGGGTCGACCGCGTGGTCGAACTGCCTGCGCACGCCGTCACGGGGCGGGCGCGATGACGCCGGTGCAACGGATCGCCATCATGAGCGAGATGCACGGCCGCGACCTCGTGCGCCGGCGCTCGGCGCTGCTGCTGCTGCTCGCGCTGCCGTTGAGCTTCTACCTCGCGGTGGCGCACCAGGGCCGGTCGGCGATCCCCGCAGGCGCGATCGGGATGGCCTTCGCCGTCTCCGGCGCCACGCTGTTCTCGGCGGTGTCGTCACTCGCGGTCGACCAGCGGCTGGTGCTGTGCGGCTACCGGCCGGTGGAGCTGATGCTCGGGCGGCTGCTGTTCCTCGCACCGCTCGGCGCCGGCGTCGCCGTCGGCTTCGCGACGGTGATGGCGCTGCTCTCGCACCCCGCCCGGCCCTGGCTGCTGCCGGCGGCGGCGATCGTGGTCGCGGTGCAGTCGGTGCCCTTCGGGCTCGCGGTCGCGGCGCTCGTGCCTCGCGAGCTCGAGGGCACGCTCGTCGTCATCGGGGTCGTCGGGCTGCAGATGGCGACGCGAGGCAGCGGCGTCGTCGCCGGCCTGCTGCCCTTCCACGGGCCCTGGCGCATCGTCGACGCCGCGGTGGACGGTCACGGTCCGGTGCTCGCGCCGCTCGTCGAGACCCTTTCATACGGGATCGCGTTGTTCGTCCTGGCCCGGCTCGCGGTCGGGCGCCGACTGGTCGTGCACCGCCCGGACCGGGTGCCCTCGGCGGGGCTGGCGCGCAGCGACGGGCCGCTGTAACTTCGACGCGCGGCAGTCGTCGCGTCCGTCCTGCCGGTGGGCGGGCACCCCGTCGCTTCAGTCCCAGGTGACATGAGCTGCATCCCCGGGGGCCGCCATGTTCGACTCCGTCGATCCCGTCTCACTGTTCGCGTCCGGGCAGGACGTCGCCGACCGTGACCAACGCCTGCGGGCCGCGCTGATCGATGCCATGAACCACGTCTTCAGCGCGAGCGTGCGGCTCTCGTCGGCCCATCTCACGGCGCGCGACGCCGACGCCGAGGCGCGGCTGCAGGAGTGCATCAGCCGGCTCGACGAGCTGCTGCCCCAGCTGCGGCGGATCTACAGCTGAGGCTGCGGGCCGCTTGCGTCAGCGCGTGCGGCCGAGGGCCGTGATGTCGTCGGCCGCCGCGCGCACGAGCCGTTCCCCGAGTTCGATGAGGGCGCGGCCGACGGCCAGCTCGTCGCCGATCTCGGGCACGACCGTGTCCGACGGCCGGCGACGGGCCAGCCCTTCGGCGCTGAGCTCTCGGTCGCCCGTGTGCAGCACGACGCGCGCCAGCGTCGAGTCGTCGGTCTCGGACAGGTGCACCACGGCGCGCCAGTCGAGCGTGTGGGTCATCGTCCCGCTCCTTCCTTCTGGGTGGGTGTCACGCTGTCGGCCCTGCCGGCCAGCCGTTCGCGGGTGAGGAACGTGCCGAGCTCCTCGATGGTGCTCATCAGCGGCGCCGGGAAGACGACGGTCGTGTTCCGGTCGACGCCGATCTCGACCAGGCTCTGCAGGTTGCGCAGTTGCAGCGCGACCGGGTGCGCCATCATCACGTCGGACGCCTGCCCGAGCGCGTCCGCCGCCAGCGACTCGCCCTCGGCGTTGATGATCTTGGCGCGCTTCTCGCGTTCGGCCTCGGCCTGCTTGGCCATGGCGCGCTTCATCGTCTCGGGCAGCTGGATGTCCTTCAGCTCGACGAGGGTCACCTCGACACCCCACTCGACGGTGGTCACGTCGAGGATGGTGCGGATGTCGTCGTTGATGCGGTCGGTCTCGGCGAGGGTCTCGTCCAGGGTGTGGCGTCCGACGACCTTGCGCAGCGTCGTCTGCGCGATCTGGTCGATGGCGGCCCGGACGTTCTCGATCGCGACCACCGACTTCACCGGATCGGTGATCCGGTAGTAGGCGACCGCAGAGACGCCCACGCTGACGTTGTTGCGCGTGATGATCCCCTGGGACTGAATCGGCAGGGTGACGATGCGCAGCGACACCCGGTGCAGCACGTCGACGATCGGGATGATCAGCCGCAGGCCCGGCGCGCGCACGCCGACGAGGCGGTTGAGCCGGAACAGCACGCCGCGCTCGTACTGCCGCACGATGCGGACGGCGATGAGGAAGCCGATCAGCACGAGCAGGCCGACGCCGACCAGCAGGAACGTGAGGGCCTCTGCGGACATGGTCAGTCCCTTCTCGTCGTCATCGCGGGGCGAAGCGGATCGGTGCGTCCGCTTCCTCCGTCGGCTGCAGTGATGCCTGGGTCACCGAGACGAGACACCCCTGCCGAGGCCCGCAGACGACGCTGTTCGCACCGAACGGCCCGCGTAGCACGGTCACCGTCGCCGTGACGTCGCCGTGGGCGTCGGCGGTCGCGGTCAGCATGCCGGCGAGGTTGCAGTCACCGGGGCCCGTCGACGTGCCCTTCTGGGCGCACTCGATGACCTGCAGCGTCTCGAAGGCGCTGAAGCCGTGCCCGGTGATGCGGACGGACTGGCCGTCGCGCAGGTCGTGGTCGGGTGTCACGACGATCGTCGGTGCGGCCGAGGGTGGCCGGGTGGTCGACGCCGACACCGGCGCGGACGAGGTCGATGTCGCCGCTGAGGTCGACGTCGGAGCCGAGGTCGTCGGCAGGGTGCCCGACGACGGGCGGACGATGCCGCCGCCGCTCGAGCCGCACCCGGCCGCGACCAGCGTGGTCAGCACCGTGGCCGCGGTCGTCAGGACGCGCCCGCGCATGCCGTCACCCCCGCACGCTCGACCGCGCCGTCGCGCAGCGTGACGATCCGGTCGGCCCTCGCCGCGACCGACGGGTCGTGCGTCACCATCAGCACGGTCACGTCCGGTCGGTGCGTGCGCAGGTCGGCGAACAGGCGCAGCACGCCACGGACCGCGTCGCTGTCGAGGCTGCCCGTGGGCTCGTCGGCGAGCACGATCGGCGGGTCGTTCGCCAGCGCGCGGGCGATCGCGACACGCTGGCGTTCACCGCCGGACAGCCGCGGTGGCCGGCGCTGCTCACGGCCGTCCAGATCGACGGCGTGCAGCAGGTCGCGTGCCCGGCGACGGCGCTCGGTGCGGTCGTGGCGCCCACCGAACATCGCGATCTCGACGTTCTGCTGCGCGCTGAGCTGCGGCAGGAGGTTGTGCAATTGGAAGACGAGCCCGACGGTCGAACGCCGGTAGGCCGCCGCATCGGGCAACGCGGCGAGGTCGCGTCCCAGCACCTCGATCGTCCCGCCCGTCGGCCGGTCGAGCGCCGCGAGCAGGTGCAGCAGCGTCGACTTGCCGCACCCGGACGGACCGGTGAGCGCGACCCACTCGCCGCGCGCGACCTCGAGCTCCACCCCGCGCAGCGCGGCGACCGTGCCGTGATCGAACTCCTTACGCAGGCCGTGGACGACGATGGCGGGCGGGGCGTCACTCATGGCGCAGCGCCTCCAGCGGCGACAACCGTGCGGCCCGCACCGCCGGGGCGATGCCGCCGAGCAGGCTCATCGACCCCGCCGCGAGCAGCGCCCGCCAGAAGGCGGTCGCGGTGTAGACGGGGTGCAGGATGCCGACCAGGCTGGGCAACTGCCCGATCACCTGCGTCGCGGCGAACGAGAGCACGACGCCGCCCGCCGCGCCGAGCAGGCCGATCGCGAGCGCCTCACCGATGACCATGCGGGCGATCCGCGGGCTCGACCAGCCGATCGCCGCCAGCACCCCGAACTCGCGCGTGCGCTCGATGAAGGTGAGGGTCATGGTGGTCATGACGACGACCGCGCCGATGAGCACGGCGAGCACGGTGCTGCCGCGGTCGGCGGCGTTGATCAGCGCGAGGCTGCGGTCGGCGCGGCCGAAGTCGGCGGCGGTGCGCACGGTCACGAGCTGCGGGTGGTCGTGCTCGATGCGTGCGCGCAGGGTGCCGAGGTCGGCGCCCGGACGCGCTCGGACGAAGACGAGGGTGAGCCCGCCCGGCTGGCGCTGCGCGGCCTGGAACGGCACCAGCGGCAGCATGGTGCCGGCGTCGCCGAGGGCCTGCCCGGTCGAGAAGATGCCGACGACGTGGAAGGGGTGGCCGTCGACGGCGATGGTGTCGCCGACGTGCTTGCGGAGGTTGGCCGCGGCCCGCCACCCGAGCAGCAGCTGGTTCGCGCTGTCGTCGGCGAACGGCCGGCCGGCGACGATGCGCACCCCGAACGCGTCCAGGTCGGCCGCGCGGATGCCGAACTCGAGGAAGAGCGGGTTGTCGGCGGTCAGTCGGGTGGTGCCGATCAGGACGCCGGTCGCCGCCGCGACGTCGCGGTCGGCGGCGATCGAGGCGAGGGTCGCCTGGTCGATGGTGCTGTCGAGCAGGTCGGAGACCCCGCGCTGGGAGATGGTGAAGTCGGCGCGTCCGGTCTGCATGATGCCGAGCGCCGTCTCGTGCAGGCTGTGTTTGACGACGGTGAAGGTCACGACGGTCATGACGCCGATCGCCACCGCGGTCGAGGCGAAGGCCAGCCGCAGCTTGCGCGTGCCGATGTTGTGCAGCACGAGCCCGGCGAAGGTCAACCCCCCGTCGCCGCCACCGCGCATCGCCCGCCCCCTCCGGCGGACCTCGGGGCGTCACTCCCCGTCTTCGGACGATGGGTCAAGCTCGGCGTCGAACCGCCGACCGCGACATACGTGCGCCCCGAGGTCGCTCACCGGGTCATCCCCGGCACGTCGAGCGTGGGCCGCCGGCGTGCGCGCCGCCCGGGTCGTTCCTCCCGGCTCGGGCCCGTCCGCGCCCGGGGCGGCGACCCAAACCCGGGCCGACGCCGTGCCGTTCAGCCATGGTGCGCGGGCCCACAGAGGCCTAACGTCCGTGCATGGGCGAGGTGAGACAGATGGACGACACGAAGAACTCCCCATGATCGCGCTCGACGACGTCACCCACGAGCTGGCCGGGCTCGCACACACCTGGGAACCAGGTGGTGACGTCTTCGAGGCGCTGCGCGACCTGACGGTCCGGATCGTCCGTGCCCTGCATCTGACCGGCGCGGGCGTCTCGTTGATGTCCGACGGCGCGCTGCAGTTCGTGGCGACCGACAGCGACTGGTCGGCGGTGCTCGAGCGCGTGCAGGACGACGTCGGCGAAGGGCCCTGCTACGACGCCTGGGTGTCCGGTGCGCCGAGCCTGGTGACGCGGATGGGCGAGGGCGAGGCCGGTCGCTGGCCGACCTTCGCCGCCACGGCGGCCGAGCAGCGGGCCGTCGCCGTCGCCGCCGTGCCGGTGCGCGGGCGGAAGCGGATCGGGGTGCTCGACCTCTACGTGGACAGCGAGCACCTCTGGAGCCCCGACGAGGTGGCCGTCGCGACGGCGTTCGCGGCCATGACCGCTACGCACGTGCTGAACGCGTTGGCGCTCGAGCGCGAACAGCGCACGGTGCAGCAGTTGCAGCAGGCGTTGGAGAGCCGGGTCGTGATCGAGCAGGCGAAGGGCATCGTCGCGGCGGAGCGCGGGATCGGGGTCGACGAGGCGTTCCGCGCACTGCGCAAGCACGCGAACGACCGCAACGTGACGCTGCGGTCGGTCGCCGAGGCTGTCGTGAAGCTGGGGCTGCGACCATGACGTCCGACGGCGGGCCGAGCGCGCGCCGACCCACGAGTGGCCGGTTGAGCCAGGCGAACCTGTCCCTCCGGGCGGCCAGGGAGCGGCGGCTGGCCGAGGAGGCGGGGGTCGACGCCGCGGCGACGTACGAGCGGCTCGAGGCGACCCCCACCGGCTCGCGGCTGGTGGCCGTGCACGCGCGGTTGCTGTTCGCGCAGCGGCGGGCCGAGGAACGGCACCGCGTCGCCGCCGAGTTCTACGACGCCCTCGCGAGTCGTCGCGCCGCGTCGCCGGCGGACTGGCCGCAGGCGCTGGCGGACGGCGCGGCCGCGCTCGCATCCATCTGCGTCGCGACGGGCGCCCGAGGCGCGGTGGTGCGGTTGCCGACCGGCGGGACGATCGGGGCGGTGCTCGCGTCGGACGCGCGGGCCGCAGCCGCGGAGGCCGGTGAGTCGATGCTCGGCGAGGGCCCGGCGTTTGACTGCGCCGTCTCGGGGTCGCTGCACGTCGCCGAGGCGGACCTCGGAAGCCGCTGGCCGTTCTACGGGCCGGTGCTGGCGGGGATGGACATCCACTCGGTGAGTGCGTCGACGCTGCGGGGCGGGCTCGGCACGCTGGTGCTCTACGACGCTGCGATCGGGCCGCCGTGGTCGGGTGCGTCGTCGACGATCGACGCCGCGGCCGACATCCTGCCCGGCGGGGGCGGGACACCGCGGGACCGCGCCATGAGCCTGCTGCCGGACGCGACCGCCTTCGACCACCATCCCGTCGTGCACCAGGCCGCCGGTGTGCTGCACGTGCGGCTGGGGTGCGCCATCGACGACGCGGTGGCCCTGCTACGCGCCCGGGCCTTCGCGGAAGGCCTGCCGACCGAGGTCGTCGCGCGGGCCGTCCTCGACGGCACGACCCTGCTCGCGGACACCTGACCGCACCGCGTCGACCGCGTCGGCGATCGCGGTGGCGACGCGGTCGATGGGCACCACCGTGTCCGCCGCGAGCCGCACGAGCGCGGCCGAGGGCATGCCGGCCGCGAAGGCCGACAGCGGGTCCTCGACGACGGTGCGGCCACCGAGCAGGTGCACGGCCATCGCGCCGGTCGCGCCGTCGCCGCCGTGACCGGACAGCACGACGCCGATCGCCCGGGAGCCGAGGCTCGTCGCCAGCGTGCCGAGCAGGAGATCCGCCGACGGGCGGGGTGCGCCGTCGGTCGGGATCAGCCACAGCCGGCCGGCGGCATCGATGACGGCGTGCACGGCCTCGGGCACGACCAGCAGGTCGCCGGACGCGAGGTGCCGCCCGTCCCGTGCCCGCTGCACCGACCGGCCGGTCTCCCACTGCAGCGCGTGGTCGAGCGTCGACCGTCTGCCCGGGTTGAGGTGCTGGGCCAGGACGACGGCGGCGGGCAGTCGCGGGGGCAGCTCGCGCAGCACCGTGGCCAGCGCCGACAGGCCGCCGGCGGAGCAGACCACCCCGACGACGGGGAGGTCGGGTGGCGTCGCACGCACGCATCTCACCGCCGCTCCGGGAATCTGCCCCGCCGAGCATCGGACGGGGATCCGGCGCGCCGCAGGGTCGAACGGCGTGGCCCGCACCCGCCTTCGGCGGGACCCGGGCCGTCCGGTCGGCCCGGTCGTCCGGTGCCGTGCGGGCGGATGCTGCGGATGCTGCGGATGCTCTGGTTGCTGTGGCCAGGACGGTACCGCGCGCAGGAGGAACCGATGGGCGAGGACGGCGGGGGCGCGACGCCCCGGTTGGGCGTGCTGGACGCGGAGTTCTTCGATCTCGAGGACGACGCGATCAGCCTGCACATCGGCGCGGTGGCGGTCTTCGCCGGCCCAGCACCGGAGGCCGACGAGCTCACCGGGCGCTACCTCGACCAGGTGCGACAGGTGCCTGCGCTGCGCCGGCACCTGCGTCGCGGCCGGCTCGGGCTGACAGCAGCGCAGTGGGTCGACGACCCGGCGTTCGACATCGAGTACCACCTGCCGCGGCTGCGGCTGCCCGGCACCGGCGGCGACGACGAGCTCGAGGACGTCGTCGGACGCATCATGTCCTTCCGGCTCGACGAGACGCGTCCGCCCTGGGAGGCCTGGATCGTCGAGGGCCTGGACGACGGCCGGTGGGCCATCATCACCAAGCTGCACCACAGCATGGTCGACGGCCTCGCCGGCATGGCGGTCTTCGAGTCGCTGCTCGACCACGGCGAGGCGACGGGGTCGACCGAGCGGGGGCCGCAGCCGGCAGGGCCGGCGCGGCACCGACCGCGTCCGCTGCGCACGCTGACCCGGCCCCGGGTCGCCATCCGCGGGCTGGAGGGGCTCGGGCGGGGCGCGCTGCGGCTGGTGGGCGCCGCGCGGCCCGTGCCGCGGACCTCGCTCGTCGGCGCACTGCACGGCCCGCGGAGCTACCGCACCGCGGTGCTCGACGAGCATGCCGTCGACCGGTTGGCCCGACGGTGGGCGGCGACGCGCAACGACATCGTGCTCGCCACCGTGACGGGGGCGTTCCGGCGCCTGCTGCTGAGCCGGGGCGAGCCCGCCGGCCCGCACACGGTGCGGTGTCTCGTCCCTGTCGCCGTCCGACACGACGACGCCGGTTCGGCCGAGGCCGGCAACCACGTCTCGGCGATCCTGCTCGACCTCCCGGTCGACCGCGACGACGCCGGCGACGCGTGCGGGGCGGTGATCCGGCGCATGCGCGAGGCGAAGGAGGGGCATGAGGCCCTCGCGGGCGAGGCGGCGCAGGCGGTCGCGTCGCTGCTGCCGCCCGCGCTGGTGCTGGGTGCGGTGCGCGCGGCACGGCGACTCCCCCACCAGGTGCTCACCACGGTCGTGACGAACGTGCCCGGCCCGCCGACCGTGCCGACCCTGCTCGGCCGTCGGTTGCTGCGGCTCAGCCCGTACGTCCCGATCGCCGAGGGCATCCGCATCGGTGTCGCCGTCACCCGCTACGACGGCCGCATGACCATCGGTGTCACCGCCGACCGCGACTCGACACCGGATCTCGCCGTCTTCGTCCAGGGCGTGCACGACAGCTTCGCCGACCTGCTCGACGAGGCTGCGGGTCACGCGACCACCTGAGGCCGACACCCGCGCGCGGACAGGCGAAAACGGGCACCCACGACCGCCGGTGCGCGCCTACAGTGCAAGCGTGACCCGACCGGACGCTGCACGTCGCACCGCCATGCTCACGGTCGACGACGACCCCGGGGTGTCGCGCGCCGTCGCCCGCGAACTGCGGCGGCGCTACGGCGACACGCACCGCATCGTGCGGGCCGAGTCGGGCGAGCAGGCGCTCGACGCGCTGCGCGAGATGAAGCTGCGCGACGAGACGGTCGCGCTGCTGCTCGCCGACTTCCGCATGCCGGGCATGAACGGGCTCGAGTTCCTCGAGGCCGCGATGGACGTCTTCCCGTCCGCGCGGCGACTGCTGCTCACCGCGTACGCCGACACGAGCGCGGCGATCGATGCGATCAACGTCGTCGACCTCGACTACTACCTGCTGAAACCGTGGGATCCGGCCGAGGAGAAGCTGTACCCGGTGATCGACGCGCAGCTCGAGGCGTGGGCCGCCACCGGGCACGTCGCCACGCCCGAGCTCAAGGTCGTCGGGCACCGCTGGTCGGCGCGGTCGTCCGAGACCCGCGAGTTCCTGGCGCGCAACCCGGTGCCGTACCGCTGGTGGTCGGCCGAGTCGCCGGAGGGGCAGCGGCTGCTGGCGGCCGCGGGCGCCGACGGGCGCGTCCTGCCCCTCGTGGTCGGCGCCGACGGCACCGCGCTCGTCGCGCCGAACGATGCCGAGCTGGCGGCGCTCGCGGGCATCCAGACGGCACCGGCGCAGGACTTCTACGACCTCGTCGTGGTCGGTGGCGGGCCGGCCGGGCTCGGTGCCGCGGTGTACGGCGCGAGCGAGGGGCTGCGTACCGTGCTCGTCGAGCGCACCGCCACCGGTGGGCAGGCCGGCCAGAGCTCGCGCATCGAGAACTACCTCGGCTTCCCCGACGGCGTGTCCGGCGCACAGCTGACCGACAGGGCCCGGCGGCAGGCGACGAAGTTCGGCGCCGAGCTGATCACCGCGCGCGAGGCCTGCGCCCTCGAGATCAGCGGCTCGGCGCGCACGGTGCGGTTCAGCGACGGCGGGTCGATCGCCGCACACACGGTCATCCTGGCCACGGGCGTCTCGTACCGGCAGCTCGCGGCGCCGGGCGTCGACGAGCTCACCGGCCGCGGCGTCTACTACGGCTCGGCGCTGACCGAGGCCGCCGACTGCGCCGACCAGGACGTCTACATCGTCGGCGGCGCGAACTCGGCGGGGCAGGCGGCGGTGCACCTGGCGCGGGGCGCGCGCTCGGTGACGCTCGTGGTGCGCGGCAACTCGCTGCAGCAGTCGATGTCGCACTACCTGATCGAGCAGATCGCGAACGTCCCGAACATCGGCGTGCGCACGTGCACCGAGGTGGTCGAGGCGCAGGGCTCGTCCGACGGCGACGGCACCGACCACCTCGTCGGCGTGCGGCTGCGCGACAACAGCACCGGCGCGGTCGAGACGGTCGACGCCGACCACCTGTTCGTCTTCATCGGCGCGGCGCCGCGCACCGACTGGCTCGACGACACGCTGGTGCGTGACGCGCGCGGGTTCGTGCCGACCGGGCCCGACCTCACCGTCGACGGTGCGCGGCCGCCCGGGTGGGACCTCGACCGCGCGCCGATGCATCTCGAGACGAGCGTGCCCGGCGTCTTCGCCGCCGGCGACGTGCGGGCCGAGTCGGCGAAGCGCGTGGCGTCCGCCGTCGGCGAGGGCGCACTCGCGGTCATGCTCGTCCACCGCTACCTGGAGGGTCTCGGATGACGGACCTGGTGCCCTGCGACGTCGTCGAACTGCGCTCGCTGTTCCTGTTCGAGAAGCTCACCGACGAGCAGCTCGCCTGGCTGTGCGCCCGCGGGCACGTCCAGCAGCACGAGGCGGGCGTGGTGGTGCGCGAGGGCGACCCGGGCGAGTGGCTCTACGTGCTGCTCGAGGGCACCATCGCGCTGTCGCGCCGGGTCGGTGCCGACGACGTCGAGACGACGCGCACGAGCCAGCGCGGCGTCTACGCCGGCGCGTGGTCGGCGTTCGTCGACGAGGCGACGACCTACAACGCGACCGTGCACGCGGTGACGCCGGTGCGGCTGTTCGCGCTGGCGGCAGCCGACTTCCGCGAGCTGATGCAGCAGTGGTTCCCGATGGCGCTGCACCTGCTCGAGGGGCTGTCGTACGGCGCGCAGACCTCGCAGCGGCTCATCGGTCAGCGCGAGCGGCTGCTCGCCCTCGGCGCGCTCTCGGCCGGATTGACGCACGAGCTCAACAACCCCGCGTCCGCCGCGCTGTCGGCGACCAGCGCGCTGCGCAACCGGGTCGCCGGCATGCGGCACAAGCTCGCGCTCATCGCGGGCGGCGCGTGGGACCGGCACCAGCTCGAGACGCTGATCCGGCTGCAGGAGGAAGCGGTCGAGCAGGTCGCGAAGGCGCCGGCACTCAGCCCGCTCGAGGCCAGCGACCGCGAGGACGAACTCGGCGACTGGCTGGAGGACCACGGGATCGGCGGCGGTTGGGATCTCGCGCCCACGTTCGTCCAGTCGGGTCTGGACGTCGAGTGGCTCGACCGCATCGCCGACACCACCGACGCGTCGATGCTCGAAGGTGCCGTGCGCTGGCTCGCGTACACGCTCGAGACCGAGCTGCTGATGAACGAGATCGAGGACTCGACCGGGCGCATCTCGACGCTGGTGACCGCGGCCAAGCAGTACTCGCAGATGGACCGCGCGCCGTACCAGGTGCTCGACGTGCACGAACTGCTCGACAGCACACTGGTGATGATGAGCTCGAAGCTGGCCGGCATCGAGATCGTGAAGGACTACGACCGCTCGCTGCCGAAGCTGCCGGTGTACGGCGCAGAACTGAACCAGGTCTGGACGAACCTGATCGACAACGCCGTCCAGGCGATGGACGGCCGCGGCACGCTGACGGTGCGGACGGCGAAGGTCGACGACCGGGCGCAGATCGAGATCGCGGACACGGGGGCGGGCATCCCCGAGGACGTGATCGGCCGGATCTTCGAGCCGTTCTTCACCACCAAACCGGTCGGGCAGGGCACCGGACTCGGCCTCGACATCTCGTGGCGCATCGTCGTCAACAAGCACCACGGCGACCTGTCGGTGACCTCGCAGGCCGGCGACACGCGCTTCGTCGTGCGGCTGCCGCTGGTCGCCCGGTCGGCGGCGGCGGGCGCCGCCGGCGCCGGACAGCAGGAGGAAGCATGACCAGCGGCATCGATCCCACGGTCGCCCCGCCCGGCCCAGGCGGCGTCGACTGCGAGGGCGCGGGCGGGTGGTGGGTGCACCGGCGCCGCTGCGCCCACTGCGGGCACGGCGGGGGGTGCGACACGTCGCC
>NZ_JBQCEE010000131.1:0-34636 GCF_051960575.1 Jatrophihabitans sp.
AAGGTCGGCGCGCACGCCGACCATTAAAATGGATTGTTCTTCAACCACCACCTCCTGGTTTTTCATCCACTCCCCGGTTCCTCGGGGGGTGCTCGCCCCCCCCCGCCGATCGGCATGTGCAGCGCGATCTCGGTGCCGCCACCCGGCTGCGACCGGACGTCGACGGTGCCGCCGTGCCGTTCGATGCGCGCGATGATCGAGCCGCGCAGGCCCTGCCGGTCGTCGGCCACCGCCGCCGGGTCGAACCCGACGCCGCGGTCCTTCACGTACACGACCACCTCGCCGTCCTCGACCTCGGCGTAGAGCGACACGCTCGCGACGCCGGCGTGCTTGGCCGCGTTCACCATCGCCTCGCGCGCCGCGGCGGCGACGGCCAGCAGGTGCTCGTCCAGCACCGCGTCGCCGACGACGACGACCTCGACCGTGATCGCGTAGGCGTCCTCGACCTCGGCCGCGGCCTGCCGCAGCTCGGCGCCGACCATGCCGGTCGCCGTCCGCGACCCGTAGAGCAGCGTGCGCAGTTCGCGCTCCTGCCCGCGCGCGAGCCGGGCGACCTCGCGCGGCGAGCCGGCGTTGCGCTGGATGAGCGCGAGCGTCTGCAGCACCGAGTCGTGCAGGTGGGCGGCGATGTCCGCGCGCTCCTGCGTGCGGATGCGTTCGGCCCGCTCGGCGCTGAGCTGGGTCATCAGGCGGATCCACCACGGCCCGCTCACCAGCGCGAGCCCGACGACGGTGACGATCATGGCGAGCAGGCCGTCGCGCACCGCGGTGAAGTCCTCGCGGGCGAGCACGACGACGGCACCGGCGAGTACCAGCAGCCCGCCGAGCACCAGCCGGATGCGTCCGACCCGATCGTCGTTGTCGGCGGCCAGCGCGTCGCGCCAGCGGTCGCGGTCGCCGTCGGTGGCCTGCCGCCAGATCAGCGCGCCGCCGAGACAGGCGAGCGTCGTCGGCAGGAAGAAGCCGCCGAGCGGCAACGTCAGCGCGACGATGAGCACCGCGGCGGCCGCCGCGCCGATGCCGAGCACGTACTCGAGCCAGGCCGGCAGCCGCGGGGGTCCCGCGTCCGGCGCCTGCGGCAGCACGATCCAGTACGCGCCGTAGAGCGCGACACCGAGCCCGCCCGCAGCCATCAGTCCGATGAACGCGAACCGGATGAACTTCGTCGGGACGCCGATGTGCTCGGCGATCCCCGACGCGACGCCGCCGAGCAACCCGCGGTCGGCGCGCCGGTACAGGCGGCGCGTGGCGACGGCGGTCATCCGCCCATGATGGCGGCCCCGCGAGCCCCGATGCATCAGGCGCAGCCCCGAGATCGGGTCTCAGGGTGCAGGTCGGGTCGAGGATCAGGGCGCGGCCCTGATGTGCCGACGCCGCCCGCGCGCCAGGCTCGTTGCCATGACCACGACTGACATCCTCGGCGGTGTGAGCGCACCGCAGCGCGTGCTGCGCCGCAGCCGCACCGACCGCGTCGGGGCCGGCGTCGCCGGCGGCCTCGGCGAGTACTTCGGCGTCGACCCGGTGCTGTTCCGCGTGCTGTTCGCGACCTCGGCCTTCTTCGGCGGCGCCGGCATCCTCGCGTACCTGATCGCCTGGGCGGCCATCCCGGAGGCCGGCACCGCGCACGCACCGCTCGACGGCTGGGTGCGCTCGCTGCGCGCCCGCCGCGGACGCGCCCGGCTCGTCGCCGTCCTCGCGGTGCTGCTGCTGTGGGCCGTCGCCTTCAGCTGGTGGGCGCCCGGACCGTTCTTCCCAGTCATGATCGTCGTGCTCGTGCTGGTGGGCGTGCTGACCAGACGCGAGACGGCCCCCACCCCGCCGGCCGTCGACCTGACGAAGCCGACGGCGCCGATGCCGCCGACGGCGTCGTCCGCGTCGTCCGCGTCGTTCGCGGCCACGGGCACCGCGCCACTGCCGCCGGTCTCATCCTTCGATGAGGCGCCGGACACCGGCCCGGGAACGCCGCCAGGCCCGACCTGGATGGCCGATACCCGCGAGTGGATCGCCGACTCGCGCCGCGCCCACCAGGAACGGCGCCGCCGCGCCCAGCCGGTGCGACTCGCCACCGTCGGCGCGCTGCTGACGACCCTCGTGGTGCTCGGCCTGATCGACGCCGCCAAGGGCATCGTGCTGCCGACCTACTTCTTCGTGACGCTCGGCATCGTCGGCGCCGGCCTGCTCGTGGGATTGCTGCTGCGCCGCACGCCCTGGAGCCTGCTGCCGCTCCTGATCCCCGCGGTCGCCGGCAGCATCGCCTACACCGGCAGCGGCGCGAGCCTGCACGACGGCTTCGGCGACCGCGCCTGGACGCCGAGCACGAGCCTCGCCCCGAGCTACCGCCTCGCCTTCGGACGCGGCACGCTCGACCTCACGTCGTTGACCGCCCCGACCACGCCGACGACGGTGCACATCACCGAGGCGTCCGGGCAGGTGCGCATCGTCGCGCCGAAGTCGCTCGACCTTCGGGTGGACACCCACCTGCACTTCGGCCTGCTCAAGGTCGACGGCCACAAGGTCGACGACGGCTCGCACATCGACCATGTCGTCGCCGCCCCGACCGGCGCGACCGGTGCGCCGATCACGATCGACGTGCAGCTCGCGACCGGCGAGATCGTCGTCGACCACGTCTGACGGCCCGACCCGTTCGCACCCACACCCCCACCCTCGGCGATGATCTCGGGGAAACCCCGGCCGGAGCACGGGTTTTCCCGAGATCATCAGGGTTCGGAGCGGTCAGTCCTCGCCGGAGAAGCGCTCCCACGCCGACTGGCGCGCCATGCCGAGGGCGGCCCCGATGCGGGCCCAGCTGACGCCGCGGGTGCGCAACCGGCGCACCCACTCGGTGAGGCTGTCCTCGACCTGCGTCGCCGCCGACGCGATCTTCGGCAGCAGTGCGAGGATCTCGTCGTCCGACATGGTCTGCCAGTCGACGATGGGTGCCGGGGGCCGCCCGGCGGCATCGGTGGCCAGGATGTCGTTGCAGAGGTCGATACAGGTGTTGCAGATGTAGACCCCCGGGCCGGCGATGAGCTTGTCGACCTCGGCCTCGGGCTTGCCGCAGAACGAGCATTGCAGCGCGGTGGCGATCATGTCGGCTCCGTTCGTCAGGTGATTCCTGACAGGATGTCAGGCAATCCCTGACGACGCAAGACCCACGCGGATCGGCCGGACAAGCGGAAGGCACCGTTCCTGATGCCGCGCTTCACTGACGACCGTCATCGTCGGACGGACCGAAGGAGAAGGCCATGTTCCAGCCCGGACAGCACACCGAGAGCGACGTCCTCGTCGGGTACCTCGCCCAGCAGCTCGACGCCCTTCGCGCCGCCGCGTACGGCCTGACCGACGAGCAGGCGCGGCAGACACCGTGCCGCAGCGCGCTGTCGATCGGCGGGCTGATCAAGCATGCGACCTACGTGCTCGAGGGACGCGTCCAGCCGCACCGCGACCCCGACGCAGCGATCGGCGACGACGACGTCGCTCGCTTCATGGGCAGCTTCGCGCTCACCCCGGCCGAGTCGTTCGCCGACGCCCTCGCCGCCTTCGACCGCGCCGTCACGGCGTACCTCGAGGTGGTCCGCGCGGTCGACCCGGGCGCGCCGATGATCGAGGCGCCGGCACCCTGGGACGGGCGGTACGAGCCGACGCCGTCGGTCGAGCGCTTCTCGCTGGTGCACCACATCGAGGAGTTCGCGCGGCATGCCGGGCACGCCGACATCATCCGCGAGCAGCTCGACGGCGCCGACGCCGCATCGTTGCTGATGGCCCTCGAGGGACGCGAGGGCAACGCGTTCGTCCAGCCGTGGCAGGCCGCACCGGCGCACTGACCGCACAGGTCTGGCCCGAACAAACGCTTGTCGTCCGCGGGCGCTTCGAGCAGGGTGCTGGTATGCCCGATTCCACCGCGCGGCTCGGCCGCGCGCTCGCCGCCGCCGTCCTGCTGCTCGCCGCGTTCGCCGCCCTCGTGACGGGCGCGGCGAGTGCGTCCGCCGCACCGCCCGCGTCGCCGTTCGGGCCGAACGTGCTCGTCTTCGACCCCTCGATGTCCACGGCCGACATTCAGGCACAGGTCGACGCCGTCGCCGCGCAGCAGGTGGGCAACCAGTTCGGCACGCAGCGCTACGCCCTCTTGTTCGAGCCGGGAACATACGGCACGGCTGACCAGCCGTTGAACTTCCAGGTCGGCTACTACACCGAGGTCGCCGGCCTGGGCACCTCGCCCGGTGACGTCACCATCAACGGCTCGGTCTACGTACGCAACCAGTGCGACGCGAGCGGATGCATCGCGCTCAACAACTTCTGGCGCAGCCTGTCGAACCTGACGATCGACGTCAGCACCCCCGGCTTCGGCTGCTACTCCGGCGAGTTCTGGGCCGTGTCGCAGGCCGCACCGATGCGCCGCGTGCACGTCCACGCCGCCGACGGGTCGCCGACGACGCTGATGGACTACTGCACCGGACCGTCGTTCGCCAGCGGCGGCTTCATCGCCGACTCGACCTTCGACAACACCCTCATCAACGGCTCGCAGCAGCAGTTCTTCACCCGCAACACCAACCTGACCACGTGGACGAACGGTGTGTGGAACCAGGTGTTCGCCGGCAGCCCCGGCGCGCCGGCGACCTCCTTCCCCAGCGGGAACCAGTACACGACGCTGGCCACCACACCTGTTGAGCGTGGCAAGCCGTTCCTGTCGGTCGACCCGCAGGGCCGCTGGCAGGTGTCGGTGCCGCCGGCACGCACCGACTCGACCGGGCCGAACCTCGGCACCGCCCGCACCATCCCGCTGAGCGACTTCTTCGTCGCACACCCGGGCGACCCGATCCAGGCCATCGATAACGCGCTGGCCCGGGGCAAGAACCTGCTGCTCACGCCCGGCGTCTACGACGTCGACCGGTCGATCGAGGTCAAGCGCGCCGACACGGTCGTGCTCGGCCTCGGCTTCGCCACCCTCACCGCCCAGCACGGCGCGGTGCCGATCACCGTCGCCAACGTGCCGGGCGTCGACCTCGCCGGGATCGTCGTCGACGCCGGGCCGGTCTCGTCCCCGACGCTCGTGCGCATCGGCACCGCACACGGCAACGCGGCGAGCGTGCACAGCGACGCGTCCGACCCGACGGCGCTGCAGGACGTGTTCTTCCGCGTCGGCGGGCCGCACGCCGGGAAGGCCGAGGTCAGCCTCGAGGTGAACAGCGACCACGTCGTGCTCGACGACATCTGGGCGTGGCGCGCCGACCACGGCACCGGCGTCGGCTGGACGCAGAACACCGGGGCCACCGGCCTGGTGGTCAACGGCGACGACGTCACCGCCACCGGCCTGTTCGTCGAGCACTACCAGCGCCACGAGGTGGTCTGGAACGGCGAGCGCGGCGAGGTCGTGTTCTTCCAGAACGAGATGCCCTACGACGTGCCCGACCAGGCGAGCTGGAACTCGGCCCCCGGCACGCTCGGGTACGCGGCGCTGAAGGTCGCACCGACCGTGCGCACCTTCACCGGCTGGGGCATGGGCTCGTACTCGTTCTTCAACCAGCACGTCGACATCCACGCTTCGCACGCCTTCGAGGTGCCGACCACGCCGGGGGTGCAGTTGCACGACCTGCTGACGATCTTCCTGGACGCGACCAACGGCAGCGGCGGCATCGACCACGTCGTCACCGACACCGGCGGGTCGTCGACGGCCGCCGACGCGGACGTCCCGGTGACGGTGGTCGGCTACCCCTGATCGTGCGACCGGAGCGACGGCCTCAGGTCGGCCGAACGACAGCCGATGGGACGGGCACTGAGTCCCGAACCCGAAGGACCCCATGACCGCGCTTTCCGACCCACCGGTCGTCATCGCACCGCCGGACTCCCCCGCCCGCACCACCGACCGCTCCTCGCGGTCGGTGGTGCGCGGCCTGCTGCACCTGCTGCGTGACCAGCTCTCGGCCGACCGCGTGCTGCTGATCGACGGCGCGACGGCCGAGCCGATGCTGTCGGTCGGCGACGTCGCCGGGTCGGGTGCGCCGTCAGTGCGGCAGGCGGTCACCGCCGACCGTCTGCTGATCGTGGCCGGGCGGGCGGGCGAGGACCTCACGGCGCGCGACCGCGCCCTGCTGCGCGACGTCGCCGCGCTGATCGCCCCGCACCTGCCCGCGCTGGACGACACGATCGCGGCGCTCGGCGGCCCGAACCTCGAGTCGCTCACCCGCCCGCTGCTCGCCGCCCTGCAGGAACTGACCCAGCTGGGTTCGACCTACCTCACCCACATCGACGAGGCGGCCGACGATCTGCAGGTGCTGCTCGCGCACAACACGCGTCCGGGCTTCACGGTGTCCGAGGGCATCCACGTGCCCTGGGGCGACACCCTGTGCAAACGCTCCCTGGACGAGGGGCGCGCGGTGACGCCGGACGTGCCGGCGGTCTGGGGCGACTCCGCGGCGGCCCGCGAGCTCGGCATCCGGACCTACGTCTCGGTGCCGGTCGAGCTGTCCGACGGCCAAATCTGGGGCACGCTCTGCGCGGCCGACTCGCAGACCGGTGACCCGACCGACGAGCACGTCGCTGCCATGCGGCTGTTCAGCCGGCTGATCGCCGCCGAGATCGAGCGCAGTGCGGCGCTGGCGCGCGCCGAGTCGGACGCGGTGACCGACCCGCTGACCGGCTGCGCCACCCGCCGCGTCATCGAGCCCCGGCTCACCGCTGCCCTCGGCCAGGCCGGACCCGACGACACCGTCATGGTCGCCTTCGTCGACGTCGACGACTTCAAGCCGATCAACGACACCCTCGGCCACGAGACCGGCGACCGCGTGCTCGCCGCGATCGGCGCGCACCTGCGCGACCAGATGCGGCCCGACGACCTGGTCGCTCGCTACGGCGGCGACGAGTTCGTGCTTGTCGCAGTCATGCCCGGCACCGCCGGCGTCGCGTGGGCCTCGCGCATCGCCGCCTGCGACCGCGTCGACGTCGACCTGCCGGGCGGACGCCGGGAGGTGCGTCTCTCGGTCGGCGTCGCCGCCGCAGCAGCCGGCAGCACCGCTACGCACGTGCTGGCCGAGGCCGACCGCCGCATGTACGCGCAGAAGCAGGCCGTCAGCCGCGGGCGGCGCTGAGCGCGTCCGCCGCCTCGCGCGCCCCGAGATCGGCCAGCCGGTCGGCGCGCTCGTTGCCCTCGTCGCCCGAGTGGCCCTTCACCCAGAGCCACTCGACGTCGTGCGCCGCGCGGGCCTCGTCCAACGCGCGCCACAGGTCGGCGTTGCTCACCGGCTTGCGCTGCGAGTTGACCCAGCCGTTGGCCTTCCACCGCGGCATCCACTCGGTGATGCCCTTGAGCACGTACAGGCTGTCGGTGTGCAGCCGCACGATCGACGGCCGCTTCAGCGCACGCAGCGCCTCGATCGCGGCGGTCAGTTCCATGCGCTGATTGGTGGTGGACGGATCGCTGCCGTGCAGTTCCTTGCGGTGCTCGCCCGCCGTCAGCACGGCACCCCACCCGCCGGGTCCGTCGGGGTTCTTCTTGCACGAGCCATCGGTCCAGATGGTGACGACGTCGGCGGCAGCGGTCATCGGGGTCGGCCTCGGCACGGCGTCGAGTCTTCCCGACCTCCGGGCGGCGACGCGCCTGACACGCTCGGTCGGTACCGCTAGCCCTGGCCACCGACGACGCGGTCGGGCCCGCGGCGGACGGACGACCAGTCGTCCAGGTGCACGACGATGCCCGGCTCGCCACCGCGCCGACGACGGGCCGGCCGCCGGCGCGTGGGCACGCGGTGCTGCTCATGGGCAGGAGCGTCGGCGCTGTGCCGGAACGCCCCAAGGTGCAGCAGCAGGCCGAGCCCGGTACCGGCTGCCGCCAGCGCCGCCCAGAGCATCGGCGACCCGACCCGCAGGGCGATCGGGAGGCCGATCACCCAGACGCCGCCCACGACGGCGGCGTGCGCGAGCAGCGACCGGCGGGCGTCGCGACGGGGCACCAACAGCATGCGACCAGCCTGCGGCCTGCACGCCGCGTCGTGGCAGGGCCGACCGTCACGTCCCGTCCCGGCCGCGCGACCCGAACGCTCGACCCGCCGACATGGTCACCAGCGGCGCGTCAGGACGACCATCTCGGGCGGTCGACGGTGCGACGACGCGGGCCTACTCCCACTCGATGGTGCCCGGGGGCTTCGAGGTCACGTCCAGGACGACGCGGTTGACCTCGCGCACCTCGTTGGTGATGCGGGTCGAGATGCGCTCGAGGACGTCGTACGGCAGGCGCGTCCAGTCGGCGGTCATCGCATCCTCCGAGGACACCGGACGCAGCACAACCGGGTGGCCGTAGGTGCGGCCGTCGCCCTGCACGCCCACCGACCGCACGTCGGCGAGCAGCACGACCGGGCACTGCCAGATGTCGCGGTCGAGGCCGGCGGCGGACAGCTCGGCGCGGGCGATCGCGTCGGCGCGGCGGAGGATCTCGAGCCGCTCAGCGGTCACCTCGCCGATGATGCGGATGCCGAGGCCGGGGCCGGGGAACGGCTGGCGCCACACGATCTCGGCGGGCAGGCCGAGCTGCTCGCCGACGCGGCGCACCTCGTCCTTGAACAGCGTGCGCAGCGGCTCGACGAGGCCGAACTGCAGGTCGTCGGGCAGGCCGCCGACGTTGTGGTGGCTCTTGATGTTGGCCGCGCCCGTGCCGCCGCCGCTCTCGACGACGTCGGGGTAGAGCGTGCCCTGCACGAGGAACTCGACCGACCCGTCGGCCGCGATGCCCCGCGCCGCCTGCTCGAAGGCGCGGATGAACTCGCGTCCGATCGTCTTGCGCTTCTCCTCCGGGTCGGTGACCCCGGCGAGGGCGTCGAGGAACTGCTCGGACGCCTCGACCACCTCGAGCTTCACGCCGGTGGCGGCGACGAAGTCGCGCTCGACCTGCTCGGCCTCGCCGGCGCGCAGCAGGCCGTGGTCGACGAAGACGCAGGTGAGCTGGTCGCCGACGGCGCGCTGCACGAGGGCGGCGGCGACGGCCGAGTCGACACCGCCCGAGAGCCCGCAGATCAGGCGCTTGTCGCCGACCTGCGCGCGGATGCGCGACACCTGCTCGTCGATGATGTTCGCTTCCGTCCAGCTCGGGCGGGCGCCGGCGATGTCGTGGAGGAAGTGCTTCAGCACCTCCTGCCCGTTCGCGGTGTGCAGCACCTCGGGATGGAACTGCACGCCGGCGAGGCCTCGCGCGACGTCCTCGAAGGCGGCGACGGGCGCACCCGCCGAGCGGGCCAGCACCGTGAACCCCTCGGGCGGACGCGTCACCTCGTTGCCGTGGCTCATCCACACCTGTTGAGACGACGGCAGCCCCCGCAGCAGCGTGCCGGGGGCGACGACGTCGAGCACGGTGCGGCCGAACTCCGAGCCGCCGGTGATGGCGACCTCGCCGCCGAGCGCCTGGGTCATCGCCTGGAAGCCGTAGCAGATGCCGAAGACCGGCACGCCCGAGGTGAACATCGCCGGGTCGGTCTGCGGGGCGCCCGGCTCGAACACGCTCGACGGGCCGCCGGACAGGATGATCGCCTTCGGCCGCTTGGCCATGATCTCGGCGACCGGCATCGTGTGCGGCACGATCTCGCTGTAAACGTGCGCCTCGCGCACGCGGCGGGCGATCAACTGCGCGTACTGCGCCCCGTAGTCGACGACGAGGACGAGATCGGCGGGCATGGGGGCAGTCTACGAAGCCCCGGGCGCCCCTACGGCCACGGGAACCGGAACCCGCTCAGCTGTTCGCTGACGTCCCACAGCTTGCATGCCAACCCGACATCGGCGGCGAACGACGACCGCCGGGCCGGACCGATCGGCCCGCGCGACTCGCCGAAGCGCTGCGGGCCGGTGTACGAGCCCGGCTCGGCGACGGTGGCGGCGAACAGCGACGGCCGGGCGCCCGCCTTCGCCGACTGCAGCACGATCGGCATGACGAGCGGCGCGAGGGTGCGCACGACGAGGCTGCCGCCCATGCCCTCGCGGTCCTTGAACAGCCCGGTGGACGAGACACCCGGGTGCGCGGCGACCGACACCAGCGGCAGCCCGCGCTCGGCCGCCTGCCGCTGCAGCTCGTCGGCGAACAGGATGTTGGCCAGCTTCGAGTTGTCGTAGAGGTGCCGCGCGTCGTAGCCCGGCCCGGCGCCGGCGTCGAGCACGTCGGCCCGGCCGCCGTGGTGCGCGATCGACGCCACGGTCACGACTCGCCCGCCGCCGCCCGCCGCCAGCAGATTCGGCAGCAGCGAGCCGGTGAGGACGAAGTGGCCCAGGTGGTTCGTCCCGAACTGCAGTTCGTGCCCCTCGGCGGTGGTCGCGCGCCTCGTCGGCGCCATGACGCCTGCGTTGTTGATCAGCACGTCGAGCGGGCCGTCCCACGCGGCGGCGAAGGCGCGCACCGACTCGAGCGAGGCAAGGTCGAGCCGGCGCACCGTGACGGCGCCGCGCACCGACCGCGCCACCCGCTCGCCCGCCTCGACCGAGCGGCACGCGATCGTCACGTCGGCGCCGTGCTCGGCGAGCGCCGCGGCCGTCCCGCGGCCGATGCCGCTGTTGCCGCCCGTCACCACGACGCGCCGCGCGGTCAGGTCGGGCAGGTCGCGCTCCGTCCAGCTCATCCACCGAACGTACTGGGAAAGTGCTGCGCGCCCTGATGCGCGAACGGTGCGAACGGACACACTGACCACATGAGCGAACCCCTCGGCTGCCTGGTGCGCACCCGGCTGTGGCGCAACGGCACGCTCGAGAAGGAGGACTTCCCGATCACGGAGCTGTCCGACCATCTCGACGAGCCCGACTGCGTCGTGTGGGCCGACATCCTGCGGCCGGACGCCCACACCCTCGGTGTGCTCGGCACCGAACTCGCCCTCGACGACCACGCGATCGAGGACGCGGTGAGCGAGCACGAGCGGCCGAAGGCGATGCGCTACCGCACGCACACGTTCCTCACGACGTACGCGCTGCGGCTCGAGGGCGCCGAGCTCGCGACGTCACGCATCTCGGCGTTCGCGATCAAGCGCGGCTTCATCACGGTGCGCCTCGACGACGCCTTCGACATGGACGCGGTCGTGCGCGTATGGGAGGACAACGCCGACCTGATGAAGTACGGGCCGCGGGCGCTGGCCTACGGGTTGATGGACGTCGTGGTCGACGGCTACTTCGACTGCATCGGCTCGCTCGACGACCAGATCGAGGACCTCGAGGACGCGCTGTTCGAGGAGCGTCCGAGCACCGCGAACGGCGTGCAGCGCCAGACCTTCCAGCTGCGCAAGGCGCTCACCCGCTCACGCCGCGCGGTGCTGCCGATGCGCGAGGTCGTCGCGACGCTGATGCACCGCACGGTCGACGGCGAGGGCGCCGTGCCCGAGCTGGCCCCGTACTACGAGGACCTCTACGACCACGTGCTGCGCGCGTCCGAGTGGACCGAGTCGTTGCGCGACATGGTGTCGTCGGTCTTCGAGACGACGCTGTCGCTGTCGGACGTGCGCATGAACACGATCATGAAGAAGCTGACGTCGTGGGCGGCGATCATCGCCGTGCCGACCGCCGTCACCGGCTTCTTCGGCCAGAACGTGCCCTACCCCGGCTTCGGCCACTGGTCGGGCTTCGTCGCGTCCTGCGCCATCATGATCGTCATCGCCCTCGTCCTCTACATCACCTTCCGGGCGAAGGACTGGCTGTAGCCCGGTTGCCGGACGGTCAGGCGGTGAGCGAGGGCAGCGTGCCGGTGAAGCGGGCCGCGGCGGCGAGGCGCTCGGCGGGGACGACCGAGTAGTCGGTCATCCGCTGCCGGGCGACGCGGCCGGGCAGGCCGCCGACGATCTCCTCGAGCTGCGCGACGGTCTTGGCCGAGCCGTGCTGCGAGCCGGCCATGCGCGAGATCGTCTCCTCCATCAGCGTGCCGCCGAGGTCGTTCACGCCGCCGCGCAGCACCTCGCGGCAGCCGTCGACGCCGAGCTTCACCCACGAGCACTGGATGTTGTCGATCCGGCCGTGCAGCAGGATGCGCGCCATCGCGTGCACGACGCGGTTCTCGCGCTGCGTCGGCCCCGGACGCGCCACGCCGGCCAGGTAGATCGGCGCGTTGGTGTGGATGAACGGCAGCCCGACGAACTCGGTGAACCCGCCCGTCTCGTCCTGGATGCGGGCGAGCGTGCGGAAGTGCCCGAGCCAGTGCGACGGGTTGTCGACGTGGCCGTACATCATCGTCGAGCTCGAGCGCAGCCCCACCTGGTGCGCGGTCGTGATGACCTCGATCCAGGTGGACGCGGGCAGCTTGCCCTTCGTCAGCAGCCAGCGCACGTCGTCGTCGAGGATCTCGGCGGCCGTGCCGGGGATCGAGTCGAGCCCGGCCTCCTTCGCCGCCTTCAGCCACTCGCGGATCGACAGGCCCGTACGCGATGCGCCGTTCACGACCTCCATCGGGCTGAACGCGTGCACGTGCATGCCCGGCACGCGGCTCTTCACCTCGCGCGCGATGTCGAAGTAGGCCGTGCCGGGCAGGTCGGGGTGGATGCCGCCCTGCATGCAGACCTCGGTGGCGCCGAGCGCCCACGCCTCCTCGGCCCGCTGCCCGACCTCGGCCAGCGAGAGCGTGTACGCGTCGGCGTCGGTGCGCCGCTGCGCGAAGGCGCAGAAGCGGCAGCCGGTGTAGCAGACGTTGGTGAAGTTGATGTTCCGGTTGACGACGTAGGTGACGTCGGGGCCCACGACCGACGCGCGGAGCGAGTCGGCGAGCGCGCACACCGCGTCCAGCTCGGCGCCGTCGGCGAGCATCAGCGCCATCGCGTCGGTGTCGGACAGCGAACCCGGGTCGCGCTCGGCCGCGCGCAGCGCGCTGAGCACGTCGGCGTCGAGCCGCACCGGCGCACCGGTGCGCAGCGCCTCGGCCCGCACGGCGTCCCAGTCGCCGTAGACCGAGTCGCAGTCCTCGCGCCGGTCGCTCGTGCGGCCGGTCGTGTCGATGGACGTGTGCAGGTCGACGCGGCCCGCCGACTGCCACGCGTCCTCGGCCACCTGCCACGGCCGCACCTCGACCACCGCTGCGGGGTCCGCGAGCCCGTCCTCGCCCGCCAGCGCCGCGACGTGCGGCAGCACGCGCGGGTCGAGCCACGGCTCGCCCGCCTGCACGTACGGCGGGTACACGGTGAGCCGCTCGACGAGCCGGAACCCCGCGGCCGCCGACGCCTCGGCCAGCAGATCGATCTGCGGCCACGGCCGCTCGGGGTTCACGTGGTCGGGCGTCAGCGGCGACACCCCGCCCCAGTCGTCGATGCCCGCCCGCAACAAGAGCGAGAACTCGTCACCGATGAGATTCGGCGGCGCCTGGATGCGCATGCGCGGCCCGAGCACCAACCGCGCCACGGCCACCGTCGCGGCGAGCTCGGCCAGTTCGGCGTCGGGCATGCGCGCCATCGCGGTGTCGGGCTTGGCGCGGAAGTTCTGGACGATCACTTCCTGGATGCCGTCGTACTGTCGGGCGATCCGCCGGATCGCGAACAGCGCGTCGGCCCGCTCGGCCGGCGTCTCGCCGATGCCGATGAGGATGCCGGTGGTGAACGGGATGTTCGAGCGGCCGGCGTCCTCGAGCACGCGCAGCCGCACGACGGGTTCCTTGTCGGGCGAGCCGAAGTGCGGGCCGCCCTGCTCGAACAGCCGCTGCGAGGTCGTCTCGAGCATCATGCCCATCGACGGCGCCACCGGCTTGAGCCGCTGCAGCTCCTGCCAGCTCATGACCCCGGGGTTCAGGTGCGGCAGCAGCCCGGTCTCTTCGAGCACGCGGATCGCCATCGCCCGCACGTAGGCGAGCGTCGAGTCGTAGCCGTGCGCGTCGAGCCACTCGCGCGCCGCCGGCCAGCGGTCCTCGGGCCGGTCACCGAGGGTGAACAGCGCCTCCTTGCAGCCCATCGCCGCGCCCTCGCGGGCGATGGCCAGCACCTCGTCCGGCGACAGGAACGCGGCGGGCAGCCGGTTCGGCGTGGTCGCGAACGTGCAGTAGTGGCACCGGTCGCGGCACAGCCGGGTGAGCGGGATGAACACCTTTCGCGAGTAGGTGACGACGCCCGGCCGCCCCGCGTCGGCGAGGCCCTGGTCGCGCACCCGCGCGGCGGACGTGAGCAGGTCGTCGAGCGCGTCGCCCCGCGCCGAGAGCAGGATCTCGGCCTCGGTGACGTCGAGCGCGACGCCGTCGCGAGCCCGCCGCAGTGCGCGACGCGTTGCAGAGTCGATCACGTCTTCCTCGCGTCCGGTCGGTTCAGGTGGTGCAGATCGACCCTACGCGAGGAGCACCTGGTCGTGGACGGGTCACCGATTCCGCAACCGCGGCAGGATCTCGTCGCCGTAGAGCCGCAGGAACTTCTCCTGGTCGGGCCCGGGCGCGTGGAACACCAGGTGGGTGAACCCGTAGTCGAGGTACTTGGCGATCTGCTCGACGTGCTCGTCCGGGTCGGTCGAGACGATGAACCGCTTCGCCGTCTGCTCGGTCGACAGCTCGTCGGCGAGCCGCTGCATCTCGACGGGGTCCTCGACGCCCGCCTTCTGCTCGGCCGACAGCCCGAGCGCGCCCCAGAACCGGGTCGCCTCCATCGCGGCCTCGCGGTCGTGGTCGAAGCTGACCTTCACCTCGATCATGAGGTCGAGGTCGTCGACGTTCCGCTCGGCCTTCTCGGCACCCTCGCGGACGGCGGGCAGCAACGTCTCGGTGTAGAGCGCCTCGCCCTTGCCGGACGTCGTGATGAAGCCGTCGCCGGCGCGACCGGCGTAGCGGGTGGCCGCCGGGCCGGACGCCGCCAGGTAGAGCGGCACCGGGTGCTCGGGCTTGTCGTAGATCGTCGCCTTGTCGGTGCGGTAGTACTCGCCCTCGAAGGTGACGCGGTCCTCGGTCCAGAGCCGCTTGATGAGGCGGACGGCCTCGCGGAACCGCGCGAACCGCTCCTTGCCCTCGGGCCACTCGATGCCGAGCGCCGACTCGTTCAGCGACTCGCCCGTGCCCATGCCGAGCACGATGCGTCCCTCGTAGAGGCAGCCGAGCGTCGCGAACGCCTGCGCGACGATGCCCGGGTGGTAGCGGAACGTCGGCGTGAGCACCGACGTGCCCATCGTGATCCGCTCGGTGTGCGCGCCGAGGGCGGCCAGCCAGGTCATCGCGAACGGCGCGTGGCCGCCGTCGTGCCGCCACGGCTGCAGGTGGTCGCTGACGAACACCGAGTCGAAGCCGCACTCCTCGGCCAGCACCCCGTACCGCAGCAGCTCCTTCGGGGCGAACTGCTCGTTCGATGCCTTGTAGCCGAAGCGGATCGGCGGTGTCATGTGCGTCCTCCGGAGACGATGAGCTCGGCCTTCTGGAATTCCTTCACCGTCGAGTATCCGCACTTGCCCATGACGCGCCGGAGCGCGCCGAAGAGGTTCCGCTCGCCTGACGGGTCGGCCGTCGGCCCCACGAGGAGCTCCTCGAGCGACGGCGCCTCGGCGTCGGTGGCGAAGTCGACGACGGCCGATCGCGGGACGCGGGGATGCCCGGCGGTGCTGTCCCAGTACCGCCCGCCGCCCGGCGACCCGGCCGCGACGGCGAGCGGCTCGCCCAGCATCACCGCGTCGGCGCCGCAGGCGATCGCCTTGGCGACGTCGCCGCCGGTGCCGATGTCGCCGTAGGCGATGAGGTGCACGTACCGGCCGCCGGTCTCGTCCAGGTAGTCACGGCGGGCTGCCGCGGCGTCGATCAGGGCCGTCGCCATCGGCACGTCGATGCCGAGCATGCGGTGCGTCGTCGAGCCGAGATGGCCGCCGTAGCCGATCACCACGCCGGCGGCGCCGGTGCGCATGAGGTGCAGCGCGGTCTGGTAGTTCGAGACGCCGCCGACGATCACCGGGATGTCGAGGTCGGCGATGAAGGTCTTGAGGTTGAGCCCGGGCTCGTGGCCCTGCATCACGTGCTCGGCCGAGATGACCGTGCCGAGGATGACGAGCAGGTCGACGCCCGCGGCCAGCACCGTCGGCGCCAGCTCGGCGGTGTGCTGGGGTGAGAGGCGCACGGCCACGCGGCCGCCACCGGCCCGCATCTCGCGGATGCGCCGGGTCAGCAGGTCCGGCGACACCGGCTCGGCGTAGAGCGACTGCAGGGCGGCGTTGTCGAGCGGCCCGGCGCCGAGGGCGGCCAGCCGGTCGGCGGCGTCCTCGTACCGCGTCCAGACGCCCTCGCCGTCGAGCACGGCGAGGCCGCCCAGCCGCTCCACCTCGGCGACCGTCGACGGCGCGACGACCGCGTCGGACGGCGCGGCGAGCAGCGGCAGGTCGAACGTGTGCGCGTCGATCTGCCAGGTCGTCGACACGACGGCCGACCCACGGGTGCGCCGTGTCGGCACCAGGGCGATGTCGTCGAGGTGGTACCCGCGGCGGGCGCTGCGGCCCAGCCCGATCTCGACCGTGTCCGGCATGTGCGACTCCCTCGGCTCGCGTCCCCGGGGCCCAGCTTTCCGCATCGGCCGGCCGCGGACGACGGCGCCCCGCACCCGGCCGCCTCGCGGCGGCTCCCGGACGGGCTCCGGATGACCCTCGAACGACGCCCGGCGGACCGATGATCATTTCGTCCCGATTCGCGGGACTTTCGACCTTCCGCCTCGGTCCCTCCGTCCGTGGAACGCACCGACGGACGGAGGATTCTTGGGACGTCGCACCGGATCGTGCTCGCCAGGGTCGCATGACCCTGCCGGGCCTTGTTCCGGGCCTGGTCGCCGGCGCCGCGGGGGTGGTCCGGCGACGACACAGGTGCCGCGGTGCCGCCCGGGGTCCCCCATCCCCGGTGCGGCGCCGCCACCTGCAACGGCGCACCTCTTCGCCTTCCGGCGCGTTCGGGGCCACAATGACTTGCCGACAGCGGCATGCGACCAGCCCCGACCCGGAGGCCACCACCTGTGACGAGCGCGCCCACCACGCCCATCCGCCTCTTCCTGCTCGACGACCACGAGATCGTGCGTCGCGGGCTGGCCGACCTCTTGAACTCCGAGGCCGACCTCGAGGTGGTCGCCGAGGCGAGCACGTGCGACGAGGCGTTGCGCCGCATGCCGGCCGTGCTGCCGGATGTCGCGATCCTCGACGGGCGCCTGCCCGACGGCAGCGGGATCGAGGTCTGCCGGCAGATCCGCGAGCAGCACCCCGAGGTGCGCTGCCTGATCCTCACGTCCTACGACGACGACGACGCGATCTTCGACGCGGTGCTGGCTGGTGCGTCCGGCTACGTGCTGAAGCAGATCCGCAGCAGCAACCTCATCGAGGCGGTGCGCCAGGTCGCCGCCGGGCAGTCACTGCTCGACCCGTCGGTCACCGCGCGCGTGCTGCAGCGCATCCGCGACGGCAAGCGCGAGGACGAGCGGCTCGCCACCCTGAACGCGCAGGAGCGCAAGATCCTCGTCCTCATCGCCGAGGGGCTCACGAACCGGCAGATCGGCGAGCGCCTGTTCATCGCCGAGAAGACGGTGAAGAACAACGTCTCGAGCCTGCTCAGCAAGCTCGGCATGCAGCGCCGCACCCAGGCCGCCGTCTTCGGCGCCACGCTGAACGACCAGCTCTAGACGGGGTCGTTCGACCTGCCCGCAACAGGTCGTCGCGCACGTCCGCCGGCATGTCGGGTGCCCGCATGATGAGCGGGCGACGGGGATCATCCCCCAGACACTCCCCCAGGGTCTGGGCCACCGCCGAGCCGTAACAGGACTGCGACACGGCCCATCCCATTCGCCGCCGGCCCGATCCGTAACCCACGGGTCGGGCCGGTGCACATCCCGGGGTCGGTCAGCCGCCGATCGCGTAGTTCGGCGCCTCGACCGTCATCTGGATGTCGTGCGGGTGCGACTCCTTGAGCGAGGCCTGGGTGATGCGGATGAACTGCCCGCGCTCGGCCAGCTCGGCCGTCGTGCGCGCGCCGACGTAGAACATCGACTGGCGCAGGCCGCCGACGAGCTGGTGGGCCACCGCCGACAGCGGGCCGCGGTAGGCCACGCGTCCCTCGATGCCCTCGGGGATGAGCTTGTCGTCGGCGGCGACCTCGGCCTGGAAGTAGCGGTCCTTCGAGTAGGACTTCTTGCCGCGCGAGCTCATCGCGCCGAGCGAGCCCATGCCCCGGTAGGACTTGTACTGCTTGCCGTTGACGAAGATCAGGTCGCCGGGCGACTCGTCGCAGCCGGCGAGCAGCGAGCCGACCATGACCGTGTCGGCGCCGGCCACGATCGCCTTCGCGATGTCGCCGCTGTACTGCAGGCCGCCGTCGGCGATCACCGGCACACCGGCGGGCTTGCACGCCCGCGCGGCCTCGTAGATCGCGGTGATCTGCGGGACGCCGACGCCGGTGACGACCCGGGTGGTGCAGATCGAGCCCGGGCCCACGCCGACCTTCACGGCATCGGCGCCGGCATCGACGAAGGCCTGCGCGCCCGCGCGCGTGGCGACGTTGCCGCCGATGACCTGGACGTGCTTCGTGGCGGGGTCGGTCTTGAGGCGGCGCACCATGTCGAGCAGCAGCTGCACGTGCCCGTGCGCGGTGTCGGCGACGAGGACGTCGACGCCGGCCTCGACGAGCGTCGTGGCGCGCTCCCACGCGTCGCCGAAGTAGCCGATCGCCGCGCCGACCATGAGCCGCTTGTGCTCGTCGGTCGAGGCGTTCGGGAACTGCTCGGACTTCACGAAGTCCTTGACGGTGATGAGCCCGCGCAGGCGGCCCTGCTCGTCGACGATCGGCAGCCGCTCGCGCTTGTGCTGGCGCAGGATCGTCGTGGCGTCCTCGTGGCTGATGCCCACCGGTGCGGTGATGAGCGGCATCGGCGTCATCACCTCGTCGACCTTCGTGGTCGCCCACTCGGCGACGGGCACGAAGCGCAGGTCGCGGTTGGTGATGATGCCGAGCAGGCGCTGGTCGGTGTCGACGACGGGCAGGCCGCTGATGCGGTACTCGCCGCACACCGCGTCGAGCTGCTCGAGGGTGGCGTCCGGGCCGATCGTCACCGGGTTCGGGATGAGGCCGGTCTGGGTGCGCTTCACGAGGTCGACCTGGCGGGCCTGGTCGTCGATCGAGAGGTTGCGGTGCAGCACGCCGATGCCGCCCTCGCGGGCCATCGCGATCGCCATGCGCGACTCGGTGACGGTGTCCATCGCGGCCGAGAGCAGCGGGACGGCGATGCTGATCTCCCGCGTCAGCCGTGAGCGGGTGTCGACCTCGGCCGGCACGACGTCGGTCTCGCCGGGCAGCAGGAGCACGTCGTCGTAGGTGAGGCCGAGTGGGGCGAACTTCTCCGGGACGCCCTGTGCCGCTGCCTCGTCCACCCGTGGTCCTCCTCGCCCTGCGCCCGAGAGCCCATCCTACGTTCCGCCGGTAACCCCACGGCCGCTCGCTCGTTGGGCACGACATGACGCGATGGACGCCGAATGGATGGCACGGAGGCCACGCCAACGCTTACCGTGTACGTGTGACTCACTGCGGGGGCAGGGCATGAATCTCGACGACGGTCCGCTGGACCCCTTCCTCGACGACCCGAACGACCCGGCGTCCCTGCTCGACGACCACGAGCCGTCGCAGCCGCTGAGCGAGGACGAGCGCGAGGACGTGCTCGCCGACCTCGCCGAGCTGGCCGAGTTCCGCGCCGTGCTCTCGTCCCAGGGCGTGCACGGCATCACCGTCGACTGCGGTGACTGCGGCGAGCAGCACTTCTTCAGCTGGGACCTCATGGCCAGCAACCTGCGCGCCCTGCTCGGCGAGGGCCGCACCTCCGTCCACGAGCCGGCCTTCGCGCCCGACCAGGACGCCTACGTCAGCTGGGACTACGCCCGCGGCTACACCGACGCCGTGAACGCGCTGACCAAGCGCCACTGACGGCTCACACCGAGCGGAACCCGCTGTTCCGGCTCGTCCCGACATCGTCGGACGGGCCCGAGCAGCGGGTTTCGTGCGTTCGGCCCGCGTCGAGTAGCGCATTCGCACCGTTCGTGGGGCTGGCGCGCGGTGTGACCTCGATAACTCGCACACGGCGCGTCACCTTTTGCTCAGTCGGTCTTTAGTCCCGGTGCACGGACTGCGACGGAACGCAGTCACCGTCCCGGAGGAACGTCATGGCCGAACTGCGGCGCCTGCCCCCACTGCGCGAAGGGGATTGGGAGTGGCAGATGCGCGCGAAGTGTCGTGGAACCGACACCGCGACCTTCTACCACCCCGAGAACGAGCGCGGCCCGTCCCGCGTCCGCCGCGAACTGCAGGCGAAGGCCGTCTGCGCCGGCTGCCCGGTCGTCGAGCCCTGCCTGCGCTGGGCCCTCGCCGCCCGTGAGCCGTACGGTGTCTGGGGCGGCACCTCGCCGGAGGAGCGCGACGAGCTGCTCCGCGCCGGCCGCCGCACCGCCTGACCCGCCGCGCGGGTACCGGCTCGCGCACGACGTCCGTCGGCACACGTCCGCAAACCCCCTGGTCTGGCTCTTTTTCGGTGTCGAGAACGAGCCACACCGGGGGGTTTTGCATCGTCCGGGACGACGAACGCCCCCTCCCGCTGCTGCGGGTGGGGGCGTTCGACTGTCCGGACTAGAAGCCGGGGCCGTGCGAGTGGCTGTGGCCGTGGCCGCCGTGGGAGTGCGAGTGACCGTGCCCGTGGTCGTGGTCGTGCTGCTCCTCGGGCTTCTCGACGATCGCGCTCTGCGTGGTGAGCAGCAGCGAGGCGACCGACGCCGCGTTCGACAGCGCCGCCTTCGTCACCTTGACCGGGTCGACGACACCGTCGGCGAGCAGGTCGCCGTAGGTGCCGGTGGCCGCGTTCAGGCCGTGGTTGGTCGGGAGCTCCTCGACCTTGGCGACGACGACGTAGCCCTCTTCGCCCGCGTTGTTGGCGATCCAGCGCAGCGGCTCGGCGAGCGCGGCGCGCACGACGGCGACACCGGTCGCCTCGTCGCCCGTGAGACCGAGGTTCTCGAGCGACTTCCGGGCCTGGACGAGGGCGGTGCCGCCGCCGGCGATGATGCCCTCCTCGGCCGCCGCACGGGTGGCCGCGATGGCGTCCTCGATGCGGTGCTTGCGCTCCTTGAGCTCGACCTCGGTGGCCGCGCCGACCTTGATGACGCCGACGCCGCCGGCCAGCTTGGCCAGCCGCTCCTGCAGCTTCTCGCGGTCCCAGTCGCTGTCGGTCTCGGTGATCTCGCGACGGATCTGGGCGACCCGGTCGGCGATCTCGTCCGCCGTCCCGGCGCCGTGCGTCACCGTGGTGGTGTCCTTGGTGACGACGACGCGGCCGGCGGTGCCGAGCACCTCGAGCCCGACCTGGTCGAGCTTGAGGCCGACCTCGGGGGCGATGACCTGGGCGCCGGTGACGATGGCGAGGTCCTGCAGGAACGCCTTGCGGCGGTCACCGAAGAACGGCGCCTTGACCGCGACGGCGGTGAAGGTCTTGCGGATCGCGTTCACGACCAGCGTCGACAGCGCCTCGCCCTCGACGTCCTCGGCGATGATCACGAGCGGCTTGCCGGCCTGGACGACCTTCTCGAGCACGGGCAGCAGGTCGGCGATCGAGCTGATCTTCTGCGTCGTGATGAGGAGGTACGGGTCGTCGAGGACGGTCTCGCTCGCGTCCGCGTCGGTGACGAAGTACGGGCTGATGTAGCCCTTGTCGAACTGCATGCCCTCGGTGAACTCGAGCTCGGTCGTCATCGTCTGCGATTCCTCGACGGTGATGACGCCGTCCTTACCGACCTTGCTGAACGCCTCGGCGATGAGCGCGCCGATGGTGGCGTCCTGGGCCGAGATGGTGGCCACGTGCGCCACGCTCTGCTCGCCCTCGACCGGGGTGGCGGCCGCGTCGAGCGCGGCGCAGACCGCGTCGACGGCGGCGTCGATGCCGCGCTTGAGCGAGCCGGGGTTCGCGCCCGCGGCAACGTTCTTGAGGCCCGCGTTCACCAGCGCCTGCGCCAGCACGGTGGCCGTGGTGGTGCCGTCGCCCGCGACGTCGTTGGTCTTGGTCGCGACCGACTTGACCAGCTGGGCGCCGAGGTTCTCGTACGGGTCGACCAGCTCGATCTCGCGGGCGATGGTGACGCCGTCGTTGGTGATGGTCGGCGCGCCGAAGCTCTTCGCGAGCACGACGTTGCGGCCCTTCGGGCCGATGGTCACCTTGACCGCGCTCGCCAACTGGTCGACGCCGCGCTCGAGCGCGCGCCGGGCGTGCTCGTCGAAACTGACGATCTTCGCCATGAAGCTTCCTTTCGTGGGGCTGGAGCGCCGGTGACCGGCGTGCCGCGTCCACCCATCTCGTGACGGGTCCGCGATCTCGTGACGGATCAGCGATCTGGTGACGGCTCTGCGATCTCGTGACGGCGGTAACTGCCGTCACCACATCCGAGATCCGTCACCCGTTCGGGGATCCGTCACGAGATGCGGGACGCGGGGGCGCCGGTCGCGGCGCGAGCAGACGGACGCCCCGGCTGCGGGTGCAGTCCGGGGCGCCGTTGCTGATCGGCTACTTCTCGATGATCGCCAGGACGTCGCGCGCCGAGAGCACGAGGTACTCCTCGCCGGCGTACTTGACCTCGGTGCCGCCGTACTTGCTGTACAGGACGGTGTCGCCGACGTTGACGTCGAGCGGGACGCGGTTGCCCTTGTCGTCGATGCGGCCCGGGCCGACGGCGAGGACGGTGCCCTCCTGCGGCTTCTCCTTGGCCGTGTCGGGGATGACGATGCCGGACGCGGTGGTGGTCTCGGCCTCGTTCGCCTGGACGACGATGCGGTCCTCGAGCGGCTTGATGCTGACCTTGGTGGCGGTCACGGTGGATCTCCTTCTGGGCGTGCCAGTGGTCTGTTCGCTTGTGATGGCGGCTGCCGTCGCGGTGTCAGCCGATCCAGTTGGCACTCTAACGCGGCGAGTGCCAATCCTCAACGACAGGGTGCCGGGACGCCTGGAAGCTCAGCCGCGCCCGGACCGCCCGGCCACCGCCGGGTGCACCTGCAGGTCGCACACGCTGACCGACCGCGCACGGTGCACGGTCTTCGCGGTGTTGGGCGGCGTGGTGGCGATCGAGGCCGAGAACCGGCAGTCGCCGGCGGTCACCGGGTCGAAGTTCAGCCACTCGACGGTGGCCGACGCCCAGTGGTCCGGCCGCACCGTGACGGTGCGGACGCCGTGGCTGCTGCCGCCGGCGAAGCCCGAGACGGTGCGCCTCGCGTGCGCGAGCACGCCGCCGTGCGGGCCGAGCGCGTCGAGGCCCGGGTAGCCGGTGAGCGTGCACGCCTGCGTGCCGACGTTCTCGAACTGCACGACGAGCGACCCGTGGCCGGTAGCGCCGTCGGCCTGGGTGACGGCGACGTGCAGGTGCGGGCCGGTGCAGGCCGACGTCGTCGCCGACGCCGACTCGGCGTGGAAGACGAGCACGCCGCCGGCGACGGTGGCGACGGCCATCATGGTGAGCGGGACGAGACGGTTCACGGCAGGCTCCTCGAGGTTCGGTCCGCGCGGCAGGAGTGCGGGCGGGCGGCCGGTGATACCTCGGCACGCCGGTTTGTCCTCGACGCGCCGGTCCGTCCTCGGCGCGCCGGTCAGTCCGGGCGGGTCATGCCGGGAAGTCGAACGGCGACCAGGTGGTCCCGGCGTCGGTGGTCGTCCACACCCGCGCGCCGCCGCCGCTGAGGGCGTGGCCGGTCGTGGTGTTCTCGAAGCCGAGCCAGGTGATCGCGGGCTGCGGCGAGTGCGGGTCGGCGCCGAACACGACCGGCCGCTGCACGCCCGCCGTCTCGGCGACGAGGAAGTCGCCCTGCGCGAGGACGTGGTCGGCCGTCGCGCCCGCCACCAGCGTGATCGTCGAGCCGATGTTGCCGCCGATCGGCGTGCTGAACGCGCCGGCGCCTGAGCGCAGCTCGATCAGCACGTCCTTGGCGAACCCGCGGCCGCTGCAGCCGACGACGAGCGTGCCGTCGGCGGTGGTGGCGATGGCGGTGCTGTCGTACTCGGTGCCGGCGCCGAGCGAGGTGCACGGCTCGCCGTAGGACCTCCAGGTGCGTCCGTCGTCGTGGGTGCCGTACAGCGTCGACGTCGCGTCCTGCGCGCCGCCCGCCGGGTTGCGCATGGCGAGCAGGTACGCGTCCGAGAAGGTGCGGGTGAACGCGAGCGAGGCGACGTCGAGGTCGCCCTTCGCGATCGGCACCGTCGTCCACGTCGACCCGCCGACGGGCGCGAGCTCGGCCCGCACCTTGCACGGCCCGGGGCAGCCGGTGCCGTCGGACACGATCCGGATGACGTTGCCGTCGGCCGTCTCGAGCGCGTCGGCGCCACCGGGCTGCTGCCGCCACGTCGTGCCGCCGTCGGTGGTCAGGAACAGCGCCGAGCGTCCGAACGCGTACCCGACCGACGCGGTCGCGAAGCGCACCGAGCCGACGCAGGGCTGCACGCAATCGGGCAGGCCCGACCCGAGCGGCGCCTCGATGTTCGCCGGCGGCCCGGTGATGCTGTGCCACGTCGCGCCGCCGTCGGTCGTCCGCTCCATCGCGGTGCACCGGCCGGTGCCCTGCACGCAGTCGGCCAGCCCGAGCGCCCAGCCGTCGGCGGTGCCGACGAAGGACAGGTCGACCGCACGGAAGTGGTGCAGGGTCGACGTGTCGGGCGGCGGCGCGGCCGACGTCGCGGACGAGGTCGTCGACGGTGCGGGCGACGGCGCCGTCGACGACGACGACACGCTCGGGCTCGGCGCGACGGACCGCGACACCGCCGGGTCGTTCGGGTTCGCCCGAGGCGACGACGACCCGGTCAGGCTCACCCCGACCACGACGCCCGCAACGGCGGCCGCGGCGAGCACGGGCAGCGCCCAGGTGCGCCACGAGCGGCTGCTCGGCCGCGCGGGCTGCGTGACGGCGGTCAGGATGCGGTCGACGACCGGCTCGGGCCGGGGGGCCCGCTGGGCCTGCCGCTCGAGCGACGCCCGCAGGGTGCGCTCCTCGTCGGTGCTCATGACGTCCTCCCGGGGTGCAGGTCGGGGCGGCCGAGGTCGGCGCGCAGGGCGGCCAACCCCCGGCTCAGCAGGCTGCGCACCGTGCCCGGGCGGCAGCCGAGGGCGGCGGCGATCTCGTCGTCGTCCAGCCCGTCGTAGTAGCGCAGCACGAGCGCGGCCCGCTGCCGGCCGGCGAGCGTCTGCAGCAACCGCCAGACGTGGTCGCGGTCGGCCAGTTCGTCCGCGGCGCTGCGGGCGACGGGCCGGTCGGGCACGAGGTCGGTGACGACCTCGTGCCGCGCGGCACCCCCGCGCCGCTGGTTGAGGAAGGTGTTGGTGACCGAGCGGCGCACGTAGGCCAGCGGCACGTCGGCCGCCTCGACCCGGTGCCACTGCGGGTAGAGCCGCACCAGCGTCTCCTGCACCAGTTCTTCCGCCGCGCCGGACGAACCGGTGAGCAGGTACGCGGTGCGCAGCAGCGCGGCCGTGTTGGCCCGCACGAACGAGGTGAAGTCCACCTCGGGCTCGGGCCACCCCGCGTCGCTCACGACCATCTCCACACCTGCACTGACACGGCGGTGCGGCGATCCGTTGCGTCAGCCGTCGGAGCCCGCCACGACCGGGTGCACCTGCAGCGAGCATGCGCCCACGGCCTGGTCGACGGTCTGCGTGTCGCTCGTGTTCGGCGCGGTGACCTGGATGTCGGTCGAGCTGCTCGAGCAGTCCTCGCTGCCGGTCGGCACGGTCGTCCACTCGATCCGGGCGGACGCGGTGCCGCCGGCCGCGAGCGTCACGGTGCTCACGTGGCCCGGGCCTCCCATGTACCCGCTCAGGGTGCGGGTGGCGTGCACGGTTCCGCCGCCGCTGAAGTCGGCGTCGACCCCTGGGTAGCCGGTGAGCGTGCACGCCTGCGGCGAGTCGTTGGTGAAGACGAGCACGATGCCGGCGTGCCCGGCGGCACCGCCGAGGTCGTGCGTGGTCACCGGCAGCGAGTCGCTCGCCGCACCCGTGCACGGGTGCAGCACGTCGGTGCGCGGGCCGGCGCTGAAGCCGCTCCCCGTCCAGCTGAAGACGGTGCGGTAGGTGAGGTCGGGGCAGCAGCCGGCTGCCGAGCTGCTCCAGGTCTGGGTGGTGAGCGTGACCGACCGGTTGCCGGGGACGATCTTCGTCGCGTAGCTGTCGTCGGACTGGCGCAGCAGCGTGCCCGCGAGGGTGACCGCGGCGCCGGCGTGGGAGTAGACGTAGACGCTGTCCGGCCACTCGCTCGCGTCGTGTTGGCACTGCTCGCGAACGATCGCGTCGATGCTGCCGTCGCCGGTGACGTCGGCCTTCACGACCTTGAGGTTCTCGATCGCTCCGTGCCCGGACGCGTGGGAGCAGTCGAGGTCGGGATGCGGCAACGACGCCCAGTCGACCCCCTGCGTCCAGTCGCCGCCGCTCGGTGCGGAGGCGGACGACGAGCCGTGCGCCGACGGGCTGCCGGCCGACGAGCTCGCCGACGGCGGGTGCGAGGCGCTCGACGACGGCGAGGACGGGGGCGCGCTGGACGGTGCGCCGCTGTCCGGCTGGGCCGACAGCCCGCCGAAGCCGCCGACGACCGAGCTCGGCGCGGCCGAGGCACCGGACACGCCGCCCGAACCCGACCCGGTGCCCGCCTCGGTCGACGAGCAGCCGACCAGCAGCACCGTCGCCGACACCGCCGCGACGACCGTCCACACCCGCATGCGCGTCCCTCTCGAGCCCGATGTCCTCTGCGCAGGAGTGTGGCGGCGCGCCCCTGATACCGCCACCGGTGACAGGGACGCGCCCCGGCTCACCCCTCGGCCGGCGCGGCCACCAGCTGCTCGTAGTGCGCGCGGTCGTCGCGCAGCCGCCAGACGGCGACGGCGTGCTCGGGCGACGGCACGCCCTGCTGCTGCAGCGGCCGCCACATCGGCCGCGACCACGTCGTCACCGGGATCTCGTCCACGATCTGCACGTAGTGCGGGCGCTGCGACACCGGCAGCTTGTCGACCGCGGCCTCGAGCGCGGCGGTGTCGAGCGAGGCCCCCGGACGCAGGGTCGCGGCGCCGACGAGCACCGGCTCGCCGCGCTCGGGGTCGTCGACGCCGTAGGCGACGACGAGGTCGACGCCGGGGATCGAGCCGAGCGCGAACCGCGCGCCGGCGGGCAGCACGGCGCCGTCGGACGTCAGCAGCACCTCGGGCACCGAGCCGGCGAGCCAGAGGTCGTCGTGGTCGTCGCGCAGGAACAGGTCGTCGGTCGACTGCCAGGCGTCGCCCGCCTCGAAGACGCTGCGCAGCGCGGTGCCGGCGCCGGCGTCGTTCGGGTCGACGCGGGCGAGCAGCAGCCCGACCTCGTCGGTGGCGCATTCGCGCGCGAGCCCGTCGGCGCCGAGCTTGAGCTGCCGCTTGCGCAGGTCGTAGCGGGCCACCCGCACCTCGGCGGTGCCGGGCAGCGGCCGCCCCATCGAGCCGGGAGTGCGTCCGGTGAGGTTGACCAGGATCGTCTCGCCCTCGGCGGACGCGTAGAACTCCAGCACCTTCGCGTCAGGGAAGCGGGCGGCGGTGCGGCGCCAGAGGTTCCGCGGCATGCCCGAGCCCAGGAACATCTGGATCGGGTGGCTGCGCTCGGCCGGGTTCGGCGGGGCGTCGACGACGCGGCGCAGCGAGGTCCAGGTGTAGCTGACGTGCGTGGCGCCGTAGCGCCGCACCTCGTCCCAGAAGGTCGCCGGGTCGCCGTCGTGGCCGAGCGCGAAGCGGGCGCCGGACGCGACCGCCCCGCCGATCGACATGAGCAGGCACGACGAGTGGTAGATCGGCGTGGTGCAGTAGACGGTGTGGCCGGGCTTGAGGGCGGCGGCCGACGCGGTGCCGAGCGCCGACAGCGCCCAGCGCCGGTTGGTGATCGGCAGCGCCTTCGTCCCGGCGCCCTCACCGGTGAACAGCACGAACGCGACGTCACCGGCGCGGTGCGGGTTGGGCGTGTACCAGGCGGGCAGCGTCACGGTCGCGGGGTCGATCCGCTCCATGTCGATGACGTCGGGGTGCAGCTCGCGGGCGTCGGCGGCATCGGCCGCGGGCGCGCCGCCGCCGAGCACGGCCCAGCGCACACCCGTGATCGTGTCGGCGAGGCCGACGTGCTCGGGGTCGGAGACCACCCAGGTGATGCCGCCGAGCTCGGCCTCGCGGGCCGGGTCGCCGTCGGGACGCAGCAGCACGGCGGTGGCGCCGAGCCGGCTCAGCGCCGCCAGCACCGCGACGGCGCTGGGCCGCGTCTCCATCAGCACGCCGACGCGGTCGCCCTGCCGCACACCGACCGAGATGAGGCCACGCACGACGCTGTCGACACGGTGCTTCACCTCGCCCTGGCGGTAGGCCCGGTCGGCGAAGAGGAAGCAGATGTCCTCGGCCGAGCGCCGGGCCTGCTCGTCTAGCAGCTGGCCGAGCGAGATGCGGGTGCGCGGGTCGAGCTGCTCGATGCGGGTGAGGCGGGGCAGCTGCACCGGCGCCTCGGTCGCGATGCTGCGCGCCAGCCGCACGACGCGGCGGGTCGAGTCGAGCGCGAAGCGGCCGGCACCGAGGCCGACCTCGGCGACCTGAGCGGCCATCACCGCGCCGGCGCTGAGCGGCGGCGCCTGCTCGTCGACCGTCTCGGCCGGGCGGATCGACGCCGGCAGCTCGCCGCCATCGCGGCGCCACTGCACCCAGTCGGCGACGGCGGGCCACGAGAAGTTGGTGGCGGCCGAGCCGACGACCAGGCCGAAGTGGCCGGCGTTGAGCGTGACCTCGTAGACCTGCGCGCGCGGCGCGGCCTGGCGGATCGCGCGGACGGCATCGGGGTGGCCGATGGTGTCCTTGATGCCGACGAAGGTCAGGATCGGCAGGTCGATGTCGGCGAGCGTCACCAGCCGGTCGTCGATGACGAAGCCGCCGACCAGCATGCGGTTGTGGGTGACGAACTGCTCGAGCAGTTCGGCGATGGCCGGGCCCGAGTACGCCGTCCAGCCCTCGTTGTCGAGGAAGCGGCGCTGGCGCTCGCGCGGCAGCAGCGCGTCGCGGTCGTGCAGGGCCAGCAGGAACTTCACCCGCGCCTGCAGGCTCTTGGCCGGGGTGAGCATCTTGAAGCCGGTGCGGGCCACCCAGCCCGGCATCGAGACGTGTGCGAGCAGACCGCTCTCGACGACCTCGTTCGCCAGCCGCGCGACCTTCTCGGGCGCGATCGGCACGGGCAGCGGCGCGCGGGTGTCGACCGGCGAGCCGAAGGTGATGAGCGAGTCGATGTCGTCGCCGCGGCGGAACGCGGCGGTCTGGTAGGCGAACATGCCGCCCTGCGAGTAGCCGGCGAGGATCACTTTCTGGCCGGTGGCCTTGGTGACGCGCTCGATGGCGTCGCTGACGGCGAGCACGTGGTCGGTGAGCGTGCGCTTGAGGCCGCCGGGCTCGTGGTCGGGGCGGCCGAAGTCGACCACCCACGGGTCGGCGCCGACCCGGTGCAGCGCGGCGACGGCGGAGGTGTCCTGCGAGACGTCCCAGACCTCGGTGGTGACCATGAGCGGCGGCACCAGGATGATCGGCGGCGCGCCGGCCGGCACGTCGTCGGCGAAGTAGTGCCGCAGCCGGTAGTTCAACTGCTCGGCCTCGACGGTGTACGGCGAGCTCTCGTCCTCGGTCTCGAGGCCGCCGAAGCGGACGACCTCGGCGACGTTCTGGGCGGTGCGGACCACACGGCGCAGCAGGCGTGCAGGGTCGGCGGGTACGGCGGGCAGACCGGACCGTGACGACGGCCGGTCGGGGATCGACGTCTCGGGCTGGTTCATGGCCTGCACTGTGCGGTGCAACGGGCGGCGGCGCAACCGCGCTTCACGGCGGTCACACCTCGACCGATCGATGTCAGTCGGGACGCGGCACCGGGTCGAAGCGCCAGACGTGGGCGGGGCGGGCGAGCAGGCCGGCGGGAGGCTCCGGCAGGCCGCGTCCGGTGCGGTCGATGACGACCACCCGCTGGTCGCGGCTGCGGTAGACGTCGGCGTCCGGCGGTGCCTCGGCCAGGACGAATGCGAGCAGCTCGTCCTCGCGGCCGGCCTCGGCCTTCGCCTCCCACATGACGGTGCGGGCGGTGCCGTCAGAGGGCACGCTGCATCTCCAGGGCGTCGACGCGTCCGTTGGCGTAGTAGCCGCGGCGGACGCGCAGGTCGGCGAAGCCGTTGCGGCGGTACAGCGCGAGCGCCGGCTCGTTGTCGACCCGCACCTCGAGCACCGTCTGCTCGGCGCCGCGCCGGCGTGCCTCGTCGAGCAGCGTGTCGAGCAACTGCTGGCCGATCCCCCGGCGCCGGGCGGCCGGCACGACGCCGACCGTGAGCACCTGGGCGGTGTCACCGACGACCATGACCCCGGCCCAGCCGAGCAGGTCGCCGTCGCGACCGTCGGTCGTGTCCTCGGCTGCGTAATACGCACGGAAGCGCTTGTCGGCGAGCTCGTCGCGGTAGCTCGCGTACGACCACGCCTCGGTGCCGAACATCTCGTGCTCGTAGGGCATGAGCGCGTCGATGTGCGCGCGGGTCATGGGCACGATGCGAGCGGTCACGGGCGGGCGGTGACCGTCTTCGGGACGCCGGGCACGACCGCGTCCGGGTGGCGGAGGTAGAGCGGCACGAGCGCCTCGCCCGGCGCCCCGCTGCCGAGGCGGTCGAGCGCGCGGTGGACGAGCACGAGCGGGTCGGGGAAGTCGGCGTCGAGCAGCGCCGGTCCGGCGAGGACGTCGGCGTAAATCCGCGCGCCGGCGCCGGCGATCGCGGTGAGACCGTCGAGTGGCACGGCGCCGGGTGCGGCGACGTCCGGACCGCCGGTGCGCTCCCCCGCCGCGTCGTAGCGCGCCCAGTAGACCTCGCGCCGCCGGGCGTCGGTGAGGACGAGGTAGTCGCCCTCGGTGGTCGGGCGGATGCCGTCGAGCGAGCAGACGCCGTAGGTGGGCACGCCGAGCGCGTCGCCGAGCGCGGCGGCGGTGACCAGCCCGACGCGCAGGCCGGTGTACGGGCCGGGACCGATGCCGGCGACGATCGCGCCGACGTCGGTGGCAGCGGCGCCTGCGTCCTGCAGGGTGGCGGCGATGGTCGGGCTCAGCAGCTCGCCGTGCCCCTTCGCGTTGACCTCCTGCCGCTGGGCGCGCGGCGTGACGGTGCCGCCGGACACCTCGGCGAGGGCGACGGAGATCGCCGCGGTGGACGTGTCGAGCGCGAGGACGAGCACGATGACCGAGCCTAATCCGCACGCTCGCCCCGTCGGGTGACGAGTGCGGCGCCGGCGTGACGGACCCCGCCGTCCGGTGACGGATCGGGCCGCCGGGTGACGGCGATTTCGCCGTCTCCGGATCTTCGGACTCGTCACCCGATCTTGCGGTGCGTCACCCACGCAGCCGGACGCGGCCCATCAGCCGGTGAGCAGGCCGGTGAGGCGGGCGGCCCAGTCGCCGCCGTGGGGACGCAGCGTCGCGGTGCGCACGTCGTCGTCGGCCCGCTCGAGGACGATCTCGAGCCGCTCGTCGTTCACCTGCTCGACCAGCCCGGCGCCCCACTCGACGACGGTCACCACGTCGGCCGCGTCGTAGTCGAGGTCGAGGTCGTCGACCTCGGTGAGCGAGCCGATGCGGTACGCGTCCACGTGCACCAGCGGCAGTGGGCCCGGGTGCACGCGGGCGATGACGAACGTCGGGGACGCGATGCGCCCGCCGACCCCGAGACCCCGGCCGATCCCCTGCACGAGCGCCGTCTTGCCCGCACCGAGCGGGCCGGTCAGCACGACGAGGTCGCCAGCACGCAGCACGCTCGCGAGCCGTGCGCCGAAGTCCTGCGTGTCGGTCACCGTCGGCAGCCGCAGCGGCGCGAGCGCGAGGTCGACGTGCGGTCGCACCGGACGACCCGGGCCGTGCATCGGCCCGGTCACGCGTCACCGCCGACGTACACCCGGCTCACCCGCGGGCCGATGCGGGTGACGATCTCGTAGTGGATGGTGCCGACGGCGTCGGCCCAGTCCTGCGCGGTGGGCTCGCCCTCGCGTCCGCTGCCGAACAGGACGACGGGGTCGCCCGCCGACACCGGCAGGTCGCCGACATCGACGATGACCTGGTCCATGCAGACCCGCCCGGCCAGGGTGAAGCGCTCGCCGTTGATCCAGACCGGCCCCTTGGACGACGCGTGCCGTGGCACCCCGTCGGCGTACCCGAGCGGCACGAGCACGAGGGTCGTGTCGCGCGTGGTCGTGTACTCGTGCCCGTACGAGACGCCCTCGCCGGCGTGCACCCGCTTCACCAGTGCAGCGGCCGCGCGCAGCGTCATCGCAGGCACGAGGTCGAACTGCTCGTCGACGGGCGACAGCCCGTAGACGGCGATGCCCGGCCGCACGAGGTCGAAGTGCGCCTCGGGCAGCGTGAGCGTGGCGGCGGAGTTCGCGAGGTGCCGCACGCTCGGCCGCAGCCCCGCGTGCTCGGCGACGCCGACGGCCGCGGTGAAGGCGTCGATCTGCTTCGCGATCGTCGGGTGGCCCGGCGCGTCGGCGTAGGCGAAGTGGCTCCAGACGCCGACCGCCTCGATCTCGCCCGCCGCTTCCGACTTCGCGACCGCCGCGACCAGGTCGGGCCAGTCGTCGACGTAGCAGCCGTTGCGCGACAACCCGGTGTCGATCTTCAGGTGCACGCGGGCGGTGCGGCCGAGCGTGCGGGCCTGCTCGACCACCGCGTCCAGCTGCCAGCGGCTCGACACCGACAGGTCGACGTCGTGCTCGACGGCGGCGTGCACCGTCGCGATCTCCTCGGGGGTCCAGAGCCACGACAGCAGGCGCGCGCCGATGCCGGAGCGGCGCAGGGCGACCGCCTCGTCGACGATCGCGGTGCCGAGCCAGGTGGCGCCGCCGGCGAGGGCGGCCGTGGCGGCGGGCAGCAGCCCGTGCCCGTACCCGTCGGCCTTGACGACGGCCATCACCTCGGCCGACGTCCGCGCCTTCAGCGAAGCGACGTTGCCCTTGATCGCGGCGAGGTCGATGACGGCTTCGGTGCGCAGCACGTGCCTAGTCTCGCCCATCGGACGACGCGTCCGGCGCAGGGTGACGGATGCACGCTTCGGGTGACGGATCGGCCGCTCGGGTGATGGCGTGTCGTGCCGTCACTCGACCTCCGGATCCGTCACCCGGCGCGGGAGCCGGCTCAGCGGGTGCGGGCGACGGTCGCGAGGGCCGGACGCACGGCGTTCAGCACGTCCAGTGAGGTGGGCGGTCCGTCCGCCGCGGCGAGTTGCCCCGCCACGCCGTGCACGTACGCGCCGACCGCCGCGGCGACCGGCGCATCGAGTCCGGACGCGAGCAGCGAGCCGATCAGCCCGCTCAGCACGTCCCCGCTGCCGGCGGTGCCGAGCCACGGCGTGCCGGGCGGGTTCACGAACACCGGGCCGTCGGGCGCGGCGACGACCGTCGCATTGCCCTGGAGCAGCACGACGACGCCGAGCTCCGCCGCAGCGGCCCGCGCCGCCCCGACGCGGTCGGCCCCCGGCGCCGACCCGACGAGCCGCTCGAACTCGCGGTCGTGCGGCGTGACGACCACCGGTGCCGAGCGGCCGCCCAGCGCCGAGCGCAGCGCGTCGTCCTGCGCCACGACGGTGATCGCGTCCGCGTCCAGCAGCACCGGCACGTCGGTGGCCAGTGCCTCGCGCACCAGCCCGAGGGCCGCGCCGTCGGTGCCGATGCCTGGCCCGACGGTCCACGCCTGCACCCGCAGCTCACCGAGCGGCGTGCCCGACTGCACGACCACCTCGGGGTACCGCGCCCGGATCGCGTCCGGCGCCGACCCCGCGTACCGCACGAACCCCGCGCCACCGACCGCCGCCGACCCCGTGCACAACACGCCCGCACCGCCGTACGCCGACGACCCGGCCACGACGCCGATCACGCCGCGCGTGTACTTGTCGTCGGCGAACCCCGGCACCGGCAGCAGCGCCGCGACGTCCGCCGCCTCGAGCACCCGCACCGACGGCTCCGGCAGCGACAGGCCGATGTCGACGACGTGCACCTCACCGGCGTACTGCGGCCCGTCGCCGGCGACGAGCCCCGCCTTCAGCGCCCCGAACGTCACCGTCACGTCGGCGTGCACGACGTCCGCGCCCGCCTCGCCGGTGTCGGCGTCGATGCCCGACGGCAGGTCGACGGCCACGGTCGGCACCGCCCGCGCCGCCGCCGTCAGCCCGACCGCCTCACCACGCAGCCCCGGCGAGCCACCGATGCCGACGATGCCGTCGACGACGAGATCGGCCTGCGCCACGACCGCGGCGGACGACGGCACCACCCGTCCGCCCGCCGCGCGCAGCGCCGCCAGCCCCTCGGCGTGCGCCCGCCCGGGCGACAGCAGCATCGCCGACACCGCAGCACCCCGCCGCGCCAGCCGCGCGCCGGCGTACAGCGCGTCGCCGCCGTTGTTGCCGCCGCCGACGAGCAGCACGACCCGCGCGCCGTAGACCCGGCCGAGCACGCGCGCGCACTCGACGGCCAGCGCCGACGCCGCGCGCTGCATCAGCGCGCCCTCGGGCATCGTCGCCATCAGCGACGCCTCCGCCTCGCGGATCTGCGCCACCGAGTACGTGCCCCGCATCAGTCCGCGCCGCCCATCAGCTCGCGCCGCCCATCAGCTCGCGCCGCCCATGAGCTCGCGCCGCCCATCAGTCCGCCTCCGCCAGCACCGTCGCCGCCGCGATCCC
>NZ_JBQCEE010000132.1:0-22177 GCF_051960575.1 Jatrophihabitans sp.
CGCCATCGTCTGCACCGCCGGCTCGTCCTGCGGCGCGGCTCCCTGCGGCGCGCCGAGCCCGACCGCCGGCTCGGCGTCCGGCACCGACGGTTCGTGCGCACCGCCGGTCGCGAGGTCCTTCGCGAGCAGGTCGATGCCGGGCGCGTCGGCCGGCAGCTCGGACAAGGGGGCCGGCGGGGCGTCGGGCGCGAGCACCGCGTCGTCGCCCGCCGCCGTGACGGCCGGCGGGGGCGGCGGGACGGGAGCCGGTTCGGTCACCGGCTCGGGCGAGACCGCGGGCGGCGCCGTGGACGGCTCGGCCGGTGCCGGCGACGGGCCGGGAGCCGGGGCAGCGGTAGCCGCAGCGCCGGACGACTCCGGCGCGCCCTGCGGCGTGAACGGCATGGCCGCCGGGGGCGGCGGCGGCACGGACACCCCGTCGACGGTGAGCAGCAGCCCGGCCGCCTGCACGACGCCGTGGTCGAGCTGGCCGAAGCGCTGCGGCTCGCGGGCGGCCGCCGGGTCGCCGAGACCCGCGCGCACCGAGGCCAGCGCACCGGGCAGCACGTTGCGCACGCCGTCGCGCGGACGGCTCACGGCGAGCCGCTGCTGGCCCTGCGCCGTGGCGACGTCGGCGAAGGCGACGCCGTACACGACGATCGCGAGGCCGGCGCCGGACGGACCGAAGGCCACCATGTCCACCGTCGACGGCGAGGCGGCGAGCACCGCGCCCAGCCGGTCGGTGAGGGCCATGCCGTCGGCGCCCGAGCGGGCGACCTCCTCCTGCGCCGCGAGCAGGCCGGCGACCAGCTCGTCGCTGCCGGGCGGCGCCGACAGCAGCAGGACGAGATCCCCCTGGCGGGCGAGCACGCCCTCGCCGGAGACCGGACGGAGCACTGCGCTCATGACGAGCTCCTGACGTTCGCGACGGGGGCCGGGCGGGCGATCGGGGCGGCGGTCACACGAGCCTGCCGCCGAAGAAGCGCCACCGGATGTTGAAGACGCGCATCGGCCCGTTCACCCAGATCCACACGGCCATCCAGACCACGACGAACAGCGGCCAGAAGAACCAGAACGGCACGATGTGCACGCCGACGTCGTTGCGCCCGGCGAAGCCCGGCAGCACGTTGTAGTCGGCGAGCAGGAACACGACGATGCCCTCGTTGAGGAAGGTGATGAAGCCGAAGAACGTGGGCCAATCCTTCTCCCACCGCCACTGCATGAGGAAGTGGTAGACGCACTCCCAGAGCACGCCGAGGATCGCCGTCCACAGCAGGGCGGCGAAGCCGTCCTGCAGCCGGTACTTCCACGGCACGTCGTAGTCGCCGATGCTCGCCGGGAGGATCGAGGCCATGATGAAGGTGAAGATCGAGCCGATGGTCGCGAGGAAGAACAGCCGCGACTGGATCCGCCCGCCGAGGGTGGGAAGCATGGTCGTCTCCGTCAGATCTGCTGGTTCTTGGCCCACTTGAGCCATTGGCTCACCGAGCGTCCGGTCGTGATGCGCTTGCCGAAGCCGCGACGCGCGAGGTCGTCGGCGATCTCCTGCGCGGCCACCTGCAGCCCGAGGAACGTGTCGACGCCGGGGAAGTAGCCGCCGAGGGTCGGCGACCCCGAGGCGTACATGACCCCCGGATCGCTGCGCGTGCCGCGCAGCTCGAAGGTGCGGTCGACGTCCAAGCGGCCCTTCGGGTTGCGGCCCGCACCGCCGTGCTGCAGCAGGTCGTTCAGCACGCGGTGCTCGGCGATGTCGGCCTCGAGCCCGGTGCAGTCGATGACGAAGTCGGCGGCGATGTCGTAGACGCCCTGCGGGGTCTTGATGGTGCTGACGATGCGGCCGTCCTGGGCCACCGACATGCCGTCGACGGTGCCCTGCATGAGGCGGTACCAGCCCTCGTCGCGTCCCTGCTTCATCTGCGCCTGCCACGACCGGCGCCAGGGCGTGTTCGTCCCGCCCATCTCGTCGTAGGCCTTGGCCCGCTCGTCGCCCTCGAGCCGGCGCATCTTCGACTTGAGCTGGCCGCCCCACACCGACTTCGGGTAGTTGAAGCCCTGGTAGGCGAAGCCGTTGCCGCCCTTGCGCCGGTTCCACGCGTTCTTGCCGTGCGAGCCGCTGATGAACGTGCGGAACAGGTGCACGATCTGGACGTTGGTGCCGTACTTCGCCCGGTCGTCCATCAGCCGCTGCAGCACGCGCGACGCGACGATGCCGCCGCCGCGGATGAGCACCGTGCCCGGCCGCGTGCGCAGCTGGTTGTAGACGTGCTCGTGGTCCTCGTACGCGCTGACCACGTGGTGGAAGTCCTGCATCTTGGTGCGGAACTCCTGCAGGTCGGGCAGGTACTTGAGCCCGGGGTAACCGATCGCGACGTGCACGAAGGTCGAGCGGAACGCGACACGCTTGGTCGGTGACGCGCCCTCCGGCGGCGTGAGGATGGTGAAGTACCCGCCGCCCTGGCGGCGGCGGATCATGCGCACCTGGCCCTTGACCAGCATGTCCCAGTACCGGATGCGCTTCGCCTCGCGCTCGAGGTGGCCGAACACCATGCCGGCCTTGGGCGTGTAGAAGTCGCGCCACATCGGCTCGAGGAAGACGTTGATCGCCTGCTTGAGCGACTTGTCCTTCCACGCCTCCTCGATGGCGTAGGACGGGAAACCCCAGATGTTGTCCGGACGCGACGCGGAGTCGGAGCGGATGCGTTCGGGACGCGGGATCTGCGACACCCGGGTGAGGTACTCGTAGGTCTGCCACGGGTGGTCGATGTTGCTCAGCACCCGGATCTGCTCGACCGGGACGCCGGCGATGCGCAGGTAGTCGACGGTGACGAACGACCCGATGCCACCGCCCACCGTCACGAACGGGACGTCCACGATCGGGATGCCGGCGGCCTGCACCATCTGGTCGGTCCACCAGTCGGTGTTGAGGAGCTGGTCGTTGAGGTCGCCGGCCTGTGGCGTCGACGAGGCGGATGGCGCGGCCGGTGCGGACGGCGACGGCCCGGGTCCAGCAGTCATCGGTGATCCCCCTGGGAGACGGTCGGTGGCGAGGAGGTGCGACGTCGTGATCACGGGCGACGGCAGCCTGTGGCGGCGTGTGATCAGCTGAGAACGAGCGAAGGCTATCCAATTTCGGCGCGCTGACAATGGCCCCGGACGGACCCGCAAGCGACTCGTAACCGTCCGCCGAAATGCCGGTATGCCGCATTCCGGACAGCGCATTACGAAAAGCTCGCGATCTTCGTCGCAGCGGCCGCTCGGTGTCGGCCGCGTGGGATCCTTGGCGCGATCCGGCCGACGAGGAGGACGCGGTGCCCGAGCTGTTCGGGCGGTACGAGCTGCACGACCTGCTCGGCCGCGGTGGGATGGGCGAGGTCTACCGCGCCGTCGACACCGTCCGCGACCGCACCGTCGCGCTGAAGCTGCTGCCGAAGCACCTCGCGGTCGACGACTCGTTCCAGACCCGCTTCCGTCGCGAGTCGCAGATGGCCGCGCGGCTCAACGACCCGCACATCATCCCGATCCACGACTTCGGCGAGATCGACGGCCAGCTGTTCATCGACATGCGGCTCGTCGAGGGACGCGACCTCGGCTCGGTGCTCGCCGAGCAGGGCCGCCTGCCGGTCGCGACGGCGGTGACGATCCTGGCCCAGGTGGCGGGCGCGCTGCAGGCGGCGCACCAGGCCGGGCTCGTGCACCGCGACGTGAAGCCCTCGAACGTGTTGCTCTCGGGCTGGACGCCGGGCGAGGAGCACGACCCGTTCGCCTACCTCGTCGACTTCGGCATCGCCCGCGCCGCCAACCAGGAGGGCACCGCGCTCACCGCGACGACCGGCACCGTCGGCACGGTGGCCTACATGTCGCCCGAACGCATCGGCGGCTCGCCCGGCGACCGGCGCACCGACATCTACGCCCTCGGGTGCGTGCTGTTCGAGGCCGTGACCGGGCAGAAGCCGTTCGACGGCGAGATGTTCGCGATCATGTACGCGCACATGAACACCGCGCCGCCGCGGGCGAGCGACCGCGCGCCCGGCGTGCCACGCGCCCTCGACGACGTCATCGCGCGCGCGATGGCCAAGGACCCCGACCAGCGCTACGCGACGGCCGCCGCCTTCGCGCTGGCCGCGCGCCAGGCGGTGCGGGGCGGCCAGGGCGCCGCGGTGCCGACGGCCGTCCCGGGACACCCGACGCCGACCGGCTACGGCCCGTCCGGCCCCGTACCGTCCGGGCCGGTGCCGTCGGGGCCCATCCCGTCCGGGCCGGTGCCGTCCGGCCCGCCGGCCGCGGCGCGGCCCGACCGCTCCACGCCTGCTGCACCCGCGGCGTCCGGCGGGCTGCCGGCCGCGCACCCGTCCGCGCCGCTCCCGCAGTACTTCGCACCGTCCGCACCGCCGGCGCCCTCGGGGCCGCCCGGGCCGCCGCCAGGGCCGTCGGGCCGGTCACATTCGTCCGGTCCGCTGGGTACGACGCCCACCGCGCCCCGATCCGGCGGCGGTTCGAAGCGTGGGCTGCTGCTGGGCGCCGGGGCACTCGTGGTGGTGATCGGTGTGGTGCTGGCGATCGTGCTGTCGAGCGGTGGCTCGGGAACGCCGGCGGCGCACTCGTCGAGCAGCACGGGCGCACGCTCGTCGACCACCAGCGCGGCCCCGGCGTCCTACCGCACCGGTGGGCCGGGCACGCCCTCGGTGTCGTGGCAGCACTTCGGCTCGTTCGCCCAGCTCGTCGGCACGAGGAACGGCGACAGCGCGCACGCCTTCCAGGACGCGAGCTGCTCGCTGTCGGCCAAACAGTCCAACGAGCCCGACAGCATCCTCGACGAGATCACCTGCAGCTATCCCGGCAGCCCGGTCGTGGCCGAGATCGCCCGCTTCAAGGACACGGCGTCGGCCCGGGCGCTCGTGACGTCGCTGATCACCCAGGCCCAGTACGCCGCGAGCGCCGTGTCGATCGCCGGCCGGGTGGTCGGTCTGCAGGTCACCTCGCCCGCGTCAGCCAAGGACGCCGACAGCATCACCTACCTGTGCGGCCTGCCGCAGTACGCCGTGCAGTTCTACGCCCCCGACCAGTCGAAGCCCGGTGCGTCGCCGACGACGATCCAGAACAACTTCTGGCAGCCCAGCGAGTTCCCGGACGTCGTGCCGGACAGCTGCAACACCGACTTCTCCGGCCCGGCCGCGGGCTCCACGCCGACCACCAGCGGTGCCGGCGCCCCGAAGCAGCCCGCCGACCTGCCGACGACGCTGGTGAAGTCGCTGGTGAACCCCGACCACCTGTCCGACAGCCATCTCGCCCTGAGCAAGGTCATCGACGGCACCGAGCTGGCCGTGGCAGGCACCGCCGGGTCGGTCACCTTCTGGAAGTACGACACCAGCGCGCACACCCTGCAGCTCGCCGCGGTCAAGGGCTACCCGTACAAGGCGGGCACGCTCGACACCTCGAACCTGACCGTCCAGTCGGCGGTGCTCGCGGGCATGACCCACGCGACCTTCATCGTGCACGGCACCTTCTCGACCGACGGCACCGGCAACGCCGTCGCCTACAGCTACGACGTCCCGAAGCAGACGTGGGGCGCGATCAAGGCCGAGACGCGGACGTCGCTGCAGGTCACCGACCAGGGGGTCGCGCCCGGTGGGATCGGGCTGTCGCAGAACTTCCGCTTCGTCAGTGGCCGCCTCGAGACCGACGACTGCTCGTCGACCGTGCCGGCGAGCCAGTGCGGCCCGACCACGCTGGTGACCAAGTTCTGGGAGTGGGACGGCACCCACTTCGTCCTGCACGACACCGCGGGCCTCGCGAACTGACCGATCAGCCCGCCGGGGCGTCGGCCGCGACGGCGGCGTCGAGCGCCGCGGCGAGCAGGTCGAGGTCGACGGTGAAGTTCGACTGGTACGCACCCCAGGTCCAGCCGCCCGGCGGGTGCTTGATCAGCGAGTCGCCGATGACGTGGTGCAGTTGCCCGCCGGTCACGGCGGCGATCAGGTACTCGTTGTTCGCGCTGTAGGTGTCGGCGGTGATCGCCACCAACCGCTTCGCGCCGGCGAACATCGCGGTGAACATGTTGCTGCCCGCGAACCCGGCGATGACCTCGGCGTCGCAGAACGCGGTGAGCTGCTCGGCGAAGTCGTGGTCCTCGGGGTAGAAGATCTCGAACCCACGCTGCTGCACGAATGCCTCGACCGCCTCGGTGTTGAGACACGACCGGATGCGGCGCACGCGGCGGCCGACGAACAACCTGCGCGCGCTGTCGCGGCCGGGGCGGTGCAGCCGGTCGCGCACCTGGTCCCACGTCGCGCGCAGCTCGGGGCTGCTGTAGGCCGGCATCGAGAACATGGGGGACGCCGCCGAGACCGCCTCGACGGTGACCGCCTCGCCCGGCCGCAGGAACGCCACCTCGTCCAGCGGGACGTCGAGCGCGGCGAACAGCTCGCGCTGGAAAGCCGGGATGCCGTCGTCCCCGATCCGGCTGAGCAGCGGCCGGATCTGCGGGTCACGGGCCCGCGCCTCGCGCCAGCCCCAGTGCCGGGCGATCACCTCGGTGAGCACGTGCCCGAAGTGGCCCGGGTACTCGGTGTCGAAGTAGAAGAAGTGGCCGTCGAGGTGCCGGGTGGGCCGACGCGGCGAGTGGTCCGGCAGCCGCGCGTGCCAGGGGCTGATGCGCACGAGCCGGCGGTGCCGCAGCACGTTGTCGTAGGCGTGGCGGTAGGTGTCCGGCAACCAGTAGTTGTCGCGGGCGATGCGCTGCTCGAACCAGCACGTCGGCTGCTCGTAGCGCCGCAGCGAGAGTTCGGGGACGTCGATCGCATCGAGCGTGGCCGCGGAGTGCTGCACCTGCCCGAACCACTCGCCGCGCGAGCCGTACTCGACCGGCGTCACCGCGGGTGTGAAGCGAACCGCCGGGCGGGTGGTGACCACCTCGCCCCAGGCGCTGCCATACCGCGCGGTGAGCACCGCGGTCGCGGTCGCGTCGCGGAGGTTGACGCGGTGGTCGAGGGCCTTGAGCACGCCGACCGACCGCCCCTCGACCTCGACGGTCTCGCAGGCCGCGACCAGCTCGGCGGGCCAGCCCTCGGGCGCCGGCCCGCGCACGGCGACCGCCTCGAACTCGGGCCAGTGCTGCTGCCCGTCGTCGGTGATCGAGAGGTCCTCGAGGACGTACGCGCCGCCCGCCGCGAGGAACTCGAGGGTCGCGCGGAAGCGGCGCAGCAGGTCTGCCCGCTTGCGACCGACGTCGACGATGAGCTGCGGTTGCGGGACGCGCACGAGGTGGTCGCTGCGCGCCTGTTGGTCGGCGCACACGGTGTACCGCACCCGCGGCCCCGGGCTCGCCATCGTCCGCGCGTCGTGGGGTCGGGTCGCGAGCAGGTGCACGGTCGCCGTGGGCAGCGCGTCGGCCAGCGCGTTCGCGGTGCGCACGCCGTGCTGGTCGGCGACGACGACCACGTCGGTGACGGGCTTGTCGAGCGACTGCGCCCACTCGACGTATCGGGCGACGTCCGGGACGGCGGCCGAGGCCGGGGCGGCCGCCGGTCGGCGGGTCAGCCGGCGTCGCAGCGACTGCTTCCATCCGGCCACGCGGGCAACTCTAGGCGCGCCGCCGAGGCGCCTGACACGGGGTGGAGACGAGGGGAATCGAACCCCTAACCCCCGCCTTGCAAAGGCGGTGCTCTGCCAATTGAGCTACGTCCCCTTGGGCGGCTGTGCCGGATCCGACCGGCTCAGCGCGAAGCGTCTGCCGTCGCCTCCCGCCACAGTTGCGACGCGGAATGGTTGACCTGCCGGCGACGCAGCACCGCGGCCGCAGCAGCCGCGAGGGCCGACGCCAGGACCAACGGTTTCATGCTGCCCTCCGCGAGATGCCGGGCTCCAGCGTACGGCCGCGATGATGGGGAGCGGCGCGGTGGGCCTGGGAGGACTTGAACCTCCGGCCTCATCCTTATCAGGGATGCGCTCTAACCGTCTGAGCTACAGGCCCGCGCACGTGACTCGGTCGGCTTGCACCGACCGGCGACACGAGTGACAACACTACCGGACGCCGTCGAGCGATCCCGACCGCCCTGGGGCGGCCGGACTCATGCCTCCGACAGCGTGATCTCGATGCCTCCGACGAGGTCGGCACAGAGGTTGTAGACCACCGAGCCGATCGTCGACAGGGCGATGAAGAGGATCATGTTGACGACCCCGATGATGGCGGCGCCGCCGAAGACGATGCTCGCCCGGATCGGCGGCGTCGACCCGTCGCCGTTGATCGTCGTGACCGCGTTGTTGATCTTGTGGATGACCCCCGCGGCGTCGAGCACGCCGTAGAGCACCCCCACGACGATCAACCAGACGAAGAACAGCGCGATCGCCAGCACACAGCTGAACCGCAGCACCGTCCACGGATTGATGTGGCGCAGTTGCAGCTGCGCCCGGCGGGGCCGGCGCGGACGCCGGCGGGACGACGCGCCGTCCTCCGGACGCTGACGGTCACTGCCGCGCGGGAACTCGTCCTCGGCGGGCCGGGTGGTCGGTGCACCGGCCGAGGCGGACGCCGCCGCGCGGTTCGCGAGGTCGAAGTCGGGCTCGGGGAACGACGGGCTGTACGGCGGGATGGTGCCGGTGGTCGCGTCGGTACCGCCGACACCGCCGCTGCCGACCCGGCCGGGCCGGGAGCCCGGCGTGCCGCCGCCGCGACCCGAGGACTTCCCCGGGTCACGGTCGGACCGTTCGGACCGCGCCACCTCGTTACTCCTGCTCGTCCGGTTCGTCGGCGTTTCGTGCGACGGCGACCACGTTGACGCCGTCCGGCAGGTTCATGAGTCGCACGCCCATGGTCTGCCGTTGTGCCCGACGGACCTCCGAAGCCTTGGTGCGGATCACCACGCCGTCGGACGTGATCGCGTAGATCTCGTCGTTCGGAGCGACGGCGATCGCACCGACCAGCCCGCCTCGGGTGGAGACGATACGCGCCGTGAGCACGCCCTTGCCGCCCCTGCCCTGCACGGGATACTCGTCGACCCGTGTCCGTTTCGCGAACCCGCCCTCAGTGGCCACCAATATTTCGCTGCTGTCGTCGCGCACGACCTCCATCGCCAGCAGCTCGTCGCCCTCGTTGAAGCGCATGCCGAAGACGCCCGAGGTGGCCCGCCCCATCGGCCGGAGGGTCTCGTCGTCGGCCTTGAACCGGATCGACATCGCCTTGCGGCTGACGAGCAGCAGGTCCTCGTCGGCACTGATGAGGGCGGCGTCGATGAGCTCGTCGTCCTCGCGCAGGTTGATCGCGACGATGCCACCCGAGCGGTTCGAGTCGAAGTCGGTCAGCTTCGTCTTCTTGACCAGGCCGTGCTTGGTGGCGAGCACCAGGTACGGCGCCTGCTCGTAGTTCTTGAGCGTGATGACCTCGGCGATCTCCTCGCCGGGCTGGAACGCGAGCAGGTTGGCGACGTGCTGGCCGCGGGCGTTGCGGTTCGCCTCCGGGAGTTCGTAGGCCTTGGCGCGGTAGACGCGTCCCTGGTTCGTGAAGAACAGGATCCAGTCGTGGGTCGAGCTCACGAAGAAGTGCGCCACGATGTCGTCGGCCTTGAGCGCCGCGCCCTGGACACCCTTACCGCCGCGCCGCTGCGCCCGGTACAGGTCGGTCTTGGTGCGCTTCGCGTAACCCGTGCGCGTGATCGTGACGACCACGTCCTCCTGCGCGATGAGGTCCTCGACGTTGACGTCGCCCTCGTAGGCCACCATCCGGGTGCGCCGCTCGTCGCCGTACTTCTCGCCGATCTCGGTGAGCTCCTCGCGGATGATCGCGCGCTGGCGGGCCGGCTTGGCGAGGATGTCGTTGTAGTCCTCGATCTCGCGCTGGATCTGGTCGTGCTCGTCGATGATCCGCTGCCGCTCGAGCGCCGCGAGCCGGCGCAGCTGCAGGTCGAGAATGGCGGTCGCCTGGATCTCGTCGATCTCGAGCAGCCGCATCAGGCCGCCCCGCGCCTCTTCGGCCGAGGGGCTGTTGCGGATGAGCGCGATCACGGCGTCGAGCTGGTCGAGCGCCTTGAGCAGGCCGCGCAGGATGTGGATGCGCTCCTCGGCCTTGCGCAGGCGGTACCGCGTGCGCCGGACGATGACCTCGATCTGGTGCTCGACGTAGAGCGAGATGAACTGGTCGAGCCGCAGGGTGCGCGGCACCCCGTCGACGATGGCCAGCATGTTCGCGCCGAAGGTCGTCTGCAGCTGGGTGTGCTTGAACAGGTTGTTCAGCACCACCTTCGCCACCGCGTCGCGCTTGAGCGTGACGACGATGCGCATGCCGATGCGGTCGGACGACTCGTCGGCGATCTCGGCGATGCCGGTGACCTTGCCCTCGCGGGCCAGGTCGGCGATCGACTGGACGAGGTTGTCCGGGTTCACCTGGTACGGCAGCTCGGTGGCCACCAGGATGGTGCGGCCCTTGACGTCCTCGTCGATCTCGACGACCGCCCGCATGCGGATCGAGCCGCGGCCGGTGCGGTAGGCCTGCTCGATGCCGTCGCGGCCGACGATGAGGCCCCTCGTCGGGAAGTCCGGACCCGGGACGAGCTTGATGGCCTCTTCGAGCAGTTCGTCGTTCGACGCGTCCGGGTGCTCGAGCGCCCACACCACCGCCGACGCGATCTCGCGCAGGTTGTGCGGCGGGATCTTGGTGGCCATGCCGACCGCGATGCCCTCGGCGCCGTTCACCAGCAGGTTCGGGAAGCGCGCCGGCAGCACCGTCGGCTCCTGCGACCGGCCGTCGTAGTTGCTCTGGAAGTCGACGGTGTCCTCGCCGATGTCCCGCAGCATCTCCATCGCGAGCGGGGTCAGCCGACATTCGGTGTTGTGGCTTACGATGCCGTTCGTGACGAACGCGTGCTCGTCGTTCGCCACGCGCAGCGAGTACACCGGCGCCACGCCGTCGCCGTCGATCGCGACCACGGGGACGAACCGGTACCGCCCGTCGGCGAGCGGCTCGACGACCGACCGCTGCGCCGGGGTGAGGCGGCGGACGATCTCGTCGTCACGCTCCCAGCGCTCGATCGAGTCGAGGTTGCGGTGCGCCAGCCACTCGCGGTGCCCGCGCGGGGCGGTGCGGCGGATCCACGCTGCCACGAACGGCACGGTGTCGTGCGACAGCGCCCGGCTGGTCTGCGGCACCTCGGCCAGCGCCGCCGCGAGCGCGTCACGCTTGCGCGTCAGGAAGCCGACGTTGGCGGCGAACAGCCGCGCGTCGCGGCGGTTCGTGACGACGCAGCGCCACGCGTCCGGCCGACGGCCGTCACGGCACACCTTCGAGCTCACGCCGAACTCGAGCAGCAGCAGCTGCACGTCCTGGGCCAGCTGCTTGCTCTTGGTCGAGTAGCAGACCTGCACGGTGTTGCGCGGCAGCAGCGAGACCGAGCCGTCGCCCTCGAACAGCGCCTGCAGGAACCGGCGCTTCACCACCGGCCGCGAGCGCCAGATCCACTCCGGCACCGCCTTGTCGGCGCTTCTCGCACCCTTGAGCTCACCGAGCTCGGACGCGTCGAGTGCGGCGGTGCGGTGGACGTCCAGCTCCCAGATCCGCTTGCCGGACGGCAGCAGACGGTCGTTGCAGTAGAACGCACCGCCGACGGTTCGCTCGTAGGCCGTGACCACCGCCTGGAACCATTCGGCATCGGTGTTGTTGAACCCGGCCCGATCGCCGTACCAGCCCTCGCTCACGAACGAGCCGAACAGCAGCGCGAGGTCCGACTCGCGCTCGGTGAGCGGTTCACCGGTCTCGTCGGCCGTCGTGCGCAGCACGCAGACCACGTCGCCGACCGAGAGTCGGTCGAGCCGCTTCCAGACCAGCTTCGGCGCCGTGGTGCCGTCCGCATCACCGGACAGGACCAGCACGGGGTGGTTCTCGCTGCCGGAGAGCGACATGCCGTTCTCGAGCCGCATGGTGAGCACCGGGTGCTCGCCGGAGTGGAAGATCTTGTCCGCCAGGACGGTCTGTCCCGACGCGCCGAGCACTTTCAGCTCGACATCGGCCTCACCCGCAGCCGTCAGGGCGTGCTCGCCGGCGATGTCCTCGATGCGGCGGGTCGTGCCGTCGGCAAGCCGGACGAGCGTCTCGCCGGTGACGCAGTAGCGCATCGCGGCCGCGGGGTCGTTGCCCGGCGAGCCGAAGTTGCCCTGCCCGTCGACGAGCGGCGCGCGCATCGACCACGACTGCGCCATGCGCACGAGGGCGTCGTAGATCGCGGAGTCGCCGTGCGGGTGGTAGTTGCCCATCGCGTCCGACACCGGGCGGGCGGCCTTCACGTACCCGCGGTCCGGCCGGTACCCGTTGTCGAACATCGCGTAGAGGATGCGGCGGTGCACGGGCTTCAGCCCGTCGCGTACGTCGGGCAGCGCGCGGGACACGATGACGCTCATCGCGTAGTCGAGGAAGCTCCGCTGCATCTCCTGATGCAGGTCGACCGGTTCGACGCGGTCGAAGTCCGGCGTATCGGTGGTGTCGGTCAAGGCAGAGCTCCTCTGCGGTGCAGCGGCGGACGACGGGTGGCGGCGACGACCTCAGGCGTCGGGGCCGCGGGGGCCGGACTCGGCGTCAGGTGTCGAGGAAGCGGACGTCCTTGGCGTTGCGGACGATGAAGCCGCGACGGGCGTCCACGTCGTCGCCCATCAGCACGGAGAACAACTCGTCGGCCGTCGCGGCGTCGTCGAGCGTGACCAGGCGCAGGATGCGGGTGGCCGGGTCCATCGTGGTCTCCCACAGCTCCTTCGGGTTCATCTCGCCGAGACCCTTGTAGCGCTGGATGCCGTCCTGCTGCACCTTGCGGCCGGCGGCCAGACCCTGCTCGATCATCCCGTCGCGCTCGCGGTCGGAGTAGGCGTAGTCGGGCTCGCCCTTGCTCCACTTGATCTTGTAGAGCGGCGGTGCGGCGAGGTAGACGTGGCCCTGCTCGATGAGCGGACGCATGAACCGGAACAGCAGCGTCAGCAGCAGCGTCGCGATGTGCTGGCCGTCGACGTCGGCATCGGCCATGAGCACGATCTTGTGATAGCGCAGCTTGGTGATGTCGAAGTCGTCGTGGATGCCGGTGCCGAGCGCGGTGATGAGCGACTGCACCTCGGTGTTCTTGAGGACGCGGTCGATGCGCGCCTTCTCGACGTTGATGATCTTGCCGCGGATCGGCAGGATCGCCTGGAACATCGAGTCGCGCCCGGACTTCGCCGAGCCGCCGGCCGAGTCGCCCTCGACGATGTAGAGCTCGCTCTCGCCCGGGTCGGTCGACCGGCAGTCGGCGAGCTTGCCCGGCATGCCGAAGGTGTCCAGGGCGTTCTTGCGCGCGAGCTTGCGGGCCTGCTGCGCCGCCTTCCGGGCCCGGGCCGCCTGCGTCATCTTCGTGACGATGGTCTTGGCCTCGGTCGGGTTGCGGTTGAACCAGTCCTCGAGCCACTGGTTGCAGACCGACTGCACGAACGTCTTCGCCGACGAGTTGCCGAGCTTGGTCTTGGTCTGTCCCTCGAACTGCGGCTCGCCCAGCTTGATCGAGATGATGGCGGCCAGACCCTCGCGGATGTCGTCGCCGGTGAGGCGGTCCTCCTTGGTGTCCTTCACCATCTTCTTCTCGATCGCCCACTTGTTGACCACGTTGGTCAACGAGGCGCGGAAGCCCTCCTCGTGCGTGCCGCCCTCGATCGTCGCGATCGTGTTGGCGAAGGTGTGCACGCTCTCGCTGTAGGACTTGTTCCACTGCATGGCGATGTCGACCGACAGCGCCTTCTCGGTGTCCTCGCCGGAGAACGAGATGACGTCCTTGTGGATCGGTTCCTTGTCGCTCGTCCGGTTGATGTGCTTGACGAAGTCGGCGAGGCCGTTCTCGTAGTAGTAGGTGATCTCGCGGGCCTTGGCGTGGTGGTGCGCCGTCGCGGCCTCGGCGTCGTCCTCGTCGACGATCTTGTCGATGCGCTCGTCGCGCAGCACGATCGTCAGCGCCTTGTTGAGGAACGCGGTCTCCTGCAGCCGGCGGCTGATCGTCTCGAAGTCGAAGGTGGTCGTCTCGAAGATCGAGGCGTCCGGCCAGAAGGTCACTGTCGTGCCGTGGTTCGTGGACGGCGCGCCCTTCTCGAGCGGCGCGGCCGGCTTCTGGTCGACGTAGGGCTGCGTCCAGACGAAGCCGTCGCGCTCGATCTCGACCTCGAGCCGGTGGCTCAACGCGTTCACGACCGAGACGCCGACGCCGTGCAGACCGCCGGAGACGGCGTAGGCCTTGCCGTCAAACTTCCCGCCCGCGTGCAGCACGGTGAGGATGACCTCGACCGTCGGCCGCTTCTGGGTTGGGTGCATGTCCACCGGCATGCCACGGCCGTTGTCCTTCACCCGCACGCCGCCGTCGGCGAGCAGGGTGACCTCGATGCGGTCGGCGTGACCGCCGAGGGCCTCGTCGACGGAGTTGTCGACGACCTCCCACACGAGGTGGTGCAACCCGCGGGCCGAGGTCGAACCGATGTACATGCCGGGACGCTTGCGCACCGCCTCGAGACCCTCGAGGACGGTGATCGAGCTCCCGGTGTAGGCGTTCTTGGCGTTGGCGTTGGCAGACGACTTCGTTGCCGGACTGGCCACGGACACGACCTCTCACCCAGGTACGGCGGGCAGGCACGACACCCGCAGGACTTCGTCCAGTCTACCGGAGGCCACTGACGAAAACGTGGCACGCAGGCGTCTCATCGCGACGCTCGCGGCCGGACACCCCCTCCGGCACGGGAACCCATACGCCCACTATCACGACGGCCGCTGCGAGGCAATGAGCCGCTGCCGCCGGTGGACGACCGGTCAGCCGTAGGTGTCGCGGGGGCCGCGCGCGCCGCGGACGGTGAACTTGCCGTGCTTCCAGCTCGGCGCGGTCGGGCCGGTGATGCGGAGCTTGGTGACGACGTCGCCGCCGAGTTCGGCGACCAGCCGGGCGAGTAGCGGACCGGCCAGCAGCCGCAGCTGCGTCGCCCAGGCCGTCGACTCGGCCGCGATGTGCAGTTCGCCCTGGTGCAGCGAGCTGGGCGCGCAGTGCGCCGCGACGTCGGCCCCGACCAGCGCCGGCCACTCGGCGAAGACGCGCGCCTCGGCGAGCGGCCGCTGCCAGCCGCGCTCCTCGACGTAGCCGCTGACCAGGTCGGCCACGCGGGCGGGGTCGCGCCGGTCGTCGCGTCCGGGGCCGGAGTAGCCGCCGACGTTCCGCTCGGTCATGCCACCGCGGCCGGCCAGGTTCTCGGACCGCAGGCGCTTGTTGCGTGACCGGCCACCGCGGCCGCGACCCGAGCGGGCGATGCCCTGCGCGTCGGCCAGCGCGGCGAGCACGGGGTCGATCGGTGGTTCAGCGGCCGGCGTCCGTTCGCCCGGTGTCACGTCGTCCACAGGGTTCTCCCCAGCGGTGTGGACGGTTCCCGGCGGTTGGGGACGTCCAGCGGGACCTTCGTCCACAGAACAGCGCAGTTATCCACCGCTTCCTGTGGACAACTGTGTGATCCAGGCCGCATCGGCAGCAGCACCGTACACCTATCGGACACGACGCACACTCCCCGATCCGACGGCGTACCGCGCGCCGTCGAGCAGGTCGGGCACGTCGCCGTCGACCGCGGCAGTGATGAGCACCTGTTCGGCCTTGCCGGCGGTGACGGCGAGCTGCGCGCGGCGGTCGGCGTCCAGTTCGGCGAACACGTCGTCGAGGACGAGGATCGGTTCGCCACCGGGCCCGTAGTCGAGGCGCAGCAGCTCGAAGGCCGCCAGCCGCAGCGCGAGCGCCACCGACCAGCCCTCGCCGTGGCTGGCGTAGCCCCGGACGGGCAGGGTGCCGATCCCGATCTCGAGGTCGTCGCGGTGCGGGCCGACGAGGTTCACGCCGCGGTCGAGCTCCTGCGGGCGCCGGCGGGCGAGTTCGGCCAGCAACGCGGTCTCGAGGGACGCGACGTCGGGGCCGGGATCGGTCGCGCCCTCGCCGTCCAGCTCGGGCAGCACGGAGGCGTAGCCGAGGGTCAGCTCGGCGCTCGCGGGCGCGACCTCGCCGTAGGCGGCGACGGCGAAGGGCCGCAGCGCTGCGACCGCGTCGAGCCGCGCCCGCAGCAGCTGGGCGCCGAAGGACGCGAGGTGACCGTCCCACACGTCGAGCGTGGACAGGTCGACCCGCTTCGCGCCGCGCGCCCCGCCGGCCGACTTCAGCAGCACCGAGCGTTGCTTGAGCACCCGCTCATAGTCGCTGCGCACGCCGGCCATCCGCGGTGTGCGCGCCACGACGAGCTCGTCGAGGAAGGTGCGGCGCTCGCTCGGGTCGCCCCGCACGATCGCGAGGTCCTCGGGGGCGAACACGACGGTGCGCACCACGCCGAGGATGTCCCGCACGCGGGTGACCGGCGAGCCGTTGAGCCGGGCCCGGTTGGCGCGGCCGGGCACGATCTCGACCTCGACGCGCAGCTCGCGCCCGGCCGAGACCGCGGCAGCCCGGACCACCGCCCGCTCCGCGCCGGCGCGGATGAGCGGGGCGTCGGACGCGACCCGGTGACTGCCCAGCGTCGCGAGGTAGCCGATCGCCTCGACCAGGTTCGTCGTGCCCGGCCCGTTCGCCCCGACCAGCACGGACGGGCCGGGCTCGAAGTCGAGTTCGGCGCTCGTCCAGCTGCGGAAGTCGGCGACGCCGAGATGGCGGACGTACACGGAGCGACGATCAGCCGGGCAGCCGCACCGGCATGATCAGGTACGTGTACTCGGCGCCAGTCGTGCCAGGCGCGTCACTCGCCGACAGGTCCGGACGCAGCACCACGGGCTTGGTGGCCGAGGTGAACAGCATGCGCGCGGTGGGGGTCGGCAGGGCGCCGAGCCCGTCGAGCAGGAACTGCGGGTTGAACGCCGTCGCGATGCCGTCGCCCTCGTAGACCACCTCGAGCTGCTCCTCGGCGCGGCCCTCGTCCTCGCCGCCGGCCGAGAGCGAGAGCGTGGCGTCGCCGAACTCCATCCGCACCGGGGCCGTGCGGTCGGTGACGAGCGCGACGCGGCGCACCGCGTCGACCAGCTGCTGCACCGGCACCTCGGCCGTCGACGCCCACTCGCTCGGCAGCAAAGAGCGGTACTGCGGGAACGTCGCGTCGAGCAGGCGGGTGGTGGCGCGGCTGGCGCGGCCGTGGGTGGTGCCCGAGAAGCCGATGATGCCCTCACCCGCGCCGCCGGCGGCGAGGGCGATCGACAGGGTCTCACTGCCCGCGAGGCTCTTGGCGGCGTCGGCGAGCGCCCGTGCCGGCACGAGCACCTGCGCACTCGCGGACGACGGGTCGCTCGGCGACCAGACCAGCTCGCGCACCGCGAGCCGGTAGCGGTCGGTGGCGGCCAGGGTGAGCTTCTCGCCGTCGATCTCGACCCGCACGCCCGTGAGCATCGGCAGCGTGTCGTCGCGGCCGGCGGCGACCGCCACCTGGGCCACGGCGGCGGCGAACTCGGCGCTGTCGACCGTGCCGGCGGTGGTCGGCATGGTCGGCAGCTTCGGGTAGTCCTCGACCGGCATCGTCGGCAGGCTGAACTTCGCCGAGCCGCACACGATCGCCAGCCGGGCTCCGTCGAGCGTGACATCGACCGGATGCGGCGGCAGGGCCTTGGTGATGTCGGCGAGCAGCCGACCCGACACGAGCGTCTGCCCCGGCGCGCCGGCGGTGACCTCGAGCTCGACCTCGGTGGAGGCCTCGAGGTCGAAGCCGGACACCGAGAGCACCTCGCCCTCGACGGTCAGCAGCAGCCCGGCGAGCACCGGCAGCGTCGGGCGGGTGGCCAGGCTGCGGGCCGCCCAGGCGACGGCATCGGCGAGCGCGTCACGCTCCACGCGGAACTTCATGCCTGCGCTCCGCTCACGTGTTCGCGGCGTCCTGCCGATGGGTAGGTCACGGTCAGCTCCTCGGTGCTCGTCCGCACGGTCGTCGGGACGGCTCGTCCCCGATATCCACCGTGTGAACGTTCTTGTCGTTTGCCAATCATGGAGAGAGTGCTTCGGCTGTCGTCTTCGCAGCTGTGGACACTGCGGATAACCGTCTGCACCGTAGCGTTCACGGGCGACAACGCTGTGGACGAACGGGGTGCCGTCATCCGCAGGCGCACGTCCCCGAGGTGGACGGCCGACGAACTGCACGCGGCGTCCACATGACGTCCACCGTCGTCCACAGCAGCATGCACAGCCTGTGGGTTCGTCACCGTCACGCCCGCGCCCGCTGCTTGATGCGGCTGGTGAGCTCGGCGATCTGGTTGTAGACGGACAGCTTCTCGGTGAGCTGCGCCCGCACCTTGCGCTCGGCGTGCATCACCGTGGTGTGGTCGCGGCCGCCGAACTGCTCGCCGATCTTCGGCAGCGAGAGCTCGGTGAGCTCGCGGCAGAGGAACATCGCCATCTGCCGGGCCTGGACGAGCACCCGGCTGCGCGACGAGCTCATCAGGTCGTCGATCGACACGGCGAAGAACTCGGCGGTCACCGCCATGATCGTGGCGGCCGAGATCTCGGGCTGCTCGGAGTTCGACACGAGGTCCTTGAGCACCATCTCGGCGAGCCCCATCTCGACCGCCTGACGGTTGAGGCTGGCGAACGCGGTCACGCGGATCAGCGCGCCCTCGAGCTCGCGGATGTTGCTCTGCACGCGGCTGGCGATGAACTCGAGCACGTCGTTGGGCGGGTCCATGCCCTCCTGGGCGGCCTTCTTGCGCAGGATCGCGATGCGCGTCTCGAGGTCGGGCGCCTGGACGTCGCTGATGAGTCCCCACTCGAAGCGGGTGCGCAGCCGGTCCTCGAGCGACGAGAGCTGCCGCGGCGACTTGTCCGAGCTGATGACGATCTGCTTGTTCGCGTTGTGCAGCGTGTTGAAGGTGTGGAAGAACTCCTCCTGGGTGCGCTCGGCACGTTCCAGGAACTGGATGTCGTCGATCAGCAGCAGGTCGACCGAGCGGTAGCGGGCCTGGAAGGCCTGCATCTTGTCGTCACGCACCGAGTTGATGAACTCGTTCGTGAACTCCTCGCTCGACACGTACCGCGTGCGGATGCCGGTGTGCAGGCTCTGCGCGTAGTGGCCGATGGCGTGCAGCAGGTGCGTCTTGCCCAGGCCCGAGTCGCCGTAGATGAACATCGGGTTGTACGCCCGGGCCGGCGCCTCGGCCACCGCCACGGCCGCGGCGTGGGTGAACCGGTTGCTCGAGCCGATCACGAACGTGTCGAAGGTGTACTTCGGGTTGAGGCGGGCGTCCTTGTCGGCCTTCTCGAGCCGCTCGGACGTGGTCGCGACCGGCGCGCCGCCCGCGACCGGCTCCGGATGGCGGGCGAGGTACGGGCCGGAGGTCGCGGGCGCCGGTTCCTCGGTCCAGCCGTCGTCGTCCTCGCCCGTCGCGTCCGTGCCGCTGCCGCCCGGACCTCCGTCGCCCGGATCGTCGGACGGCATGACGGTGACGGCGATGCGCACGTCGCGGCCGAGCTCCTCGCTGAACGCCGTCGCGATCATCGGCCGCAGCCGGTTCTCGAGGTACTCGCGGGCGAACTCGTTGGGGGCCGCCAGCAGGGCGGTGTCCTCCATCAGCCCCAGCGGTCTGGTGAGACCGATCCAGGCCTTGTGCTGCTGTCTGATGGACGGGTCGTCGAACCGCTTCTTGACCCGGTTCCAGACGTCCACGAGTTCGGCCCGCTCATCCACCGAGACGTCCCACTTCCCTCAATTTTCGCTCCGCCATCGTCGTGGTGCCCGATGACGTCCACCGACGGATCAGCCTCTCACGTCCAGGGGACGCCGATGACGATCCACAGCGTTCTGCACAGCTGTGGACCGAGGTCTGGCGGACGAGACGTTCGGTCGGACAAGCGCTACGCCGGTGGAGTCCCGGGGCGCGGGGTGTGTCGGTTGTCGGGGGACTCAGGGGGACACGATCGGCGAACCTACACAGGCCTCGATCACCGCCACAAGAGGGGTCGGCGTGTCTCCGGCGTGCCTGCCGAAGGTCGTCCTACGGTGTCCGGTTCGGGCCTGCTGCGCCGTGTCGTCATCGACCCGTCGTCGTTCCGTGACCGGCTCGTCACCGCGCCGACACCTGCGCGGCCGACGCCCGGCCGAGGGCGGTTTGACCTGCGCGGTGGGCGATCCGTACCGTGGTCCGGGAGTTCGCGGACCGGTCCCTCCGTCATGCCCTGCTCCGGGCGATGGTCGGAAGGCCCCCGGGCCGCCAGCACCGCGACATTCGTACCCGAACGTCGTGCCCGTGACACCCGTCGAGGGTGATCGGCCGGCACGGCGGTTGCCCGATCGATGGAGTCCGTCCCGTGAGCAAGCGCACCTACCAGCCGAACAACCGCCGTCGCGCCAAGACGCACGGTTTCCGGCTCCGTATGCGGACGCGTGCCGGCCGCGCCATCATCTCCGGCCGTCGCCGCAAGGGCCGTCGCGAACTGTCGGCCTGACCCTCAGCCGTGCTGCCGTCCGCCCACCGGATGCGGCGCGCTGCCGACTTCACCGACACGATGCGCCGCGGCGCCCGCGCTCGTCGCGGGGCCGTCGTCGTGCACCGTCTGGACGCGGACGCCCCGAGTGACCTGTCCGGTGCCCGCACGGAGCACGACCCTCGGATGACGGCGCCCTGTCTGGTCGGCCTGGTCGTCGGCAAGGCCGTCGGCGGCTCGGTCGTGCGCCACGCCGTCAGCCGCCGGCTGCGGCACCAGCTCGCCGCGCGCCTCGACCGGCTGCCCGCCGGCAGCCGCACGGTCGTGCGTGCCCTGCCCGACGCGGCCGGCGCGGATTCCGCCGCCCTCGGCCGCGATCTCGACGCCGCCCTGCAGCGGCTCGCCGGCACCCGCGGATGACCACCACCCCGCCCCGCCGCCCGAACCCGGCGGCCCGCGCCGCACTGGCGGCCATCCGGTTCTACGCGACCGCTATCAGCCCGGCGCTGCCGCCACGCTGCCGGTTCACCCCGTCGTGCAGCGCCTACGCGGCCGAGGCGATCGGCCGGTTCGGGCTGGCGCGCGGTGGCTGGCTGGCGTTCCGGCGGCTGCTGCGCTGCCATCCGTTCCACCGCGGCGGGCACGACCCGGTGCCACCGGCCGTTGACCGCTCGGACGCTGCAGACCCGCGTCCCCCCGGATCCTCCCGATCGTCCCGTCCGCTCGCGCGGCCGGCTGCCTAGGAGTACGTCGACGTGGATTTCCTCTACACCGCGATCTCGTGGGTGCTGCTGCGCTGGCACGACCTGTTCAGCGCGATCGGGCTCGGCAACGGCAGCTGGAGCTGGGTGCTGTCGATCGTCTTCCTGGTCATCACCGCCCGCCTGCTGCTGGTGCGCATGTTCGTCAAGCAGGTCAAGTACCAGCGGCACATGGCCAAGATGCAGCCGAAGATGCAGAAGATCCGCGAGAAGTACAAGAACGACCGCGCGGAGATGCAGCGGCAGATGATGGCCCTGCAGCAGGCCGAGGGGTTCAACCCGCTGGCCGGCTGCCTGCCGATGTTCCTGCAGATCCCGATCTTCATCTCGCTATACCACGTGCTGCGGCACCTCGCCAACTCCGCCGGCGCCCGCGGCACGGACCTCTGCGCGCCGTACCTCGCCGGCGGCAAGCCGTCCCACCTGCTGTCGCTCTACAGCTTCTCGGCCAACGAGACCTGCAGCGCGGCCAAGTCGAAGCTGTTCGGTGCCCCGCTCGCCGCGTCCTTCCAGGACTCCGGCGCGACGCTGACCCGGCTGGGCGGCACCGACCACGGCACCATCCGCGTCGTCCTGGTGGTGCTGCTCATCATCAGCGCCGCCGCGACCGTCATGACCCAGCTGCTGGTGCGGTGGAACAACCCCGTGCCGCCGGAGGGCACCGCCGCCACCGTGCAGAAGGCGATGCTCTACCTGATCCCGCTGGGCGTGCTCGCGTCCGGGCTGCTGTTCAACTTCCCGCTCGGCGTGCTGCTCTACTGGTTCACCTCGAACCTCTGGACCCTCGGCCAGCAGGCGTACATCATCCGGTACCACCCGCACGAGGACGACGACGCGGCGCCGAAGGGCGAGGTCGGCAAGGCGCTCGCGCCACGCCCGGGTCAGCGGCCGGTGCGGATGAGCAAGGGCGAGGGCGCACCCGCCACCGCGGTCGAGGAGGCCGAGGCACCCGCCGCCGCGGTCGCCCGCACCGCGCCCCGGCCCGGCCAGCGGCCGAACCGGCCGGGCGGCGCCGGCGGCAAGCGGCCCGCCCAGAAGGCCCAGGCG
>NZ_JBQCEE010000133.1:0-3336 GCF_051960575.1 Jatrophihabitans sp.
TCGAATGGATCCGCGGCGGCCAGACCGCCATCGACAACCTCGTCCTGCTCTGCGCCTACCACCACCGCCGCCACCTCGACCACGGCTGGCGCATCCACATGATCGACGGCATCCCACACTTCATCCCACCCGACCTCGTCGACCCCCTCCGAAGACCCATGCGGAACCAGCCGACCTTCGTCACCGGCAGCTGATTCCGCGCAGGCCCAGTTCACTGAACCGAGACGAAGGCAGCCTCGGCCGGGTTGCGTGCTGCGCTCCTACATCCGTTGAGGCGATGCGCCGCGGGAGGAACCCATGCCGCAGTCGTCACCGGACGGTGATCAGGAGCTCTCCGTGCGGGATGAGGATCCATCCGTCCGGGTCGCTACCCCATTCACGCCAGGCAGCCGCGAGCCGATCGAGCTCGTTCGCATCGGCGAGCCCCTCGGTCAGGAGCTGGTCGGCCAGAGCGGACCGCACGATCCGCTCGGCCCACATCCCGCTCCACTCGCTGCGGGACTCGTCGTCCGCGTAACACCAGCTGGACGACGAAACCTCGACGTCCCTGGCACCTGCCGCGTGCGCCCACGCCAGCAGCCGGCGTCCGGCGTCGGGCTCGCCGCCGTTCGCTCGCGCAGCCAGGGCATACAGCTCACGCCAACGGTCCAGCGACGGGATCGCCGGCCACCACGCCCAGGCGCCGTAGTCGGTGTCGCGGACGGCGACGATTCCACCGGGCGCCGTCACGCGGATCATCTCGCGCAGCACCGCCACAGGGTCGGCCACGTGCTGCAGCACCTGGTGCGCGTGCACGACGTCGAAGCTGCCGTCGTCGAACGGCAGCGCCGCACCGTCACCCACGACGAACCGCGCGGCGACGCCGCGGCGGTCGAGCTCGGCCCGGGTCAACGCGATCGCCCCGTCGGTGTGCTCGAGCGCGGTCACCTCACCCGGCGCGACCAGCTCGGCGAGGTCGGCCGTGATCGTCCCCGGCCCCGAGCCGAGGTCGAGCAGCCGCTGCCCCGGCCGCAGGTGCGGCACCAAGTACGCGGCCGAGTTGGCCGCCGTGCGGGAGCGGTGCGAGCGCAGCACGGACTCGCTGTGCCCGTGCGTGTATCGGGTCGGCGTCATACGGGCAGCGTATCGCGCATCCCATCGGTCGAGATGCAATTCCCAAACAGCGAGATTGGACCCTGTGACCGTCCAGATCGTGATGGCCACGCCGGGTCGGGCGCCGCCTGCGGCATGAAGATCCGGCCCGGGACACGCGGGCCACGAGCGGGGAGTCCAGGCGCGGAGAGCGCGGCGGCAGCGTCAGGTGACGGGACGGTCCGTCCGGCGAAGCACGCGCAGCGAACCGTGCACCGACACCTCGACGAAGGCGCCGGACGAGACCGCGCGCTGCACGACGTGCCAGGGCGGCTGTCCACCGTCGCGAGGGTCGGGGAAGACGTCGTGCACGGCGAGCACTCCCCCGGGCACGACGTGGCGGGCGAAGCCGGCGTAGTCGTGCTGGGCGACGTCCTCGGTGTGGTTGCCGTCCAGGAACAGGAACGACAGCGGCGTGGCCCACCAGCGCGCCACCGACTGCGTCGTGCCGACCACGACGTCGACGACGTCCTCGACACCGGCGTCCAGCAGCGTGCGGCGCAGGAAGGGCAGCGTGTCGATGCGGCCCGCGTGCGGGTCGACGAGCGACGCGTCGTGCCACTCCCAGCCGGGCTGGTTCTCCTCCGAGCCGCGGTGGTGGTCGACGGTGACCAGCCGGGCGCCGACCTCGCGGGCGACCGTGCCGAGGTGCACGGTCGACTTGCCGCAGTAGGTACCGATCTCGAGCCACACGCCCGCCGGCGCCGAGCGCGCGGCCGCCCGCAGGGCCTCCGCCTCGTCGGCGGGCAGGAAGCCCTTCGCCGCGTCGGCGACCGCCAGCGCGTGATCGACCGAGGAGACCGGCGAACTCACCGCCGGCCCTCGGCCGCACCCACGAGACACTGCTCGTCGCACTCGCCGACCTCGAGCAGCGCGGGCAGCCCCTCGCCGCGGAACAGCCCGTTCGCGGGCGAGGTGCGGCTCAGCGCGTCGACCGCGAGCACGAGGGCGGCCGACGTCCACGACGCCTGCTCGGCCGGCCAGTGCTCCGCCTCGGGGAACACCCAACCGGTCCAGTAACCACCGCCGTCGGCACGCAGGAACTGCGCGTCGGCCAGCAGGTCGTGTGCACGGCCGCGGTCACCGAGCGCGTCGAGCGCCATGACGAGCTCGAAGGTCTCGGCCGCCGTGACCCACGGCCGGTCAGCCACGCACCGGCAGCCTCGGCCCGGCACGATGAACTCGTCCCACCGCTCGTCGATCAGCCGCGCCCCGTGCGCGCCGGTCACCGCGCCGCCGAGCACCGGGTAGTACCAGTCCATCGAGAAGCGGCGCTTGTCGAGGAAGCCGTCCGGGTGGCGGGCGACGGCGTGCGCGAGCCGCGCGACGGCGAGCTCCCAGTCCGGCTGCGGATCGCCGACGAGTTCGGCGAGTGCCAGCCCGCACCGCAGCGACAGCACGCAGCACGAACTGCCGGTCAGCAGCGCGCCCTCGTCGGCGCTGCCGTCGTCATGGCGCACCCACGACAGCGCACCGCTCGGCAGCTGCAACCCGACCACGAAGTCGAGCGCGGCGCGCACCACCGGCCACATGCGGTCGACGAAGCGGCGGTCGCCGGTGAGCAGCCACTGGTGCCAGACACCGACGGCGATGTAGGCGCACTGGTTCGTGTCGGCGGACGCGTCGCGCACCTCGGCGCCGACCGTCTCCATCGGCCAGCTGCCGTCGGGGCCCTGATGCTCGGCGCTCCAGGCGAACGCCGCGCGCGCCTCGTCGAAGCGACCGGCGAGCGACAGCGCCATGGCGCCCTCGACGTGGTCCCACGGGTCGGCGTGATGGCCCTCGAACCACGGGATCAGCCCGCTGGGCAGCTGCAGCGAGGCGATGTGCGCCGCGGTCTCGGCGACCGCCGCGGCCCCGATGAGACCGCGCAGCTCGGGCACCCTCACGGCTTGTCGAAGTAGAGGACGAGGCTCTTGCCGAGCACCGGGTCGAGCAGCTGCTCGGCGGTGCGGGTCAGCCACGGGCGCTGCATCATGTCCCACACCAGCAGCCGGTGGTAGGCGCGCGTCGCCCACATGTCGCGCTCGACGCCGACCGCGCACTTCAGCCACCAGTACGGGCTGTGCAGCGCGTGCGCGTGGTGCTGTCCGGTGAACCGCAGCCCCGCGTCGGTGAGCTTCCGCACCAGCTCGCTGCCGCGGTAGATGCGGATGTGCCCGCCCTCGACCTCGTGGTAGGCGTCCGACAGCGTCCAGCAGACCT
>NZ_JBQCEE010000134.1:0-4679 GCF_051960575.1 Jatrophihabitans sp.
GAACGGCCCTGAGCCCTGCGTGGACGACCGAGTGGATCACCGAGACGGGACGCCGCACGCGGGCCGCCGCCTCCATCCCCCCCCCCCCGCCGGTGCCCCGGCGAGGCCCGGTGGCGCTGACCCTCACGCCGCGGCCGGTGACCTGCCCGCGCTGCGGCTCGACCGACACCGCCGAGCTGGCTCGGTTCAGCGCCACCGCCTGCAAGTCGCTGCACCGCTGCCGCGGCTGCGCCGAGCCGTTCGAGGCGGTGAAGCCGCTGTGACCGCCGCCGACCTCGACGACCGGCTCGCCGCGACCCCGGCGACGGCGTCGTCACGCGCCTTCCATCCGCTCACCGTGGCGGCCGTCGAGCGGCTCACCGACGATGCCGCGGCGATCACCTTCGCCGTGCCGGCCGAGCTCGCCGACCGGTTCGCCTTCGAGCCGGGCCAGAGCCTGACCGTGCGTGTCGGCGCCGAGCGGCGGTCGTACTCGATCTGCGCGCCGCGGGGTGCCGCACCGCGCATCGGCGTGCGCGAGGTCGCCGGAGGAGCGGTGTCCGGCCGGCTGGTGCACGAGCTGCGGCCCGGCGACGTGCTCGAGGTGCAGCCGCCGTCCGGCTCGTTCTGCCCCGATCTCGCGACACCGGGCCACCACGTGCTCGTCGCCGCCGGCTCGGGCATCACGCCGCTGCTGTCGATCGCGGCGAGCGTGCTGGCCGCCGACGACCGCAGCCGGGTCACGCTGCTCTACGGCAACCGCCGCAGCGACACGGTGATGTTCGCCGACGAGGTCGCCGACCTGAAGGACGCGCACCCGCAGCGCCTGCACCTCGTGCATGTGCTCTCGCGCGAGGCGCAGGAGGTCGAGCTCTTCACCGGCCGCCTCGACCGCGAGCGGCTCGCGCGGCTGCTGCCGATCACCGTCGACGTCGAGGCCGTCGACCACTGGTGGCTCTGCGGACCGTTCGCCATGGTCGAGGACGCCCGCACGCTGCTTGCCGAGCTCGGCGTCCCGCGCGAGCGGGTGCATCGCGAGCTGTTCTGGGTCGGCGACGACCCGCCCGCCGAGCAGCACCATGTCGAGGCGCCGATCGAGGGCACCGAGCTCACCGTGCTGCTCGACGGCCGGGCGACCACGCTGACCCTGCCGCCCGGCAGCACCGTGCTCGACGGCGCGCAGCGGGTGCGTCCGGATCTGCCGTTCGCCTGCAAGGGCGGTGTCTGCGGCACCTGCCGCGCCCGCGTCACCGGCGGCGCCGCCACCATGCGACGCAACTACGCCCTGGAGCCGGAGGAGGTGGCGGCGGGCTACGTGCTCACCTGCCAGACCCGGCCCACCACCGACGCGCTCACCGTCGACTACGACGCCTGAAGGAGCTCGCGCATGACCACCGTGGCCGATGGCCTCGAACCGATCGAGACCGCGTCGCTGGACGAACTGCGTGCGCTGCAGCTCGACCGGCTGCGCTGGTCGCTGCGTCACGCCTACGAGCACGTGCCCCACTACCGCGCCGCCTTCACCGCGGCAGGCGTCCACCCGGACGACCTGCGGGAATTGAGCGATCTCGCGCGATTCCCGTGCACCGCCAAGGCCGACCTGCGCGACAACTACCCGTTCGGCCTGTTCGCCGTGCCGCGTGAGCAGGTCGTGCGGGTGCACGCGTCGTCCGGCACCACCGGCCGGGCCACCGTCGTGGGCTACACGCGCGAGGACATCGACACCTGGGCGACGGTGATGGCCCGCTCGATCCGCGCCGCCGGCGGGCGTCCCGGGCACATCGTGCACGTCGCGTACGGGTACGGCCTGTTCACCGGCGGGCTCGGCGCCCACTACGGCGCCGAGAAGCTCGGCTGCACCGTGGTGCCGGTGTCCGGCGGCATGACCGAGCGGCAGGTCACGCTGATCCGCGACTTCCGCCCGGACGTGATCATGGTGACGCCGTCGTACATGCTGGCGCTGCTCGACGAGATGGAGCGGCAGGGGCTCGACCCGGCGAGCAGTTCGCTCCGCTACGGCATCTTCGGCGCCGAGCCGTGGACGAACGAGATGCGCGCCGAGATCGAGCAGCGCGCGGGCATCGACGCCACCGACATCTACGGCCTGTCGGAGGTGATGGGGCCGGGTGTCGCACAGGAGTGCGTCGAGACCAAGGACGGCCTGCACATCTGGGAGGACCACTTCTACCCCGAGATCATCGACCCCACGACCGGCGAGGTGCTGCCCGACGGCGAGCCCGGCGAACTGGTCCTCACCTCGCTGACCAAGCAGGCACTACCGGTGATCCGCTACCGCACCCGCGACATCACCCGGCTGCTGCCCGGCACCGCCCGCACCATGCGCCGCATGGACAAGATCACCGGACGCAGCGACGACATGATCATCCTGCGCGGGGTGAACCTGTTCCCGACGCAGATCGAGGAGCTGGTGCTGCGACTGCCCGCGCTTTCGGCGCACTTCCAGCTGCGCCTGACGCGTCCCGGACGCCTGGACGAGCTCGCCGTCCACGTCGAGCGGCGCCCCGACGCGGCGCCCGACACGGCCGCGGCGGCCGCGGCCGACCTCCGGCACCTGATCAAGCAGACGATCGGCGTCACCACCGACGTGGTCTTGTGCGAGCCCGAGACGATCGAACGCTCACTCGGGAAGATGCGCCGGATCGTCGACGAGCGACCCCGCGGGACGGTGTCAAGCGGCTGACCGACCGGTCGTCGGCAGGACCAAGGACCTGACCCGATCGCCCGACATGCCGAATCTTGCGAACGGCCCTATGCTTGTCCTACACGCCGCAAGGCGAACCCCGCGCAGCCGGTCCGACCGGCACGTAGCGCTGACGACTTCGAATGGATGCAGCCGGTCCCTGGTGGGGACCTGGGCCGGCACGTCGCGTCGAACCAACACCGCAACCGGGCTGAAGCCGATCCGTCGGCCTCGACCCGGGGGCGCTGCCGGTGTCTGGTCTCCTGCGCCTGGCAGTTCAGGTCGTCGGCCGTAGAGGGGGAGTCGACGACCCGCGGACAGGAGGCTCCGGCCAGAGTGCGGGGGTACCGGGCCGGGGCCTCCTCCCCGTCGATGGAGGAGTGGATCGGGAACCCGACCGGGGGGTAGGGAACCCAGCGTCCGCCGCCGAGGCGGGACCGTCTTGCTGAGCACCGGCGTCAGGGGTGGCGCCGGTGCTCAGTCATGTCCGGGGTCGGTCAGGTCCGGTGCCGGTGCAGCCCCGTGCTGCGCGTGGCCGCGTCAGGCGACGTGCGGGACGCCGACCGCCGGCGTGACCGCGCGGTCGGTGCCGGGACGCCCGGTGGGGACGGCCGGACGGCGTGGCAGCCGCATCCGGAAGGTCGATCCGACGCCGGCCGTCGACTCGACGGTGATCCGCCCGCCGTGCCGCCGCGCGACGCTCTGGGCGATGCTGAGCCCGAGACCCGTGCCCGGCAGCCCGAGCGATTGGGCGTGCGCGCCGCGGAAGAAGCGGTCGAAGATCTGCTCGCGCTCGTCGTCGGGGATGCCGACGCCGTCGTCGCTGACCGTGACGGCCACGCCGTCGGCGTCCTGGGTCAGCCGCACCACGACCCGGCCGCCCGTGTCGGAGAACTGCGCGGCGTTGGCGAGCAGCTTCACCATCGCGAAGCAGAGCTGCATGTCGTCGCCCGCGACCACGACGGCGGCTGAAGGCAGGTCGAGCTCGAGGTGCTGCTCGCGGCGGGTCATCGCCGGCACGACGAGGTCGGCGGCCCGGCGGACGGTCTCGACGAGGTCGACGGTCTCGTCGCCGTCGGCGTCGATCGTGCGGTCGAGCGTCGTGAGCAGCAGCAGGTTGTCGATGAGTCGCTCGAGCCGCGTCGCGTTGCGCTGCGCGATCGCGAGCAGCTCGAGCTGCTGCGCGCTCACCGGCCCGGCGTCACCCTCGGCCAGCAGGTGCAGGCTCGCGCCGAGCGCGGTGAGCGGCGTGCGGAGCTCGTGCGACACGGTGCTGACCACGTCGGTGCGCACCCGGTCGGCCTCGCGCAGGGCGTGCTCGGCCGCGTGCTGCTGCTCGAGCGCGTCGAGCAGGGCCACCTCGGTCGCGCGTCGCGCGGTGATGTCCTCGACCTGGACGACGAACAACGGGGCGCCGGACGCATCGGTGCTGAGCGAGTAGACCAGCTCGACCGGGGTGGTCGCGCCGGACGCGTGCTGCAGCGACGTCGTGGCGCGCCGGTCGTCGCCCGTCGCGAGGTTCGGGCTGAGCAGCAGCGCGGGCGCCGACGGATCGACCAGCTGCGTCAGCGGCGAGCCCACCAGGTCGCGGGCGGGGCGACCCACCATGCGGGCGAAGGCCGCGTTGACGCCGACACAGCGGCCGAAGGTCGCCTTGGACGCGGACACGAGCAGCATGCCGATCGGGGCGCTGTCGAACGCGGTGCGGAAGCGGGCCTCGCTGCGCGTGAGCGCCTCGGCCGCGGCCTGGGCCGACAGCTCGGCGGCGCGACGGGCGGTGACGTCGCGGCTGAGGCTGAGCACGAGGGTGGTGCCGTCCGGGCCGGTCACCGGCTGCGCGTCGACCTCGAGCCAGCGGCCGTCGTCGCGGGCGACCGTGCGGTGCACCGGCTCGATCATCGCGGCGCGGTAGAAGGCGCGGATGTCCGCCGCCGTGTGCGCGTCGAGGCCCTCGCCGACGACGTGGCCGACGGTGCTGTCGGGGTCGTGTCCGACCCCG
>NZ_JBQCEE010000135.1:0-6311 GCF_051960575.1 Jatrophihabitans sp.
CCGCCCGCCGACGAGCCCTTGACCGCTTCCTCCACCACTACAACACTCGACGCGGCCACTCCGCCCTCGGCGGTGAACCACCCATCAGCCGGCTCGCCGCCTGATAACAACGTCCCGGGTCACGACACCTAGGTCCGAGTGCCTGTGCGGAACCTAGGAGCGCCAGCCGCCGTGCGGTCGAACGACAGGTGACGAACGGATGAATCAGTTGGCGGCTACAACCGTTCGATGATGGTCACGTTGGCCTGGCCACCGCCCTCGCACATGGTCTGCAGGCCGTAGCGCCCACCGGTGCGCTCGAGCTCGTGCAGCAGCGTGGCCATCAGCTTCGTGCCGGTCGCCCCGATCGGGTGACCGAGCGCGATCGCACCACCGTTGACGTTGGTCTTCGCGAGCACCTTGTCGACGCCGGTGCCGAGGTCGGCGGCCATCTCCTTCGCCCACGCCAGCGCCACCGATGCGAAGGCCTCGTTGATCTCGACCAGGTCGATCTGGTCGAGCGTCATGCCGGCGCGGGCCAGAGCGTGGCGCGTGGCCCGGATCGGCGCGGTGAGCATGTACACGGGGTCGTCGGCGCGGACGGAGATGTGGTGCACGCGGGCGCGCGGTGTCAGCCCGAAGCGCTGCACGGCGGACTCGCTGGCGACGAGCACCGCGCTCGCGGCGTCCGAGATCTGGGACGAGACGGCGGCGGTGATCCGGCCACCCTCGCGCAGGGTGGCGAGCGTCGCCATCTTCTCGAGCGACGTGTCGCGACGCGGGCCCTCGTCGGCGGCGAGGTCGCCGAACGGCGCCAGTTCGCGGTCGAAGCGTCCCTCGTCGATCGCGGCGATCGCACGCTGGTGGCTCTGCAGCGCGAACTGTTCCATCTGCTCGCGGCTGATGTCCCAGCGCTCGGCGATGAGGTCGGCGGCGCGGAACTGCGACACCTCGTTCACCGACGGGTCGCCGTAGCGCTTCTCCCAGCCGGTCGAGCCGGTGAACGGGTCGCGGAAGCCGAACTGCTCGGCCACCATCATCGCCGAGGCGATCGGGATCATCGACATGTTCTGCACGCCGCCGGCGACGACGAGGTCGGCGGTGCCGCTCATGACGGCCTGCGCGGCGAAGTGCACGGCCTGCTGCGACGAGCCGCACTGGCGGTCGACGGTGACACCGGGCACCTCCTCGGAGTAGCCGGTGGCGAGCCAGCAGGTGCGGGCGATGTCGCCGGCCTGCGGGCCGATGGTGTCGATGCAGCCGAAGATCACGTCGTCGACGGCGTCGGGGTCGGCACCGGGGTTGCGCTCGAACAGCGCGGTGATCGCGTGTGCACCGAGATCGGCGGGGTGCACCTGCGACAGCGCGCCGCGGCGGCGTCCGGTCGGGGTGCGGACGGCGTCGACGAGGTAGGCCTCAGCCACGGGTCGATCCCTTCGTGTGGTCGGTGGGGCGACGGCCGGTCGTGATGCCGTCGAGGACGATGGCGAGGTACTGGTCGGCGATGTCGCTGATCGCGAGCTTGCCGCCCGGGCGGTACCACCCGACACCGACCCAGACGGTGTCGCGGAAGAAGCGGTAGGCGAGGTCGACGTCGAGGTCGTCGCGGAACGTGCCGTCGTCGACCCCCGCCTGCAGCACGTCGTGCCAGAGCGTGCGGAACTCGACGAGCCGCTCGGTGATGTAGGCGAAGTTCGGTGAGTCGGCGAGGTGCCGCGCCTCGGCCTGGTAGATGGCGACGGCGCTGTGGTGTGCGTCCAGGGCCTCGAAGCTGGCCCGCACGATCGCCTCGAAGGTGGCGCGCGGGTCGAGGTCGCGGTCGACGATCTCGCGGTAGGTGCCGAACAGCGCGTCGAGGAACTCGCGCAGGATCTCGTCGACCATCGACTCCTTCGAGTCGAAGTGGTGGTAGAGGCTGCCGCTCAGGATGCCGGCGGCGTCGGCGATGTCGCGGACGGTCGTGGCCTTGAGCCCGCGCTCGGCGAAGAGCTCGGCCGCGATGGTGAGCAGCTCGGTGCGCCGGTCGACGCTCGCGGACGCGCTCATGGATGTTGCGAGCTGACGGAGACGACCTCACCGGTGAGGTAGGACGAGTAGTCGCTGGCCAGGAACACCATGACGTTGGCGACCTCCCACGGTTCGGCATAGCGGCCGAAGGCCTCGCGCTGCGTCAGTTCGGCGAGCAGTTCGTCGCTGGTGACCTTCACCAGATGAGGATGCATGGCCAGGCTCGGCGACACCGCGTTGACGCGCACGCCGTGCGGCGCCGCGTCCATCGCGGCGCAGCGGGTGAGCGCCATGACGCCGGCCTTCGCGGCGGCGTAGTGGGCCTGCCCCTCCTGCGCGCGCCAGCCGATGACGGACGCGTTGTTGACGATCACTCCCCCATGCCCCTGCTCGACGAAGCGCTGCAGCGCCGCCCGGGTGCACCGCATGGTGCCGGTGAGGGTCACGTCGAGCACGCGGAACCACTGCTCGTCGGTCATCTCGAGCAGGGACGCAGTGCCGCCGAGGCCTGCGTTGTTGATGAGCACGTCGAGGCGCCCGAACGTGTCGGCCGCGGCGCTCAACAGCTGTTGCACGTCGTCCTCGACGGTCACGTCGCAGCGCACGGCGGCGACCCGCCCGTCGTGCTCGGCCTGCAAGGCGTCGAGCGTCTCGCCGAGCCGGCGTTCGTGGTGGTCGCTGATGACGACCTGCGCGCCCTCCTCGAGACAGCGGCGGGCGGTGGCCTGGCCGATGCCCGCGCCGGCGGCGGCGGTGACCACGACGACCTTGTCGGTGAGCAGCCCGTGGCCGGGCACGTACGGCGGTGCGGTCATGCGCGGGCCTCCCGCGGCAGGCCCAGGACGCGTTCGGCGATGATGTTGCGCTGCACCTCGTTCGAGCCGCCGTAGATGGTGTCGGCCCGGCTGAACAGGAACAGCCGCTGCCACTCGTCCAGGTCGTCGTCGCGCACGACCATGCCGGCCGCGCCGACGACGTCCATCGCGAGCTCTCCGAGCCGCTGGTGCCAGGTGGCCCAGAGCAGCTTGGCCACGGACGCCTCGCCGCCCTGGACGCCCGTCGAGTGCAGCGTCCGCTCGGCCTGGGTGCGGATGACCTCGAGCCCGAGCCAGGCACGGGTGATGCGGTCGCGGATCGCGGGGTCGTCGACGGCACCGGTGCGACGGGCCAGGGCGATCACGCCGTCCAGCTCGCGGCGGAAGCCGACCTGCTGGCCGAGCGTGGCGACGCCCCGCTCGAGGCCGAGCGTGCCCATCGCGACCCGCCAGCCGTCGCCGGGCTCGCCGACGACGAGGTCGGCGGCGGTGCGGGCGTCGTCGAAGAAGACCTCGTTGAACTCGGCGGTGCCGGTGATCTGGACGATCGGGCGCACCGTGACGCCGGGCTGCTGCATCGGCACCAGCAGGTATGACAGGCCCTGGTGGCGCTTCGAACCGGGCTCGCTGCGGGCGAGCACGAAGCACCAGTCGGCGAGATGGGCCATCGACGTCCAGACCTTCTGCCCGGTCACCGACCATTCGCCGTCCACGAGTCGCCCGGTGGTCGTGACCCCGGCGAGGTCGCTGCCCGCACCGGGCTCGCTGTACCCCTGGCACCACAGCTCGTCGACGGCGATCATCGGCGGCAGGAAGCGCTGCTGCTGCTCGGGCGTGCCGAACGCGATGAGCGTCGGCCCGATGAGTTCCTCGCCGAAGTGGTTCACCTTGTGCGGCGCGTCGGCGCGCGCGTACTCCTCGTGGAAGATCACCTGCTGGCTGATCGTCGCGCCGCGCCCGCCGTGCTCGACCGGCCAGCCCAAGCACGTCCAGCCGGCGCGGGCGAGGTGCCGGTTCCACTCGCGCCGCTCGTCCCAGGCCTCGTGCTCGCGTCCCGGTCCCCCGACGCCGCGCAGCTCCTTGAACCCGTCGGCCAGAGCGCTCTCGAGCCAGTCGCGGGCAAGGGCGCGGAACTGGTCGTCGGTGAGTCCGTCCCAGGTCACCCAGCGCTGGTCGGTCGGCATGGCGGTAGGTTACCCTACCAAGCACTTGCTCGGTACGTCGGCGGATGGGTCAGCGGGAGGCGGCGATGGACGCGACGATCCCCGCCGCCCTCGACCGCGCAGCCGACGGCTTCACCGGTGAGGCGCTGGTCGACGGTGAGGTGCGGCTGACCTGGCCACAGCTGCGGGCCGCGGTGCTGGACCTCGCGCGGTACTACGTCGCGCGTGGCGTGCGTCCGGGCGATCGTGTCGCGGTGTGGGCGCCGAACACGCACCACTGGGTCGTCGCCGCGCTCGGGGTGCACTGGGCGGGCGCGACCCTCGTGCCGGTCAACACCCGCTACACCGGTCACGAGGCCCACGACATCCTGGTGCGGACGCGAGCGGTGGCGCTCGTCGTCTGCGGACCGTTCCTCGGCACCGACCGGCTGGCGCAGCTGTGTGCGGCGGGCGCGACGCCCGACCTGCGCGCGGTGCTGCGCATCCCGACCGACGACTCCCCCGCGCCCGACCGTGTCGACGACTGGACCGACGTCGCCGCCATCGGCGCGGATGTACCGGTCGAGGAGGTCGCGGCGCGCGCCGCGGCGGTGCGGGCCGACGACGTCAGCGACATCCTGTTCACCTCGGGGACGACCGGGCGCAGCAAGGGTGTGCTCAGCGCACACCGGCAGGTGCTGGCGGTCGCCGCCGCCTGGGCCGAGTGCGGCGAGGTCACCGACCGCGACCGTTACCTGGTCATCAACCCGTTCTTCCACAGCTTCGGCTACAAGGCCGGCATCGTGGTGTGTCTGCTGACCGGCGCGACGATCGTGCCGCAGGCGGTGTACGACGTGCCCGAGGCGATGCGGCTGATCGCGGCCGAGCGGGTCAGCGTGCTACCGGGAGCGCCGACGATCTTCCAGACGATCCTCGACTCACCCGAGCGCGAGAAGTTCGACCTGTCGTCGCTGCGGCTCGCGGTCACGGGCGCGGCGGTCGTGCCGGTGGCGCTGGTCGAGCGGATGCAACAGGAGTTGAGTCTCGACCTCGTCCTCACCGCGTTCGGCATGACCGAAGCAGTCGTCGTGACGATGTGCCGCCGCGACGATCCCGCCGGGACGGTCGCGCGCACGTGCGGGCGTGCGGTGGCGGGGTGCGAGATCCGCATCGGCGAGCAGGATGAGCTGCTGGTGCGCGGCCCGAACGTCATGCTCGGCTACCTCGACGACGCGGAGGCGACCGCAGTTGCGATCGATGCCGACGGCTGGCTGCACACGGGTGACGTCGGCGTCATCGACGCCACGGGACACCTGCGCATCACCGACCGGCTCAAGGACATGTACATCAGCGGCGGCTTCAACGTGTACCCCGCGGAGGTCGAGCAGACGCTGGCCCGCCTCGACGGGGTCGCTGACGCCGCGGTGATCGGTGTCCCGGACGCGCGTCTCGGCGAGGTCGGGCTCGCGCTGGTCGTGCGGCGGGACGAGACCGTCGACGAGCACGCGGTCATTGCGTTCTGCCGCGAACGCCTCGCCAACTTCAAGGTGCCGCGGCAGGTGCGCTTCGTCGACACCCTGCCGCGCAACCTCGCCGGCAAGCTGCTCAAGACCGACCTGCGGAGGGTGTACGGATGACCGACGAGGTGCTGTACGAGGTGCGGGGCTCGACGGCGGTGGTGACGATGAACCGGCCCGAGTACCGCAACGCGCAGAACTCGGCGATGACCTATGCGCTCGATCGGGCGTTCCAGCGCGCGGTCGACGACGACGAGGTCAAGGTCATCGTGCTGGCCGGTGCGGGCGCGCACTTCTCGGCCGGCCACGACATCGGCACACCCGGCCGTGACGTCGATGTGCACTACGACAACACCGCGATCATCTGGTGGGACCACGTCGGGCGCGAGGGCGGCGACCTGCGGTACGCCCGCGAGATGGAGGTCTACCTCGGCATGTGCCGGCGCTGGCGCGAGATCCCCAAGCCGGTGATCGCGATGGTGCAGGGCGCGTGCATCGCGGGCGGGTTGATGCTCACGTTCGTGTGCGACCTGATCGTCGCGTCCGACGATGCGTTCTTCGGCGACCCCGTGGTGCGCATGGGCATTCCGGGCGTGGAGTACTTCGCGCACCCGTGGGTGATCGGCCCGCGCGCCGCGAAGGAGATCCTCTTCACCGGTGACCGCTTCACCGCTCAGCGCGCGTACGAGTGGGGCATGGTCAACCGGGTCGTGGCGCGTGATGCACTCGACGAGGAGACCTTCGCGATCGCCGAGCGGATCGCGGCGATGCCACGGTTCGGGCTGGCGCTCACCAAGCGTGCGGTGAACCAGTGCGAGGACGCCATGGGGATGCGCAACGGCATGGACTCG
>NZ_JBQCEE010000136.1:0-2043 GCF_051960575.1 Jatrophihabitans sp.
CGGTCGGGGTAGATGTTGATCCACACCTTGCCGCCACGACGGATGCGCCGGTTGATGGCGATACGGGCCGACTCGATCTGCCGGTTGGTGACGTAGGCCGGCTCCAGTGCCTGGATGCCGAACTCGCCGAAGGACACCCGCGTGCCGCCGGACGCAGCGCCCGAACGTCCCGGGTGGTGCTGCTTGCGGTGCTTGACCCTGCGTGGGATGAGCATCTGGATCAGCTCTCCTGCGTCTCTGCTGCGATCTGGTCTTCGGTCTGGGTGACCGCCGACGGCGCCTCGGTGGCGATCTCCTGGTCGGCCTCGGCCGCCGTGGTGATCGGCGACTCCTGCGCCTCGGTGATGACCGCGGGCGCCTCGGGAGCCGTCACGTCGGCGACCGGCGTCTCGGCGGTCGGCTCGCTGGCGGCGCGGCCGGCGTCGGTCGAGACGCCCGTCGTGCCCTGCGAACCCGAACGGCGCGGGCGGCCGCTGCCGGCCGGCCGGTCACGCCGCTGACGCAGCGCCTCGGCGGCCGCGGCGGCCTCGCGCTCGGCGCGCGACCCCGTCGGCACCTCGCCCTTGTAGATCCACACCTTGACGCCGATGCGGCCGAACGTGGTGCGGGCCTCGTAGAAGCCGTAGTCGATGTCGGCGCGCAGCGTGTGCAGCGGGACGCGTCCCTCGCGGTAGAACTCCGAGCGCGACATCTCGGCGCCACCGAGGCGGCCCGAGCACTGCACGCGGATGCCCTTGACGCCCTGGGACTTCAGCGTCGACTGCATGCTCTTGCGCATCGCGCGGCGGAACGACACGCGGTTGCTGAGCTGCTCGGCGACACCCTGGGCGACCAGCTGTGCGACGCCCTCGGGGTTCTTCACCTCGAGGATGTTCAGCTGCACCTGCTTGCCGGTGAGCTTCTCGAGCTCGCCACGGATGCGGTCGGCCTCGGCGCCGCGGCGGCCGATGACGATGCCCGGACGCGCCGTGTGGATGTCCACGCGGACGCGGTCACGGGTGCGCTCGATCTCGACCTTGGCGATGCCGGCGCGCTCCATGCCCTTGCTCATGAGGCGTCGGATCGCGACGTCCTCCTTGACGTACTCCGCGTACTGCTTGTCGGCGAACCAGCGACTCTTGAAGTCGGTGGTGATGCCCAGCCGGAAGCCGTGCGGGTTGACCTTCTGACCCATTAGCGGTTCCGACCCTTCGTGTTGCGCGTGTTCTGCACGCTCTCGACCTCGATGGTGATGTGGCAGGTGCGCTTGCGGATGCGGTAGGCGCGACCCTGGGCCCGCGGCTGGAACCGCTTGAGCGTCGGGCCCTCGTCGACGAACGCACGCGACACGACCAGCGAGTCACGGTCGAGCTGGAAGTTGTGCTCGGCGTTCGCGACGGCGCTGGCCAGCACCTTGCCGACCGGCTCGCTCGCGGCCTGCGGCGCGAACTTCAGCACCTGCAGGGCCTGGTCGGCCGGCATGTTGCGGATCAGGTCGATGACGCGGCGCGCCTTCATCGGCGTGACACGCACGTTGGTCGCCCGCGCGACGGCGGTCCGGACCTCGTCCAGTGATTCAGTCATGTCAGCCCCGTCGCGAACGACGGTCCTCCTTCACGTGGCCCTTGAACGTGCGGGTGGGCGCGAACTCGCCGAGCTTGTGCCCGACCATGCCCTCGGTGACGAACACCGGCACGTGCTTGCGGCCGTCGTGCACGGCGATCGTGTGCCCGAGCATGTCGGGGATGATCGTCGAGCGACGCGACCAGGTCTTGATCACGTTCTTGCTGCCCTTGTCGTTCTGGTCGTCGACCTTCTTGAGCAGGTGGTCGTCGACGAACGGGCCCTTCTTCAGACTGCGTGGCATCGTTCAGTTCCCTCAGCGCTTCTTGTTCGTACGACGACGGCGGACGATCAGCTGGTCGCTCGCCTTGCGACGGCGGGTGCGGCCCTCGGGCTTGCCGTTCGGGTTCACCGGGTGGCGACCACCGGACGTCTTGCCCTCACCACCACCGTGCGGGTGGTCGACCGGGTTCATCGCGACACCGCGGACGGTCGGGCGCT
>NZ_JBQCEE010000137.1:0-8842 GCF_051960575.1 Jatrophihabitans sp.
CCAGCACGAGGTGCGCGCCGATGAGCGCGGCCAGAATGGCCGGGATCAGCAGCACGTGAGCGATGTAGAAGCGCCCGATGATCACCTCGCCCGGGAAGCTGCCGCCGAAGATCAGGAACGCGAGCCAGGTGCCGACCACCGGGATCGACAGGATGATCGCGTCCGCGATGCGGAGGCCGGTGCCCGAGAGCAGGTCGTCCGGCAGCGAGTAGCCGGCGAAGCCCTCGACGATGCCCAGACCGATGAGGCCGAGGCCGATGAGCCAGTTCAGCTCACGCGGCTTGCGGAACGCCCCGGTGAAGAACACCCGGAACATGTGGATCAGCATCGCGGCCAGGAACAGCAGCGCCGCCCAGTGGTGGATCTGCCGGACGATGAGGCCGCCGCGCACGTCGAAGGTGATGTCGAGCGTCGAGGCGTAGGCCCGCGACATCGGGATGCCCTGCATCGGCACGTACCGACCGTGATAGACGGTCTCCGACATCGACGGGTCGAAGTAGAACGTCAGGTAGGTGCCGGTGAGCAGCAGGATGATGAACGAGTAGAGCGCGATCTCGCCCATCATTAACGACCAGGGGTCGGGGAAGACCTTGTTCAGCTGCTTCCGCATGGGGCCGGCCATCTTGAGCCGGTCGTCCATCCACACGCCGGCCTTGCCGGCGGGGGTGCGGGGCGGAGTGGCGCGACGGGTGGGTCGCGTGGCGGATGCGGTCATGGACGCTCCCAGAAAGCGGGCCCGATGGCTTCATGGTAGTCACTGGTGGCGACGAAGTACTGCCGTCCGTCCTCGCCCACTTCGACGTGGATGGGGAGCTTCGGCAGACTGCGCGACGCCGGCCCGAACACTGGCTTCGCGTCCTTCAGGACTTCGAACTGCGACTGGTGGCACGGGCACAGCAGACGCGTGGTCTGCTGCTCGTACAGCGACGCCGGGCACCCGGCGTGCGTGCAGATCTTCGAGTAGGCCACGAACTGCGGATTCTCCGCCGGCCAACCCCATGCCGCCTGGCCCTTGCGGGCCTCGATCTTCTGACCCGGCCGGAGCCGGATGATGAGCGTCGGCGACGACGCGTCGGTCACGCCGTTCTTGCCGTCGACCTCCTGCCGCACGCCAGGGAACACCGTGGCCAGCCCGCCCGGCTCGAAGTCGTCGGGGCTGACGCGGCGGAAGTCCTCGTAGACGATCGGCACGTACTTCTGACCCTCCGGCGCCCACTTGGGGTCGAAGAAGGTGTGGAACAGCTTGTTGCCCGGCTTCTTGATCATGCCGCCGACCAGTGCCACGAGCGGCACGGTGGCGAGGGCGCCACCGGCGAGCAGCAGCGAGTTCCGCAGCATCGGACGACGGCCGAGCCCGGTGTCCTCGAAACCCTGCGCGAGCGCGGCCTCGGTGAGCAGCTGGTCCTCTTCGCTGGACGGCTCGTCGTGCCGGTCCTGGACGGCCTCCTCCTCCGGCATGAGCCACTTGGCCCACAGCACCAGGCCGGCGCCGAAGAAGATGAGCATGGCGGCGAGGGTGCCGCCGAGCAGCGGTGTGAAGTACTTGAAGTTCTGCGGTGTGCCCGGCAGGTGCCAGTGGAACGGCACGATGATGAAGCACACGATGAAGGCGACGCCGGCCAGGGCGGCGATGAGGAAGGACGCAGCCACGCCGCGCTCGGCGCGCTTCTCGGCCTTCGTGCCCCGGATGGGGAACCGCTCGCGCCGGTGGGCGATGCGGATGCCGTCGAGCTCGGCGCCGACGATCATCGCCTCTTCGGGCGTCATGTCCCGGATCTCGTCAGCCGTCGGCTGGTTCTGGTCGACGCTGCTCATCGCGGCCCTCCAGTGGCCTTCAGGACGGTGGTGGTCGTCATCCGGTCTTCGCCCCGATCCACAGGATGAAGCCCATCAGGGCACCGACGCCGACGACCCAGATGACGATGGCCTCGGACACCGGCCCGATGCGGTCGATGCCGTGGCCGCCCGGATCCTGCGACGCCTTGAGGGTCTGCACGTAGGCGATGATCGCCCGCTTCTGCTGCGGGGTGATCTCGTTGTCGGTGAACACCGGCATGCTCTCGGGACCGCTCAGCATGGCCGTGTAGATCTGCTTGTCCGTCGCCTCCCACAGCGACGGGGCGACCTTGCCGGCCGAGAGCGGCGCACCGTGGAAGGTCGCGCCGTGGCACGAGGCGCAGTTCAGGCGGAACAGGGTGCCGCCGTCGGCGATGGAGCTGTCCGGACCCTTCAGCTCGCCCTGCGGGATGTCCGGACCGCCGCCGTAGTGCTGGACGTACGCGGCGAGCTGCTCGATCTCCTTCTCGCTGTACTTGGCCGGCTTGCGCTCGGCGTACGCGCCCTGCTGGGCGAGCGGCATGCGGCCGGTGCTGACCTGGAAGTAGACGGCCGCACCGCCCGTCCCGACCAGCGAGACACCGCGGCCCTCGACACCCTCGAGGTTTGCGCCGTGGCAGGTGATGCAGCTGTTCTCGAACAGCTGGCGACCCGCGGCGATGTCGGCGGCGCTCGACGTCGTGTCGGACGCGCCGGACGCGGTCGCGAAGACGGCGTACGCGCCGGCGGTCGACGCGAGGGCGCCGAGCAGCACGGCGGCCGAGCCGAGGCGGCGGCGCGTCCGGCGCCGGTCACCGGCGGAACGGCGCGCGCGCACGGGTCGGTCGGCGCGATCGGCGACGGCGGGCTCGAACCCGAGCTCGCGGTCGACGTCGGTCTCGTCGTTCACGGATGCCCTCTCTGCATGGTGAGTCATCGGGACGCCCGACCTCAGCGGATCAGGTAGATGACGGCGAACAGGCCGATCCAGACCACGTCGACGAAGTGCCAGTAGTACGACACGACGATCGCCGCGGTCGCCTGCGCCGGCGTGAACTTCGCCAGCGCGGTGCGGATCAGGTAGAAGACGAAGGCCAGCAGGCCGCCGATGACGTGCAGCCCGTGGAAGCCGGTGGTGAGGAAGAAGACCGACCCGTAGCCGGTGGCGGAGATGGTGTTCCCGTCGTGCACCTGCATGCGGTACTCGTTGGCCTGGCCGAGCACGAACACCAGGCCCATGAGGAAGGTGATCGCGAACCAGCGGCGCAGCTTGTAGACGTCGCCCTTCTCCGCCGCGAACACGCCCCACTGGCAGGTGAACGACGACGCCACCAGGATGATCGTGAACGGTGTCGCATACCCGAGACTCAGCTTGATCGGGTCGCCGTTGGCCAGGTGCATCGGCCAGTCACCGGTGTGCCAGGAGCGCACGGTGAAGTACATGGCGAACAGGCCCGCGAAGAACATGAGCTCGCTCGAGAGCCACACGATGGTGCCGACGCTGACGATGTTGGGACGCGTCAGCGAGTGCACCTTGCTGGACTCGAAGCGGGGCGCGGTGGCGGTCGAGGTCACCTTCGCATTATTGCCTTAACTGGCCCCCAGGGTCGTGGGCGGGGTTGCCGGATGTCGCGCGGAGTGATCCACCCCTCTCGGCGGCTACGATCGGCTCCTGTCCGAGAGCCGACGGAAGGCGGGGCCGACCCGATGCCAGGTGCGTCCGAGCGCGTGACCGTGCTGGTGTACAGCAACGATGCACAGGTTCGTGCACAGGTTCGGACGGCGGTCGGGCGGCGGCCCGCGCCGGACGTCGGACGCATCGACTGGGTCGAGTGCGCGACGCACGCCGACATCCTGCGCGAGATGGACCAGGGCGGCATCGACCTGGCCATCCTGGACGGCGAGGCGCAGCCCACCGGCGGCATCGGCCTGGCCCGCCAGTTCAAGAACGAGCTCATCGACTGCCCACCGCTCGTCGTGCTCATCGCCCGCCGCCAGGACGCCTGGCTGGCGAAGTGGTCGCTCGCCGACGACGTGATGCACACGCCGATCGACCCGGTCGCCGCAGCCGCGGTCGTCGCCCACCACCTGCGCGTCCGGGACAACTCCATCCCGGTCGTGCGCTAGCGGGCGTGGGCGCCGCCGACGCGCAGCGCACCTGGCCCGCGCTGCTCACGGCGCTGCTGCGCGGCGAGTCCCTCGAGGCGGCGGACACCGCCTGGGCGATGGACGAGATCATGGCCGGCGACGTCGCGCCGGCCCGGCTCGCGGCCTTCGCCGTGCTGCTGCGCGCCAAGGGCGAGACGCCGGACGAGCTGGCCGGGCTGGTGAGCGCCATGGTCGACCACGCCACGCCGCTCGAGGTGACCGGGCGGGCGGTGGACGTCGTCGGCACCGGCGCCGACCGGGCGCACACGGTGAACATCTCGACCATGGCCGCCCTGGTGGTCGCCGGGTCCGGCCGCACCGTGGTCACGCACGGCAACCGGGCGGCGACCTCCGCCTGCGGGTCGGCCGACGTGCTCGAAGAGCTCGGCGTGGTGATCGACCTGTCCGCCGCCGGTGTCGCCCGGACGATCGCCGAGGTCGGCATCGGCTTCTGCTTCGCCCGCGTGTTCCACCCGGGCATGCGGCACGCAGGCCCGACCCGCAGCGAGCTCGGTGTGCCGACGTTCTTCAACTTCCTCGGGCCGTTGACCAACCCGGGCCGCGTCGCCGCCGCGGCGATCGGCTGCGCCGACCCGCGCATGGCGCCGGTGATGGCCGCCGTGCTGGCCAGCCGTGGTGACTCGGCGCTGGTCTTCCGCGGCGACGACGGCCTCGACGAGCTGACGACCACCACGACGTCGCGGGTCTGGGTCGCGCACGGGGGAGCGGTGCGCGAGACGACACTCGACCCGGCCCGGTTCGGCATCGCCCCGGTCGCGCCCGAGGTGCTGCGCGGCGCGGACGCGCCGTTCAACGCCCGGGTCGTGCGCGAGGTGCTGGCCGGCGGGGCGCCCGGTGTGCGCGACGCCGTGCTGCTCAACGCGGCGGCGGCGATCGCGGCGCACGACGGACTGGCCGGCGACCTGGACGAGGTCGTCGCGGCGGGGCTGGACGAGGCGACGCGGGCGGTCGACACCGGCGCGGCCGCCGCCCTGCTCGACCGGTGGGTGGCCTCGAGCCGCGCGGCCGCCTGAGGGTGACCTTTCCCGCAGCCGGGCCCGCACCGGCGCGGACCATACTGGGATCGTGGCTGCACCACCGTCGACCCCGGCCCGCCGAGGCGTGCCGCGGCTCGTCGTGGTCGCGTGGGCGGTCGCTGCCGCGCTCGTCGCCGGGCTGATCGTCGCGGTCGTGCGCTCACTGCGCGACACCGGCGCCGGGCACGACATGGCCGGCATGCACGGCATGTCGACGGCCGACGCCATCACCCGTGGCGGCGCGCCCGCGATCGTGCGTCCGCTGCTGTCGTCGGAGTTCTTCACCGCCTGGCAGTTCGACGCCCCGGCGCTGCTGGTGGTCGTCGTGCTCGCCGCGCTCTACGTCAGCGGGCTGGCCCGGCTGGCCGACCGTGCCCCAGGCACCAGGTGGCCGTGGCCCCGCACCGTGTCGTACTTCGCCGGCCTCGTGGTCATCGTCTTCGCGACATGCGGCAGCATCGCCGTGTACGACAAGGTGCTCTTCACCGCCCACATGGCCGGGCACCTGTGCCTGGTGATGGTCGCGCCCGCGCTGCTCGTCGCGGGCAGCCCGTTCCGCCTGGCCGTCACGGTGGCACGGCCCGCCACCGCCGACCGGATCCGCGCCGCCCTGCGCAGCCGGGTGGTGTCCGCCCTGACCTCGCCGCCGCTGGCGCTGGCGACCTACGCGGCCGTGATCGTCGGCACCCACCTGACCGGCGTGATGGACCACATCATGCGCTCGACGTGGGCCGGCCAGGTCGAACATCTCGTCTTCCTCCTGGTCGGGTGGCAGTTCTTCGTGCTCGTGGTCGGCGACGAGCCGATCCGGTGGCGGTTGAGCTCGCCGGTGCGCTGGCTGCTGCTCGCCGTCGCCATGGCCGTCGACACGTTCACCGGCATCGTCCTGCTGCAGGGCACCGGCGCCGTGGCGCTCACACCGTCGACGCTGCAGGTCAACGGGCTCACCGACACCCGCACCGGCGGCGCGATCATGTGGGTCGGCGGCGACGGGATCATGGCGGTGATCATGGTCGCGTTGGTCGTCGCGTGGCTGCGCGCCGCGGACGACCGCCCTGACAGCAGCGGCTGGCTCGAGCAGGCGCGCCGCGCCCACTTCGGCGAGACCACCGGTGCGTCGACCGATGATGCGTCGGTCGGCGACCTGGACGACGCCGACGAGGCCCGCGCGGCCTACAACGCCTACCTGAGCCGGCTCAACGGCCGCTGACCCGACCTGTGGCGGCCTCCGCCTGTCGGCCGGGCCGACGCGTCAGTCGAGCCCGAGCGAGAAGGTCGACTCGAGGTCGTGCCGCGAGTACGCGCGGAAGGCGATGTGCGTGTCCGTGTGCACCACGCCCTCGACCTTCGACAGCCGACCGGCGATCACCTCGGCGATGGCGTCGAACTGCTTCACCCGCACGATCGCGATGAGGTCGACGTCGCCGGCCACCGAGTAGACCTCGCTGACGCCGTCGAGCCCGGCGATCGCCTCGGCGACCTCGGGGATGCGGTTCGCCTCGACGGAGACCATCACGATCGCTGTGATCACGCCTGCCGATGCTAGTGCCGGACGCGGTGGTGCGCGCCCACCGCGGGCCACGGCGTGCCCGGACCCCCGAGTCACGCCGAGGCCCGGGCCGGACGCGAGTCGACCCGGAGCCGGCGGCGGTCGGCGAACGGATCGGCCGACCGCCGGAGGTCGCCCAGGTACGAGCGCAGGTGCCCGGCGCCGAAGGCGGGCATCGTCCACGGGTCGCTGCTCTCCACCAGCCGGGTGCCGGGTTCCTCCAGCCAGTCGAGCAGCCGTTCGGTCTCTTCGGCCAGCGGCATGTGCTCGGGGTCGACGACGTCGGCGGTGGCCAGCAGCGCCTCGACGACCGGCCACGGCGCGACGCCGCGTGCCGCGACCCCCGCGGCCACGAGGCGACCCTGCCGGATGACGCTCAGCTCCCAGCCGCCCGCGCCGTCCGGTCGGGCCGCGACCAGCTCGGCGATGCGGCGCAACGAGGTGAGCCGCTGCATGCGGGCACATGCCCGCACGACCGTGGCGATGCGGTCGCGCACGACGGCGGCGTGCTCGTAGCGCTGCGCCCCCGACAGCGTGGACAGCTTGGCCTCGAGGGGCTGCAGCAGCGGCCGCACGTCGCCCGTCCAGGCGGAGGCGACCAGGCCGACCAGCGCGGCGTACTCCTCCGGTGTCGTGCCGCCCTCGCACGGGGCGCCGCACCGGCCGATGCCGGCGAGGGCGCACGCGGCGCGGACCACCTTGCGCAGCGAGAGCCGGTCGCTGCACTGCCGCAGCGGCACGGCGTCGTGGATCGCGTCGCGCACCGCCTCGGCCTGCCGGCGGGTGCGCAGCGGCCCGAGATACACCATGTCCGGCCGGACCTCGCGGACGATCGACAGCCGCGGGAACGGCTCGGACGTCAGCTTGAGCCACACGGCCTTCTCGGGGAACTTCGACCGCCGGTTGTAGCGCGGCTTGTACGCGGCGATCAGCCGCAGTTCGCGCACCTGTGCCTCGAGCGCGTGCGCGCACTCGATCGGGTCGACCCGATCGGCCAGGCCGACCCTCTCGACCCTGCGGCTGCGGGTCTCGCTGGCGACGAAGTACTGCCGCACCCGGCTGCGCAGGTTACGGCTCGTGCCGACGTAGAGGGGGCGGCCGGTGCCGTCGCGGAAGATGTAGACCCCCGGGCCGTTCGGCAGGCCGTCGGCCAGGTGCCGCTTGCGCCGCTGCGCCTCGCTGACCTGCGCGGTGAAGGCCCGCAGTTCGGGCAGCGACTGCACACCGAGGTTGCCGAGGCGGGCGAGCAGCCCGTGCAACACGTCGACGGTCGCCCGGGCGTCGTGCAGCGCCCGGTGGTCGGGGGTCGTGGCCGCGTGGAAGAAGTCGGCCAACGTGCGGAGCTTGCAGTTGCGCACCTCGTCGCGGGTCAGCACGCGACGGGCCAGCACTGCGGTGTCGACGACCGGGAAGCCGGGCCACGCGATGAGCTGCGCGTCGCAGGCCGTCTTGAGGAACCCGACGTCGAAGGGCGCGTTGTGGGCCACCAGCACCGAGCCGCGGGCGAACTCGAGGAAGGCCGGCAGCGCGGTCGCGATGGTGGGGGCGCCGCTCACCATGGCGTCGGTGATGCCGGTCAGCACGCTGACGAACGGGTTGATCACGCGTTCGGGGTTCACCAGCGTCTGGAACTCGCCGAGCACCTCGCCCCCACGCACCTTCACCGCGCCGATCTCGGTGATGCCGTCGGTGGCGGCGGCGCCGCCGGTGGTCTCGAGGTCGACCACGACGAAGGTCGTCTCGCGCAGCGGCTCGCCGAGTTCGTCGAGACCGAGTTGGTGGCCGACCTGGGGGCCGAGCGTGCGGGCGGCGGTCATGCGGCGGACGGTAGGCAGAGGGTCTGACAATTCTTTGCGCGACGCGCCCGTCCGTACCCTCGACGAGGTGGACGACGAGCTGCCGGAGCCGGTGCGTGGCCGGGCGCTGACGCTCGCCGCCGACCTGCTCGGCCGCCTGGACGCCGATGCCGTCCCGGCCTCGCTGCGGGCGATCGCCCGGTTCACGCCGTCGAAGCGGCGCCGGCTCGGGACGGCGGCCGTGGGCGTGGCGCTCGAGCGTGACGACGACTTCCGCGCCGCGCTCGCGGAACTGCTGCGCAAGGACGACCCGGCGCTGCTCGAGAAGCTCGAGCAGGGCGACATGCCCGACGGCGATCCGCTCGCGGCGGCGGCGATCGCCTGGCTGGTCCGCCCCGAGGGCTGGTGCGAGGTCGTCGCGACCGCGGTCGAACGCTCGGCCACCGCGCCCGCAGCGGACGCGGGCGAGCTCGCCGAGCTGCGCGCCGAGGTCGGGC